>JBDTIS010000125.1:0-5924 GCA_039936235.1 Burkholderiaceae bacterium | reverse complement strand
CGGAGGCCATGGATTTCTCCATGTTCGACGACGTATCATGAGGCTGATTGACCCAAGCTGGATGCTCCCTGGCGGGGTACACGGTTCCACAGAGGGAACGGAGTAGCGGGCGCATGCGCTACTGGTGGGTCAATCAGAACCAGACCAACCGCTACGAGATTGCGGGTGGCTATCTCTGGTCTCCCAAGGTCAACAGTAATGGAGCACGCAATCCCTTCTATGAGGCAATGCGCGAGACCGCGCCGGGCGATGTCGTGTTTTCGTATTTCGGCGGACAAGTCGCGGCGATCGGTCTCGTCCGATCGTTCGCTTACGAAGCGCCCAAGCCGATCGAATTCGGCGTGCACGGCGCCTATTGGGACAAGATCGGTTGGCGTGTAGACGCGACGTTCTTCCGTCTGGCGTTGCCCCTGAGACCATCCGAAGTGATGGATGTACTCGCCCCTCTGTTACCCGGTCGTTATGCCCCGCTGCGGCCCAACGGCATGGGCCTGCAGAGTGTCTACCTGACGCGCTTGCCGGACGCATTCGCGGGGGCGTTGATCGACTTGCTGGGTCCGACCGCACGAGCGATCGTGAATCAGCAGGTTCTGCAGGAGCAGCCCTCGTTCGCCTTGCCCGCGGTGGGACTGCAAGAGTGGGAAGACCATCAGGAAGATATCGTTCGGTCCGACGACAAGATGCAGGAGACGACGCGTCTCGCGCTGGTCCAGGCTCGCCGCGGGCAAGGAATTTTCAAGCAGCAGGTCGGTCAGATCGAAAAGCGCTGCCGCGTGACCGGCGTTGACCGGATCGAATACCTTCGGGCAAGTCACTGCAAGCCGTGGCGTGACTCGAACAACGACGAACGCCTCGATGCCGAGAACGGGCTGCTACTGACCCCGACCATCGACCATCTATTCGATCGCGGCTTCATCGGATTCGAGAACAACGGAGAGTTGATCGTCTCGCCGGTGGCCCATTCACTTTCGCTATTGAGGATGGGAATCGATGTCTCGCACCGGAAGAACGTCGGGTCGTTCTCCACTGGACAGAAGGCATACCTCGAATTTCACAGGGATAGCGTGCTTTTGAGGTCCAGATTGTCGGCGAAACGCATGGATCGGCTGGGAACTGACTGGCGGACGGACAGCGGTACGCAACGGGCGTCAAGCGCCTGATGCAACCGTGCCCGCCGGATCCGACGAGCAGGCAACTCGTCGCGCAGCCCGCGATCGTCGCGATCGCCAGTGCGAATTCGCTGCTGACGCTGCGCACCGCCAATAGGAACACCATGCCGAAAACAGCCCTGCCGTAGAGGCTGGCGACATATCCGCGCACGAAGCGTGCGACCGCTTCGGCGCCACCCGCGCGGTGCTCGACGATCACGACGCTGCCACTGATCACCGGCAGCGAAGCGCACATCCCCGAGATCCCTGCAACCTGGGCGTTCGTGGCGCTCACGCATCGGCGATACGGCGGCTGCCGCCAGCAACGCGCAGCCGGAAGCTCCGAGGACCCCAGTGCGTCGCGCGGCCCTCGCATAGCCGACCGCGAACGCCGCGAGAATCGCGCAGGCGGCGTCCGCCGCGCATGCACCGCCCTGGGCGATGCGCGACGCACAACAGGGTCGGTACCGTCAGGATCGGCAAGCCGGCGACGGCACCGCCGACCGCGTGTCGGCAGCGCCGAGCCGCCACCAGGACGAGCGCTGCCGCGCACCCGGTGAGCCATGCCTTGCGAAGCCAATCCATCGCGGCCACGGCTCAGTAACGCACGCCGGTCTCGACGCCGCAGATCGACTGGATGACGTTGTCGTTCGGGTCGAGAATCTGCGCGGACAACGTACTGGTCAGCGTGTTGCCATCCGGGGCCAGCGTGATCGCACGCGCGAAGCGCTGCTGTCCGATCGCCCCTGTGGGCAGAACGCGTGCGAAGCGCAGCCCGACGGTATAGCTGCCGACCGCAGTCCGCTTCCAGGTGCCGAGCGCGATTCCTTTGGACGACGGCGCCAGGTTGTTGTCGGCCGTCGCGGTCCCGCCCTGATGAAACGCGGTGAGGCCGCGGAAAGACGTGACGGTCGCGCCCGTGACACAGTCCTTGATCGTGACCTCGGACTGGAATGTTCCTTCGATCGGATCCGGCGCGACGGCCGACGGTGGGACCTGGGCGACGGCCTGACCATCGTCGTGGCCGCATGCCTGAATGACGACGGCTGTCGCCATGCTGGTCAGCGTGAGGGCGGTGGCGGACTTCCAGTTGAACGGGCGCATGGTGGTCTCCGGAGGATCGCCGGGCGGGATGCCCTGGCGTCGAGGCCACTGTGGTGCTTCGCGTCGTCCGTTTCTTTGGCGAGTCGTGAATCAGCGATGAAAAGTTGTGAATGCCGACAGATCAACGACTTGCGGCGTCGCAAACACGCTCGAAGTCGAGCGGATCCCGAACGGCCGTGAGCCGCGCGCCGCCGGCGTCCCGATGCTCACGCCGGAAACTTCATCCGGCCGATCACCGCGAGATAGCGCGGCTGATCCTTCAGCGACGACCACCGGACGTCGTCGTTCATCAGGGTCATGCGCACGTCGCGCAGCGCGAATGCCTTCTCCAGCGCCGACAGCGCCGCCTCCTTGTCGTCGAGCGCCGCGTAGATCAGGCCGTAGGACGTGGGAGGCACGTAGCGACGGGTCGACGCGTCGCGCAAACCGTCGGCCATCGCGCGTGCGCGCTCGACCTGACCGGTCCTGGCCAGCACGTAGCCAAGCGCCGTCGCGGGTTGCGAGCTGCCGTCCGCGAAGCGATCCGCGCGTTCCATGCTGTCGATGGCGAGGTCGTTGCGTTTCTCGGCACGATGGAATTGACCGGCAGCGAGGTGGGCGATCCAGAAGTCGGGCTCGATGTCGAAAACCCGTTGTAGCCGCTGCCACGCCTCGTCGCGCTTGCCGGTGAAGAACAGCGATCCACTCTCGAGGGTGAGGAGAACCAGCGACAGCGGATCGAGTTCGCGTGCGATGCGCATCTCGGACAATTGCTCGTCGTATCGTTTGAGCGTGCCGAGCAACTGACCGAGACCGAAGTGCGCATTGACCTCGTTGGGGTTCAGCGCGATCGCGTGCCGAAACGTGGTTTCCGCACGCTGCCAGTCCCACGCGTGCCAATAGAGATTCCAGCCGACACTCGCGAATCCGGCGGCGAGCGACGGCTCGAGTTCGATGCTGCGCGCAGCGCTCTGCTCCGCTTCCGCGAACACGACGCGCGGCTCACCGTCCGAACCGAAGATCATCCGTCGCTCCGATTCGGCGATGCCGGCGTGTGCCAGCGCGTAGGTCGGATCGAGCGCGATGGCCTTGCCGAACAGAGCGATGCTGCGAACCAGGCCCGCCGTCCGGATCCCCTGCGCCTGCTGACGGGCCGCGAGGTAGAGCTGGTACGCATCGATGTTGCGCGTGCCGCCGATGTCCGCAAGCCCCATGCGGTCGCGCACGGCCAGGCGGGGTGCAAGCACGTCGGCAACGCGCTTCGAGATCGCGTCCTGCACGTCGAACATGCCGGTGAATCGCTCGTCGAACGCCCCGCTCCACGCGGCTTCGCCGGTGTCCGCGTTCAGCAGTCGCGCCGAGACGCGGACCTGATCGCCCCAGCGCTGGATCGATCCGTCGACGATCCACTGCACCTGCAGTTCCCGGGCCGCCTTGATGGGGTCCTGGGTCGGGCCCGCGTACAGACGCGTCGATCCGATCGACCGCACCGCGACGCCCGGCAACGTCGACAGCCGGGCGACGAGGCTGTCCGCCATCCCGATCTCGAGCATCTCGTCGCGCGCTTCGAGGATCAACGGTCTGAACGGCAGTACCGCGAGGGAGACCGACGTCGACGGCATCCGGGCGGCATGTTCCTCGCGCCACCACCACGCCGCACCGCCCGCCGCGACCAGCGACGCGCCGGCCGCGACACCCAGTGCGAGAAGCCTGCGGCGCGGCTTCGACGGCTCGACGATCATTGGTTGCTGCACCGCTGCTTCCATCGTCGGCTCGCTGCGGATTTCGGCGACCGGACTGTCGGATGGAGTCACCCGTGCGATGAAGCGGAAGCCGCGGCGCGGAACGGTCTGGATATAGCGGCTGTTCTGCGCATCGTCAGCGAGCGTCCTGCGCAGTGCCGAGATGGTCTGGCTGAGACTGTTCTCCTCTACGACGAGGCCGGGCCACCATGCCGCCAGCAGCATGTCCTTGTCGAGAAGCTGATCGGGCCGTTCGACGAAGTAATGCAGCGCGTCGAATAGCCGTGGCGACATGACGACCAGGTCTCCGGTGTCACGCAGGAGGCGTTTTCCAGCGGCATCGAGGACGAATGCCCCGAAATGGTAGGACTGCATCGACGGTGATTCCGGCAACGAACGGTTCGAGAGGGTCGATCGTACAACTCCGCTTTCGGCCGGTCGCGAAGCGGGGGCTTCGTCGTCTTCCACCGCCATGTCCGCCTGAACCGTTCTTTCTCGTATACCTCGATACGGCGACTCGAAAGCCGGGTTCGTCGGGGAATCGAATGGAATTGATACTGGGCGCCGTGTTGACGGCGCTGGCCGTGGCGGGTCTGCTCGGCGCGGCGCGACATCTGGGGCAGAGGGCGGCAGGAATGCTCGCCGCGCTTCCCACCGTCACGGCGCCGACGCTCGCCTGGATCGCGCACGACCGGGGCATCGCGTTCGCGGCCGACGCCTCGGTGGCGGGCGTCGCGGCCTGCGCGATGCTGGCCGCGTTCGCGCTCGGCTACACGCGGGCACCGCGCCATGGCGGCGCCGCGCTTGCCCTGCTGTGCGGCCTTACGAGTGCTGCGCTCGTCGCGTGGCCCGTGCATCACGCGAGTCGCACGTTGCCAGCGGCCCTCGCGCTGGCCGTCCTGAGCTGCGTCGTCGCGCTGCTCCTCATGCCGCGCGTCCCGCGCGTCTCGGGAGCGCCGCTGGTGCGAACCGGCTCGGTGGTACCCACCGCAGCAGCGGCCGGCACGCTGACCGCCGCTGCGGCGACGGCCGCGTCGACGCTCGGCAGCTTCGCGGCGGGTCTGCTGTCGTCGCTGCCGATCATCAGCGGCACCATCACGCTCGTCGAGCATGCACGGCACGGGCCGACTGCCGCGACGCGTTTCCTGCGTGGTTACGTGGGCGGACTGTTCGCGAAGGCGGTCTTCGGCGCGACGTTCGCGGTGCTCGCGATCGACCTCGAGGCGGCCACCGCGCTGGTGATCGCCGTCCTCGTGACCGGGCCGGTCGTGTCGCTGGCGGCGCACCTCGCTCGACGTGACGGTGTCCATGGGTGACGTGAAGCGGGCATGGCGGCACGGTCGCGACCAAGGCGCGGGCGCGCCGGTACACTCGCCGCTTCCTCGAATGACGGAATACACGGATGGGCGACGTCACGGTCCTGATCGAACGCGCACGCGACGGCGACGCGGCGGCGTTCGACCAGATCTTCAAGCTGCTGTATCCCGAATTGCGCGGCATCGCGCATCGACGACTGTCGCGCAACATCCGCGACGACGCCTTCGAAACGACGGCGCTGGTGAACGAGTGCTATCTCAAGCTGGTCCGTCGCGGCAGCCTGACGCCGGGCGATCGAGCGCACTTCCTCGCGTACGCGGCCACCGTGATGCGCTCGATCATCGTCGATGCGGCGCGACAGGCGCTTGCCGAACGGCATGGCGGCGAGGCCGACCACGTTCCGCTCGACACGCATCTCGTCGAGACCTTGCCTGGCGCCGCCGCGGAGATCATCGACGTCCACGCGGCGCTCGAGGAACTCGCGCGGATGGACGCGCGGCTCGCGCGGGTGGTCGAGATGCGCTACTTCGGCGGCATGAGCGACGAGGAGATCGCCGAAGCGCTCGACCTGTCCGCCCGTACCGTCCGCCGCGACTGGGAGAAGGCCCGGTTGCTGCTGGCCCACGCGCTGCGC
>JBDTIS010000124.1:0-7287 GCA_039936235.1 Burkholderiaceae bacterium | reverse complement strand
ATGTAGCCGCCATAGCTGCCTCCGGTCGCGGTGACGCGCCGCGGATCGATGCGACCGGTGCGCAGCAGGAACTCGGTACCGGCGTCGACGTCGGCCAGTTCCCGGCGGCCCCAGTCGCCGTTGATCGAACCGACGAAGCTCTGCCCCCAGCCGGTCGAGCCGTGATAGTTGACCGACGCCACGACGGTGCCCTGTGCGGCGAACAATTGCGTGTTCCACCGCCAGTGCCAGCCGTCGTTCGCGCAAGTGTGCGGGCCGCCGTGGATGTTGTGCATCAATGGCCACTGCTTCGCCGGCCTGCCTGGTTTCTTCGAGGTCTTGCCGTCGGTGCCGTCCAGGTCGAAGCCCGGCGGCGTGACGACCCACATCTGCACCGGATCACCATCGAAGCCGGCGACCGTCACCGAATGTGTGTCAGCGAGTTCGAGCTCGTCCAGAATCGTCTTGTTGAGGCGCTCGATCGCGCGCTCGTTGCTGCCGTCGGCATCGCTCGCGAACAGCGTCGGCGGGTGCGTCTGCGACGAGCGCGCATAGATCAGCGTCGATCCGTTGTCGCTGATCGAGATGTCGGTGCTGACGCCGCCGTGGTGGGGCCCGCGCAACAGTTCGCGCGGGGTCGCCGGTTCCGGTGCGGCCGCATCGGCCTCGGGCGCGGCGATCGTCCAGATCGGTTGCGCGATTTCGTTTTCGGCCAGCAGCAGCATCTGCCTGGAGTCCGGCGTCCAGCGCACCGGCGCACCGACCCCGCGATCCCAGCCGAACGTCAGCGGGACGATCGCGTGGTCGCTGCGACGGATCAGCGCCAGGCGAGCCTGTTCGTTATGGGCGCGCGCGAGGTCCGACGACGACATTGCGATCCAGCGGCCGTCCGGTGAATAGCGCGGCGCTTCCTCGGCACGCCCGCTGGTGCGCGTCGGCGACGTCCACTTGCCCTTCTTCACGTCCATCAACACGATGTCGGTGAACGACGGTGCGCGCGGATCGGGTTCGAAGTCGTGCGTGAACGCGATCTCCTTGCCGTCGGGGCTGATGTCGAACAGCGTCGCATCGGGCTCCTGCGGCGGCAGCCGGAACGAAGTGCCGTCGAACAGGTCGCGTACCGTCGCGGTCGCGAGCACCGAAGGTGCCAGCGTCGCTACATGGATGTGCGGTTCGCGCCCGCGCTGCATCCAGTGATCCCAGTAGCGGTAGTGGTTGCGCTCGACGACGTAGGCCTTGACCTTGTCGTCGCGCTCGGCCTTCATCCGCTTCGCCTGGGCCTCGCCGCCGCTCTCGTCGGGCCAGACCCACGACACGAACGCGATGCGGGTGCTGTCGGGGAACCAGCGCAGCGCGGAGACGCCGGTCGCATGGTCGGTCGCGCGAACGGACTCGCCGCCGTCGGCTGCGATCAGGTAGAGCTGCGACTGCTCTTCGAGTGCGCCGCCGCCGGCAACCGGACGCCGTGAAGTGAACGCGATCCAGCGACCGTCGGGCGACCATTGCGGGTCGCCGTCCTTGGTGCCGCGCGTCAACGGACGCTGCGTACTGCCGTCGGTCGCGAACAGCCACAACTGCGCGCTGCCGTCGTTGCCTTCCATCGTGTAGGACGAGACGGCGGCGCAGGCCCAGCGGCCGTCCGGAGACACCGTCACGGGGCCGAATCGCTTCATCGACCACAGATCGTCGATCGTGATCGGGCGCTTGCTCTTGCTCATCGCTGGATTCTCCCTGAGACGCTGTGCCTTCGCGACAGCAGGAGTTTACCCGCCGTCTTTCAGCGGCCGGTGTCGTGCGCACCGTGCACAGGCCGTTCATGCATCATCGCCGCGCGCGACGCGGCGGCGGACGCGTCCCCGACGATCGCGTCCGCGAGGCGCTCCGCGAGGCAGCCGTAGCTGGTGTCGTTCAGGTGCAGTCCGTCCGATGACAGCATCCGCGGATAGTCGCCGCGCATCGCGTCGGACCAGTGTTTCATCACCGCATAGCGATGGAAGACCGGGATGTGATTGCGTGCGCCGATCGCATCGAAGAACCTGAGCATCCGCTGATGGTCGGGCACCTCGGTCACGCGCGGTGCGTACTGCAGGTCCATCAGGAGGATCTCGATGTGGGCCGCACGCATCCGGTCGATGCCTTCCTGGACCACGTGGTCGTAGTCCGCATAGTCGAGCTCGTGCAGGATCGCATTGGTCCCCAGCTGCCAGATCACGAGATCGGGTTTCGCATCGATCACGTCCGACTGGAGCCGCCTAACGTTCTCCCACGCGTCCTCGCCGTTGAGACCGCGGTTGATGATCTCGACAGAGGCCGCCGGCCTGCGCTGGGCGAGTTCGACCGCGAGCCGCGATGGATAGCTGAAACGCGTCGCGCTGGCGCCGGCGCCGGCTGTCGACGACGAACCGAGCGCGATGATCCGCAACGGACGGCCGGCCCACAGCGCAGCGCGCGTTTTCGGAAGTTCGTCGGCCAGACGTCCGAGGTTCGCGGGCGCTGCGCAGACGTCGGCGACGGCGTCGGACTTTTCGGCGAATGCGCTGGTGAACGGGGCCGCGATGAGCGTCAGTACGAGCAGGACGGCGAAAAGCGAACGCGTCAAGACTTCCCTCCGACCACGATGCCGCGCTGGATCACGCGGACCAGCAGCGCCGCGACGCAGTCGTGGATGTGGTCCGCGTTGTCGAGCTGGTTCGCCTTGCCTTCGGCATCGAGGTCGAAGACGTCGTGCGACCACCAGTACTGCATCGTGTCGTAGCGCTTTAACAGCGGAACATCGTAGCGGCGCGCGTTCCAACGCACCGCTTCGCGGTAGGCGTCGGTATTGACCAGCAGCGATGCGCGCGGGCTGAACTGGCTGTCCATCAGCAGCACGTCGCTGCCCTGGTCGCGCAGCTCGCCGATGCCGCGCTCGAGCGCCATGCCGAACTCCATCACCGGCGTGCCGCGTGCGGCGTCGGCCGATCCGGTCTGCCAGACCACCAGCGCCGGCTTCAGCGGGATGATGTCCTTCGCGATCCGTGCGTACATCGACGGTGCCGTCTGACCCATCTCGGCCAGCACGACCAGGCGCGTCTTCGGCTTGTTGAACGCCTTCTGGAAGCGTGTCTCGAGCCGGTACGGGAACGCCGCATCCTTACGGCTCGTCCCGCTGCCCGCGGCGGAACCGGAGCCGATCACCACAATCGTCAGCGGGTCGGTCGACTTCATCTTCCGCGCGAGCCGCGGCAGCGGTCCCTCCACCATCGCCGTGTCGTCGGGCACCTCGCATTGCGTCGGCACGATCGACTCGGGGCTTGCATCCTTCGACATCGGGGCCGCGGCGGCGAGCACCGGGAGCGATGCGGCGACGAGGATGGCGGTTCGCCACCTGCCGCCTGCGACGCGCATGAAGTGACCAATCGTGTCAGCGACTGCCCGGATGTGTCGATCGATGTGACGTCTGGTCATGGCGCGGGATGAGAAGGTCGGCGCTTGCGGCAGTTCAGAGCAGGTGGGATGTTTCGCCATGGTTCAGCCGTTGACTGTGCGCGTCGACGTGCGCACGCCGCCGGCCGCTTCTCGCCTGCGGTACCAGTTCATCAGAGCGGCGAGAGCCGTCATCAGCCCGACACCTGCGACGCTGACGCCGATCTGCATCGGCAGTCGCGCGTTGAACTCCACCAGCGCGAAGTGCGCGGCGAACGACAGGAAGATGCCCAGGCAGAACACGTACAGCGACTGCTTGCCACACGCGATCAGCGGTCGTGCCCACCAGCGTTGCAGAAAGCGTGCCGAGGTCGGCACGAAGTGCGCGCAGAGGTAGGCCATCGCCAGGAAGTGGACCAGCCGCAGCACGTCCAGGTTGGTCTTGTCGATCGGATACATCCACGCGAACCAGGCGGACGGCATGTAGTCAGCGATCAGCTCGCCGAAGGGCGCGATCTGCCAGCTGCTCGCGATGATCGCCGAGAGCACGAGGTAGATCGCGGCCGTCACGCCGGCCCAGCGGCGCCACCGCATCATCGGCCGCCAGCGATCCGGCGCGATCGCGCAAAGCGCACCGACGAAGAACAGCAGCTGCCACGCGAAGGGGTTGAAGAACCAGCCGATTCCTTCGACCGACGTCGGCAGGTTCCATCCGATGAAGCGCGCCGCGAGATACAGCGCGAACGATGCCGCGAGCGTCGCCAGCGGCATGACGCGCAGCGCGCGCAGTACGAACGGGAAAAAGAACAGCAGCACGATGTACAGCGGCAGGATGTCGAGATTGGCCGGTCGAAAGCGCAGGGTCAGCGCCTCGAGCAGCGCGATGTGCGGCGCCTCGAGGAAGCGCGTGATGTTCAGTTCCTCGATGTACATCGAGTTCGAGAAGCGCTCCGCGATCCATGCGATCTGCGCGGTGTAGAAGATGAAAAGGATCAGGTGCGCGACGTACAGCTGCCAGCAGCGCCGCCACACGTGGGCCGTCATGTAGACGAAGCCGAGCTTGCGTTCGGAACGGCCGTAGGCGATGGCCGCCGAGTACCCGGAGATGAAGACGAAGATCTCGGTCGCGTCCGAGAATCCGAAGTTGCGCAGCGTGAACTGGCCGATCGTGTTCGACGGCACGTGGTCGAGAAAGATGAACCACAGCGCCAAGCCGCGGAAGAAGTCGACGCGCGCATCGCGTTCCTTCTTCTTCGTCGGATGGCTGGCGTCGCCCCTCGTGAGACGCCTGAACGCGTGCGTTGTCGGGCTCGACGGCACGAAGCGCATCGGTCAGCGTCCGTTCGTGCGGCGGGCCGCGGCAGGAAGTCCGCGGCCCACGGCGGCGACTACGCGGTGCCGCCGACCGTCAGTCCATCGATCCGCAACGTGGGCTGGCCCAGGCCGACCGGGATGCTCTGGCCTTCCTTGCCGCAGGTGCCCACGCCGCCGTCGAGCGCCATGTCGTTGCCGATCATCGACACGCGTGTCAGCGCATCGGGTCCGTTGCCGATCAGCGTCGCGCCCTTGACCGGATGGGTGACCTTGCCGTTCTCGATGCGCCATGCCTCGGTCGCCGTGAACACGAACTTGCCGTTCGTGATATCGACCTGGCCGCCGCCGAAGTTGACCGCGTACAGGCCGTCCTGCACCGACGCGATGATCTCCTTCGGGTCCCTCGTGCCGTTCAGCATGTAGGTGTTGGTCATCCGCGGCATCGGCAGGCTCGCGTACGACTCGCGCCGGCCGTTGCCGGTGACCGCGGTCTTCATCAGCCGCGCGTTCAGCGTGTCCTGCATGTAGCCGACGAGGATGCCGTCCTCGATCAGCGTCGTGCACTGCGTCGAATTGCCTTCGTCGTCGATGTTCAGCGAACCGCGGCGGTCAGGCAACGTGCCGTCGTCGACGATCGTGACGCCTTTGGCCGCGACCCGTTCGCCGATGCGACCCGAGAACGCCGACGAGCCCTTGCGGTTGAAGTCGCCTTCGAGCCCGTGGCCGATCGCCTCGTGCAGCAGCACGCCGGGCCAGCCGGGTCCGAGCACGACGGTCATCGAGCCTGCCGGAGCCGGACGCGCGTCGAGGTTGACGAGTGCCTGGTCGACCGCCTCGTTCGCATACAGTTCGAGCTTCGATTGATCGAAGAACGCGTAGCCGAAGCGGCCGCCTCCGCCGGCGAAGCCCTGCTCACGACGACCGTCCTGCTCGGCGATCACCGTCAGCGACAGCCGCACCAACGGCCGGATGTCGGCGGCGAGCACATCGCTCGCGAAGCGTGACGAAGCGGCGACCATCACGACTTCGTAGGTGCCGGCGAGGTTCGCCATCACGTGCGTGATCCGCGGGTCGCGCGCGCGGGCGAGCTTCTCGAGGCGCTCGAGCAGCGCGACCTTCTCGGCCGGCTCCATCGTCGCGAGTGGATCCATCGGCGCGTACAGCGCGCCGCGGCTGCGCTTCTTCGTCGTCGACGTCGGCTGCGCGGCGGCACCCTTGCGGACACCGGTGCGCGCGATGCCGCGCGTCGCGCGGGCCGCCGTCATCAGGGCCTCGCGGCTGATATCGTCAGAATACGAGAACGCCTGCTTCTCGCCGGTGACCGCCCGCACGCCGACGCCTTCCTCGATGTCGAAGCTGCCGGACTTGACCTGGCCCTCCTCGAGGCTCCACGACTCCGACCGCGCGTACTGGAAGTAGAGGTCGGCATAGTCGACGCGATGCTGGAAGATCTCGTTCAACGCCGCGGTGATGTCGAGTTCGGTCAGACCGTAGCGACCGAGAAACCAGTCCCTGGCGGTGGACAGCGCGGCGATGTGGGGTTCGATCAACTTCATGATGGTTTCCTTGCCTCGATTCAAAGGACGCGGTGTTTCAGCGCGGGCAGAGTCTCGCGCACCTCGGCAAGTCGCATCGGATCGATGTGGCCGATGACGACGCCTTCGCCTTCATCGCGTCCGGCGACGATCTCGCCCCACGGGTCGATCAGCATGCTGTGGCCCCAGGTACGGCGGCCGTTCTCGTGCCGGCCGCCCTGCGCCGGAGCTAGCACGTAGCACTGGTTCTCGATCGCGCGGGCCCGCAGCAGGATCTCCCAGTGCGCCGAGCCGGTGGTGTATGTGAAGGCGGCCGGCACGATCAACAGGTCGGGGATTCCTGCGGCCGCGAAACCACGGTACAACTCGGGGAAGCGCAGGTCGTAGCAGATCGACAAGCCGACGCGGATCGGCTGGTCGCCGAGCGTGGCCTCGAACGAGACCGGCTCCGCGCCGGCGGCGATGGTCCGCGACTCGTCGTAGTGCTCGTCGCCCTTCGTGAAGCCGAACAGGTGGATCTTGTCGTAGCGTGCCGCGACCGAGCCGTCGGGCGCGTAGACGAAGGTCGTGTTGCCGATCCGGTCGGACACCCCCTGCAGCGCGACCGGCAAAGTGCCGCCGACCAGCCACACGCGGTGCCGCGCCGCCGCCGCAGCCAGGAAGGCCTGGATCGGGCCGCGGCCGGGCTGTTCGCGCACGTCGACCTTGTCGGTGTCGTTGCGGCCCATCAGGCAGAAGTATTCGGGCAACGCGATCAGCTGCGCCCCGTCGGCCGCGGCCTCGTCGATCAGCCGACCGGCCGCCGCGAGATTCTCGGAAACCGAGACCCCCGACACCATCTGGATGGCGGCGATGCGGAGATGATCGGAGCGGGCGGATTCGGTCATCGATTGCGGAGCAGGCTCATTCGTCGTGGATGGGCGCGGGCTTGTCGTCGCCGGTGGCGGTCGTGTTGCGCGGAGCCACCGGCGTCTCCTTGCCGTTGCGATCGATCTTGGTGACTTCGGGTTTACTCCATGGACCGACGACATTGTATTCAAACGACAGCGCCTCG
>JBDTIS010000123.1:0-25795 GCA_039936235.1 Burkholderiaceae bacterium | reverse complement strand
ACGAACTTGCGGTTCGTGGCGCGGGCGATCGACTGGCCGAGCGAGGTCTTGCCGACTCCGGGAGGACCGACCAGGCACAGGATCGGCGCCTTCAGCTTGTCGACGCGCTGCTGGACCGCGAGATACTCGAGGATCCGTTCCTTGACCTTGTCGAGGCCGAAGTGGTCCTCGTCGAGCACTTCTTCGGCGCGCTTCAGGTCGCTGGTGACTTTGCTCTTCTTTTTCCACGGCAGACCGATCAACGTGTCGAGATAGTTGCGCACGACGGTGGCTTCGGCCGACATCGGCGACATCAGCTTGAGCTTTTTCAGCTCTGCATCGGCCTTGGTCTTGGCTTCCTTCGGCAGACGCGCAGCCTTGAGCTTCTTCTCGAGTTCCTCGATCTCTGCACCGTCCTCGCCTTCACCGAGTTCCTTCTGGATCGCCTTGACTTGCTCGTTCAGGTAGTACTCGCGCTGGCTCTTCTCCATCTGGCGCTTGACGCGGCCACGGATGCGCTTTTCGACCTGCAGGATGTCGAGTTCGGTCTCGAGTTGCGTGAGCAGATGCTCGAGACGCTCGGAGACCTTGAACATCTCCAGCACGGCCTGCTTCTGCTCGAGCTTGAGCGGCAGATGCGCGGCGATGGTGTCTGCGAGACGCCCCGAATCGTCGATGCCCGACAGCGATGTCAGGATCTCGGGCGGGATCTTCTTGTTGAGCTTCACGTACTGATCGAACTGCTGGACGATCGCGCGGCGCATCGCCTCGAGTTCGGCGTTGGCCTCTTCGTCGGGCGCGACCGGCGTCAGGTCGCAGACGAAGTGCGTATCGAGCTCTTCGATCTTGTGGATGCGGGCACGCTGGGCGCCTTCGACGAGCACCTTCACGGTGCCGTCGGGCAGCTTCAGCATCTGCAGGATGTTGGAGACGCAGCCGATCTCGTAGATGTCCTCGGGCGACGGCTCATCCTTCGAAGCGGTCTTCTGAGCGACGAGCATGATGCTCTTGCCCGCTTCCATCGCAGTCTCGAGAGCCTTGATCGACTTCGGGCGACCCACGAACAACGGGATCACCATATGCGGAAAAATCACCACGTCGCGAAGCGGCAGCAGCGGAAGCTGGATGCGTTCGTCCGACAAACTAGTGCTCAAGGCCATGATGTTCCTTTCAATACGAACTCGCCGTAGATAATGACAAGCTTGCCGGTTGCAAGGGCACGTCGGGGCGTGCGTCGTATTGCCGGGCGAACGCAAGCATCAAACAAAAAGCCGCTCACGCATGAGGTTCGTCGAACCCGGCATGAACGGCTTTTCGATGGATGCCGACTCGATCGGTACCGCTCCCGCCGTCGTTGCCGACGGCCCCTCGACGATCGTCCAAACTGCGCCGGACTGTACCGCGTCCGCTAAAAGTCGGCGCGCCGGTCAGCTCAGACCCGCAACCTTCGGCTGGTCGCCGTAGATCAGCAGCGGCTTCACGCCGCCGTTGATCTGGTTCTCGTCTAGCACGACGCGAACCACACCCTTCGAGCTCGGCAGCTCGAACATCACGTCGAGCAGCGCGTGCTCGAGCATCGACCGCAGGCCGCGGGCACCGGTCTTGCGCTTGAGCGCCTTCTTGGCGATCGCGAGTAGCGCGGCCGGCCGGATCTCGAGTTCGACGCCTTCCATGGCAAGCAGCTTCTGGTACTGCTTGACCAGCGCGTTCTTCGGCTCGACGAGGATCTGGATCAGCGCCTCTTCATTCAGCTCGTTCAGCGTGGCGACGACCGGCAACCGTCCGACGAGTTCAGGAATGAGTCCGAACTTGATCAGATCTTCGGGCTCGACCTCGCGCAGCACGTCGCCGACCGCGCGATCGGACTGGCTCTTGACCTCGGCGCCGAAACCGATGCCGCTGCGCTCCGAACGATTACGGATGATCTTCTCGAGGCCGTCGAACGCACCACCGCAGATGAACAGGATGTTGGTCGTGTCGATCTGGACGAAGTCCTGATTGGGATGCTTGTGACCACCTTGTGGCGGCACCGAAGCGAGCGTCCCTTCGACCAGCTTCAGCAAGGCCTGCTGCACGCCTTCGCCGCTGACATCGCGGGTGATCGACGGGTTGTCCGACTTGCGCGAGATCTTGTCGATCTCGTCGATGTAGACGATGCCCTTCTGCGCCTTCTCGACTTCGTAATTGCAGTTCTGCAACAGCTTCTGGATGATGTTCTCGACATCCTCGCCGACATAGCCGGCCTCGGTCAGCGTGGTCGCATCGGCGATCACGAACGGGACGTTCAGCAGCCGCGCCAGCGTCTGCGCGAGCAGCGTCTTGCCCGACCCCGTAGGACCCACCAGAAGTATGTTGCTCTTCGCCAGCTCCACATCGTCCTTCTTGGACATGTGCTTCAGGCGCTTGTAATGGTTGTAGACGGCGACGGCGAGGATGCGCTTCGCGGTTTCCTGACCGATCACGTACTGGTCGAGGATGTCGCCGATCTCCTGCGGGGTCGGCAGGTCGGAGCGCGTGATCGTTCCGGAAGGATCGGCCTGCGCGGCCTCGTCACGAATGATGTCGTTGCACAAGTCGATGCACTCGTCGCAGATGAAGACCGACGGGCCCGCGATGAGCTTCTTGACCTCGTGCTGACTCTTCCCGCAGAACGAGCAATAGAGTAGCTTCTCGCCGCTCGAACCTTTTTTCTCCGACATGCTGCTTTCGCCCCGCTACGCGTTGAACTCTAACCAACTATACCGTGGTTTTCGAAGCAGCCCTCTCGGACCGAACGACACCCTCCCGCCGCGTGCGCCCGACGGAACGGCGCCCCGCTTCAGGTCTCGGTGACGCGGGTGCTTAGGACCTCGTCGATCAGCCCGTATTGCTTGGCCTGCTCAGGCGACATGAACGTATCGCGGTCGGTGTCGCGCTCGATGCGTTCCATCGGCTGGCCGGTGCGTTCCGAATAGATCTGGTTGAGCCGCTCACGAAGATACAGGATCTCCTTCGCCTGGATCTCGATGTCGGCCGCCATGCCCTGAGAGCCGCCGGAAGGCTGGTGGATCATGATCCGCGAATTAGGCAGCGAGAAGCGCTTGCCCTTGGCGCCGGCCATCAGCAGGAACGATCCCATGCTCGCGGCCATGCCGGTGCACAGCGTCGACACGTCCGGCTTGATGAACTGCATCGTGTCGTAGATCGCGAGGCCCGAATACACCGACCCGCCCGGCGAGTTGATGTACAGCGAGATGTCCTTATCCGGGTTCTCGGACTCGAGGAACAGCAACTGCGCGACGACGAGATTGGCCGTCTGATCGTTCACCGGGCCGACCAGGAAGATGATCCGCTCCTTCAGCAGCCGCGAGTAGATGTCGTAGGCGCGTTCGCCGCGGCCCGACTGCTCGATGACGATGGGAACCATCCCGAGTCCGGTCGGCTCGTTCGCGCTGAATCCGTGGGGGCTGCTCATGAATCGCTGTCCTTGCTGAATGATTGGGGTCTCGTAACCGGCGGGCGGCCGGTGCCCCCGATTACGCGTTGCTCATCAGTTCGTCGAAGGGTACGTCGATCTCGCTGACGCGCGCCTTGCCGAGCACGAAGTTGACGACGTTTTCCTCGAGCACAAGAGCCTCGACTTCGCCGAGGCGACTGCGGTCGGCGAAATACCAGCGGACGACTTCGGCCGGCTTCTCGTAGCTCTGCGCAAGATCCTCGATATGGGCCTTGATTTGATCGGGTCGCGCCTGCAGTTCTTCGTTCTTCACCAGTTCGGCCAGCACGAGACCGAGCCGCACGCGGCGCTCGGCCTGCGCCGAGAACAGCTCGGACGTCAGCGGCATGCTGTCGATACTCATGCCACGACGACGCATCTCTTCGCCGGCGTTCTGGATCAGGCGCTCGGTCTCCGCGTCGATCAGCGCCTTCGGCACGTCCATCTGGGCCGACGCGAGCAACGCGTTCATCACGCTGTCCTTGGTGCGCGCCTGCAAACGCTTGCGGACTTCGCGATCGAGGTTGGCGCGCACGTCGACGCGCATCTTGTCGAGGTCGCCATCGGCGACGCCGAGCGAACGCGCGAACTCCTCGTCGATCGGCGGCACATGCACCCATTCGACATCCTTTACCGTGAGTTCGAACTGCGCGGTCTTTCCGGCCACGGCCGCACCGTGATAGTCGTCGGGGAAGCGCAGGTCGAAAGACTTCGTCTCGCCGGCTGCGAGCCCGGTGGCCGCGGTCTCGAATTCCGGCAGCATCCGGCCCTCGCCGAGGACGAATGCGAAGTCCTGCCCACTGCCGCCTTCGAACGCCTCACCGTCGATCTTGCCGACAAAGTCGACCGTCACGCGGTCACCGGGTTGGGCAGTCGCCGGGGTATCCGCCGGAGCGGCGTGGCCGTCGTGATGTCCGTGCGCGGCCTTCGAATGGAAATGGCTGCGCTGCTGGCGGAGGATCTCGATCGTCTTGTCGACGGCCGCCTCGTCGACGCCGGTCTTCGCACGCGTGACCTCGGCGTTCTCGAGTGCGGTGATCGTCACTTCGGGATAGATCTCGAAAGTCGCGTCGAACGACACCGCGGTATCCCCTTCGCCGCTCTGGGCCGCCGTGATGTTGGGCGAACCGGCCACGCGCAACTGATTCTCCTGGACCGCCCTGTTGAAGGCGCCGCCGATCTTCTCGTTGAGCACTTCGTTGTGCACCTTGAAGCCGTATTGCGCCGACACGATCTTCATCGGCACCTTGCCGGGCCTGAAACCGGCCATCTTGACCGTGCGCGCCAGGCGCTTGAGGCGCGAATCGACTTCCTTCTCGATCTCGTCGACCGGCACCGAGATATGAAGACGACGTTCGAGCTTGCCGAGGTTCTCTACTTGCATGTTGATTCCGTGTTCAGATTGAATGACTCGCGTCGGCGTGAACCATCGCTTCGTAGATCTCCGGCTTCCCGCGACCCGCTCGGTCGATACGCGCCGCCGACGCGACTCGTCCGCCGGAGCGAACCGAGACCTGCATACTTGCTTGGACTGGTGCGAGGGAGGGGACTCGAACCCCTACACCATTGCTGGCGTCAGGACCTAAACCTGGTGCGTCTACCAATTTCGCCACCCTCGCGGTGACGCCGCCGCGGCACCGGGAAGCACGGTGCCGCGTGCACACCATCAGCCGATCCCGATGTGACTCGGCGGCGAATTATACGTGATGGCCATTCCGGGTTTTTCGACACGTCTCTGCCTCCGCCACGATCACGGGTTCGCTTCTATACTGCCGCGCTTCGTCGCATCAGCGCCTCGCTCCTTCATGCCGGTCGATCATTACGAGAATTTCCCCGTCGCGTCGCTGCTGTTGCCGGCCAGCCTGCGCAAGCCGGTCGAGGCGATCTATCGTTTCGCGCGCCAGGCGGACGATCTCGCCGACGAAGGCGATGCGACCTCCGATGAGCGCCGTGCCGCGCTGGCCGCGTTCGACGCGCAGTTGCAGCGCATCGATGCGGGACACGGCCCGCTGAAGGAACCGTCGGGCGCGATGTTCGACGCGCTCGCGCACGAGATCCGCGCACACGGACTGCCGATCCAGTCGTTCCGCGACCTGCTGTCCGCCTTCTCGCAGGATTGCGTCGTGACGCGCTACGAGGACGACGCGCACCTGCTCGACTACTGCCGTCGCTCGGCGAATCCGGTGGGGCGCCTGCTGCTGGTCCTCTACAGCGCCGACACCGAGATCCACCGGACGTGGGCGGACCACATCTGCACCGCATTGCAGTGGATCAACTTCTGGCAGGACGTCGCCGTCGACCGCCTGAAGGACCGCATCTATCTGCCGCTGTCCGACCTCGCTCGCTTCGGCGTCCCGCAAGAGGCGCTGATGCGGAGTCCCGCCTCGCTGATCGATACCGAAGCGTGGAAGCGCCTGATGCGTCACGAGGTCGACCGCACCCGCGCGATGATGCTCGAAGGCGCACCGCTGGCGATCACGCTGAAGGGACGCATCGGCTTCGAGCTGCGGATGATCGTCCAGGGCGGACTCCGCATCCTCGAGCGCATCGAGCGCGTCGACTACGACGTCTTCGACCATCGTCCGGTGCTCACCCGCACCGACGGCGCGCTGATCGTGCTGCGGGCGTTGACGATGCGGCGGACACGAAGCGCACGTGCCCTTCCCCATGCGGCGATCGACCGATGACGCCCGAAGCCTATTGCCAGGAGAAGGCGGCCCGGAGCGGCTCGAGCTTCTACTACGCCTTCCTGTTCCTGCCGCCGCCCCGCCGAGCGGCCATCACCGCGTTGTACGCGTTCTGCCGCGAGGTCGACGACGTGGTCGACGAAAGCACCGACCCGTCGCTGGCGGCCCGCACGCTGCAGTGGTGGCGCGAGGAGATCGAACGCCTCTACGAAGGTGCGCCGACCCATCCGGTGACACGCGCCCTGGCGCCGCATCTGGCGCCGTTCAGGATCACGAAGAATCGCCTGCTCGAGATCATCGCCGGCATGGAGATGGACCTCCATCAGTCGCGCTACCTCGACTTCGTCGGCCTCGCCCATTACTGCCATCACGTCGCCGGCGTCGTCGGCCAGCTGTCGTCGAACATCTTCGGCGCGGTCGATCCCGGCTCGGAGGCCTATGCGGAGAAGATGGGTCTCGCGGTGCAGCTGATCAACATCATCCGCGACGTCGGCGAGGACGCGCGGATCGGGCGCATCTACCTTCCGGTCGACGAGCTCAAGCGCTTCAACGTCCCGGCCGCGGACCTTCTGAACGGTCGCAGCAGCCCGCAGTTCATCGAACTGATGCGCTTCCAGGCCGAGCGTGCGAAGAAAATCTACGTCGAGGCGCTGGCATTGCTGCCGCCGGTCGACCGGCGCGTCCAGCGGACCGGCCTGATCATGGGTGCGATCTATCGCACGCTGCTCGACGAGATCGAACGCGCCGACTTCGCCGTGCTCGACCAGCGGATCGCGCTGACGCCGGTCCGCAAGCTGTGGATCGCGTGGCGTACCTGGGTCGGTACCCGATCGTGATCGAACGTGCCTGACTCCCCTTCGGGTACACGGGTCGCGGTAATCGGCGGCGGCTGGGCGGGACTCGCCGCGGCGACCCGACTGTCGGGAGCGGGGATCGCGTGCACGCTGTTCGAGGCGGCGAAGACGCTCGGTGGCCGCGCGCGACGCGTGCCGTGGACGACCGACGACGGCCGCGAGGTCATGCTCGACAACGGCCAGCACATCCTGATCGGCGCGTACCGCGAGACGCTTTCGCTGCTACGCAAACTGGGCGTGGATCTCGATACCGCGTTCGAACGCACGCCGCTGCATCTGGTCGGCGCGAAGGGCCTGTCGCTGAAGGCGTCGAAGCAATCCGCGCCCTGGCATCTGGTCGCGATGATCGTCACGGCGCGCGGGCTCGGCATCGACGAACGGTGGGCGATCGCGAGCTTCATGCTGCGCGCTCGCAGGCAGGACTGGGCGTTGACAGAAGACTGCACGGTCGCGGCGCTGCTGACCGCGTGGCAACAACCGGTGCTGCTGACCCACAGGCTGTGGGAGCCGCTTTGCATCGCGGCACTGAACACGCCGATCGGGACAGCGTCGGCCCAGGTGTTCCTCAACGTTTTGCGTGACAGCCTCGGCGGCGCGGCGCGCGACTCCGACCTGCTGCTGCCGCGTACCGACCTCGGTGGCTTGCTACCCGACGCGGCTGCAAGGTATCTGCAGCGGTCGTCGCCTGCTCCGTCCCGAATCCGAACCGGCGAGCGGATCCAGAACCTGCTGGTGGACGACGACGACGTGCGTATCGCAGCGGGCTCGGCGACAGCGATCGAGCCGGCGGAACGCTACGACGCCGTCGTGATCGCCACCCCGCCGGCAGAGGCAGCGCGACTGGTTGCACCGATGGCACTGCGCGACGCCCGCTACCGTGCGCTGGTCGCGGCCTGCGAGGCGATGCATTACCAGCCGATCGTGACGATCTACCTGTTGTATCGCGACCCGCCGCGATGGCCCGCCCGGATGCTGGCGCTGGAGTCGGCGCCGCATGTCGACCACTACGGTCAATGGGCGTTCGATCGCTCCGAGCGCCTCGAAGCGGCGCCGCATGCGCCCGATCCCGCTGCGGGCATGGGGCTGATCGCAGTCGTCATCAGCGCCGACGGCGCACATCGGGAACTCGAGAATCCAGCGCTGGTCGCCGCGGTCGCGAGCCAGATGGCGACGCAGTGCGACATGCCGAGCCGACCGATCGGCTCGCGGATCATTGTCGAGAAGCGCGCGACTTTCGCATGCACCCCGTCGCTGATCCGGCCGGACATCACGACGCCGCATCCGCGGCTGGTGCTCGCCGGCGACTACGTCAGCGAAGCGGACGTGCTGACGCATTACCCGGCGACGCTCGAGGCGGCGGTCATCGGCGGACACCGCGCAGCGGATCGACTGATCGAGGTGCTGCGCGACCGTTAGCGGAAGCCCTCGCGCTCACGCGACAGGGATCCCTGCGGGCGCGCCACGTCATCGAAGCGGCAGTCCCTGAGGTGCCCCCGGTGAAAAAACCATCACAGGTCTCGACCTCATGCCACGCGCACTCCGGACAGATGCTCGGCAGCAGCAGCCATCCCTCTCCGAAAGCGGACGAGCAGCTTGACCGCTTCGCTGTACCAGAGAACCAGGCTCGCCATCCCGCAGCACATCACCCATTGCTCCCATGCGAGCGGTGCGGTCCCGAACGCGACGTTGAGGAAGCCGACATGCACGACCGCGACCTGCATGGCGGCGGACGCGACGACCGCACCCCACAGCCACTTGTTGACCAAGAGATTGGCGAATGCACTCGTGACATCGGACCGCGCGCCGAAACAGGTGAACAGGCTCGCCAGCACGAGAACCGTGAATCCCGCAGTCCGCGCGGTCGTGAGGTCGCTGGTTCCTTCGATCAGCCCGCCCGGCAGGTAGTAGTCCATCGTCAGCAAGGTCACGAAGGCGGTCACGAAGCCGATCTGGAAGACATAGGCCCACATCCTGCGATCGATCAGCCGATCATCGATCCCGCGTGGCCGCCGCGTCATCAGGTCGCCGGCAGGCGGATCGATTCCCATCGCGAGTGCCGGTGCCGAATCGGTGATCAGGTTGATCCACAGCAACTGTGTCGCTAGCAGTGGAAGTGCCGGAAGACCGTCGCTTCGGTGGAGTCCCAGCAAGCCTGAAGCCACGACGCCCAGGAAGACCGTCAGGACCTCGCCCATGTTCGATGCCAGCAGATAGCGGAGGAACTTGCGGATGTTGTCCAGGATTCCGCGACCCTCGCGAACGGCTTCGACGATCGTGGCGAAGTTGTCGTCCGCCAGGATCATCTTCGCGGCCTCTCTGGTGACTTCCGTCCCCGTCATGCCCATCGCGACACCGATGTCGGCTGCCTTGAGTGCCGGCGCGTCGTTGACGCCGTCGCCCGTCATCGCGACGACGCTGCCATCTGCCTGAAGCGCCCTCACGATTCGCAACTTGTGCGAAGGGGCGACTCGTGCGAACACGGCGTTGCAGCGCACTGCGGCGGCGAAGCCGGCGTCGCTGAGCGCGTCGAGATCCGTTCCGGTCAATGCCGGCGTTCCAGGTTCGACGATCTCGAGATCGGCTGCGATGCGCGCCGCGGTACGCGGGTGATCCCCGGTGATCATCACGACGCGAATGCCGGCCCGGCGCGCCCTGCGAATCGCGGCACCGGCTTCCGCGCGAGGCGGATCGATCATGCCGACGGTCCCTGCATAGACAAGACCACTTTCCAGGGACTGGTCCCCATGGTCGGCCTCGATGGCATCGAGCGCCCGATAGGCGACGCCCAGGGTACGCAGCGCCGCATCGGACATCGTGTCGACCTCCGACAGAATCCTCGCCCGGTTGACGGCGTCCAACGGGACGACGGCCGTCCCGACCTGCACCTGCGTGCAGTGGCGCAGGAGGACGTCGGGCGCCCCTTTGCTGAAGAGAACCGGCGCATCGTTCCGATCATGGTCCCGCTCGATGACGGACATCATCTTGCGTAGCGACGTGAACGGTAGCTCGCGGACGCGCTCGTAGCGGGCCGTCCTCGTCGCGGTGCTTCCCAGCTTGCTTTCCGCCACCAGGAAGGCAGCTTCGGTCGGATCGCCCTGGATCGTCCAGTCGCCGTTCGCGGCCTGTCGCAACGCGGCATTGCCCGCCAGGCTTCCGCCGCCGAGGACGAGGAGATTCTCGAAATCGACCGATGAATCAGCTACCGCGGTTCCCGCAGGCCGCACGGCTCCATCCGGTGCGTAGCCGACGCCCGTGACCTCGCTCGCGCCCGATGCCGTCGCGACGCGCTCGATCGTCATCTCGGACCGGGTCAGCGTTCCCGTCTTGTCGGTACAGATGACCGATGCCGATCCGAGCGTCTCGACCGACGACAGCTTCTTGACGATGGCATGGTGCCGCGCCATCCGCTGGACACCTAGGGCGAGCACCAGAGACATGATCGCGGACAGTCCTTCGGGAACGGCCGCGACGGCCAGCGACACGCCCAGCAGCAGGACCTCGACGAATGCGTTTGCGGTACGGATCTGCGCGAGCACGACGATCGTCGCCACGACGACGATGGCGATCACGATCACGGCAGCGCCGAGGACACGACCCACGTGCGCGATTTCCTTTTGCAGCGGCGTCGGCGCGTCGGCGGTGGCGGCGAGCAGGGTCGCGATCGAGCCGATCTCGGTATTCATGCCGATGGCGGTGACCAGCGCACGGCCGGTCCCCTGTGTCACGGCCGTTCCCTTGAACACCATGCCCCGGCGATCGGCAAGAGGGGTCTTGCCCGACAGCGGAGCACAGTCCTTGAGCACCGGGAGACTTTCTCCGGTCAACGATGCTTCGACGATCCGCAGCGAGGCGGCATCGACGAGACGCGCGTCCGCGCCCACCGCGTCGCCCTCGCCGAGGAGTAGCAGGTCGCCGGACACGATCTCTATGCTGGGCACCCGCAGCACGATGCCGTCGCGCACGATGCTCGACAGGACGGCAGTCATCCGGCCCAGCGCATCGACAGCGGTCTGCGCCTTCGCTTCCTGCACGAAACCGAGAACAGCGTTCAACGTGACGACGACCGCGATGACCACGGCGTCGATCGGCCATCCGTCGGCGCCGTCTAGCGTCCACGCCGCGCATGCGATGCCGATCGCGACGAGCAGGAGACCGGTGAGCGGATCCTGGAACTGCGAAACCATCCGTCGCCACGCCGGAGTCCGCGGCGCCGAGCGAAGGGCATTCGGTCCGTCGCGCGCCGACCGGAGCGCCGCCTCGCGCGCCGACAATCCACGGACGCTGTCCGTCGCCAGCAGCGTCGCGACTTCCGCCGCCTGCATCGAATCGGCCCGAAGGCGCTGCGTGCCGCGCTCCACCGGGCCACGAGTCGCCGCCGTCATCTTCGTTGCAACGGCTTCTTCAACATCTCCTTCATGACCAGCGATCGCTCATGGCCGCTGCATGGCTAGCGGACCAGCAACACCGACTGCGCGGCGGTCGCAAGAACGCGCTGCGCGACCGAACCGAGCAGCAGATCGGCGAGGGCGCTACGGCCTTTCGCGCCGAGCACGATCAGGTCGAAACCGCCTGCCGCCGCAAAGTCGACGATCTCGTGCGCGACGTGTCCTGTCCGGATCTCGGTGCGACAAGGAATACCGGCCTCGGCGAGGATCCTCTCTCCGCCCTTCAGTTCCTCCAGCGCCAGATCCCGCAGGTACTGAGCAACAGCGTCGCGACCGACGAACGTTTCCGCATAGCGATAACCGATATCGTCGTGGACATTGATCAACGTGACGGCGCCGCTACCCGAGGCCATCTGCCGAAGCAGGTCCGCCGCATAAGCGACCGCGCGCAGGGCATTGGGCGAAGCGTCGACGGCTATGAGGATCTTCATGGATGCCATTCGGCCAGTGGGGACGATCGCGACGATCCGCCTTCGATACGAAGACTCGGGAAGAGGAATACGAGTGTGCCGTCCAGAATCCGATGCTCGTCGAATCGAGCGGCGGCCGTCTGTTCGGCAGCGAACGAACAGCAGCATGCCGTCAACTACCCCGCAACGCGTCCAGCGCCTCGTCGATCCGCGACACCGCGATGATCTCCATCCCCTCGATCTTCGAGCCGCGTCCTTTCGGCGCATTCGCGCTCGGCACCAGCGCGGTCCCGAAGCCGAGCTTGGCCGCCTCGCGCAGTCGCTCCTGGCCGCGTGGCGCAGGCCTGATCTCTCCCGCCAGTCCGACCTCGCCGAACACCACCATACCGCGCGGCATCGGCTTGCCGCGCAGCGACGACTGGATTGCGCAGAGCACGGCCAGATCGGCCGCCGGCTCTACGATCTTGACGCCGCCGACCGCATTGACGAACACGTCCTGGTCGTAGCACGCGATGCCGGCATGCCGATGCAACACGGCCAGCAATAGCGCCAGGCGGTTCTGCTCGAGCCCGACGGACAACCGCCGCGGATTCGGGTTGTGCGCGTTGTCGACCAGAGCCTGGATCTCGACGAGCAGCGGCCGCGTGCCTTCCTGCGTGACGAGCACGCACGACCCCGGTACCGTGCCGCCCTTGCCGTCCGGCCCATGCTGCGACAGAAACAGCGCCGATGGATTCGACACGCCCTTCAGCCCGCGCTCGGTCATGGCGAAGACGCCGAGTTCGTTGATCGCGCCGAAGCGATTCTTGATCGCGCGCACCAGCCGGTAGCTCGAGTGCGTATCGCCTTCGAAATACAGCACCGTGTCGACGATGTGCTCGAGCACGCGTGGACCGGCAAGCGTGCCCTCCTTCGTCACGTGGCCGACCAGGATGATGGTCGTACCGAGCTGCTTGGCGATCCGGGTCAGCTGCGCGGCGCATTCCCGCACCTGCGCCACCGAGCCGGGTGCCGACGTCAGTGCCTCGGAGTAAAGCGTCTGGATCGAGTCGATCACCGCGACGTCGGGCCGCTCTGTCGTGATGGCAGCCTGGATCTTCTCGAGATTGATTTCGGCGAGCAGTCGTAGCGATGAACCCCAGCTCTTCTCGTCGCCGGCGAGCCGCCGCGCACGCAATGCGATCTGCGCGCCCGATTCCTCGCCGCTGACATACAGCGTCTTGCGGACGGTCGACAGATGCGACAGTGCCTGCAACAGCAGCGTCGACTTGCCGATGCCTGGGTCACCGCCGATCAGCACCACGGCGCCGGCCACGAGACCGCCGCCCAGTACCCGGTCGAACTCCTCGAGGCCGCTGGAGAAGCGCGGTACCTCGGCGGCGTCGATGTCCGACAGTGCGAGCACCGGCGTCGAGCCGGCGAGCGATGCGAAGCGGTGCGTGCCTGCAGGCGCTTCGGCTACCCCTTCGATCAACGTGTTCCACGCCTGACAATGCGGACATTGTCCCTGCCATTTGGACGTCTGGCCACCGCATTCGGAGCAGACGTAGAGGTTCTTGGTCTTTGCCATGGAGCAGTTCGGAATGCAGCGCTAGCGGCATCGTTGAAGGATGGGAAAGCGGCCAGCAAACGGCGGCGGGACTTCAGTCGATCGTGACGACCGGCACGCGGGGAGCGACAGCGCACAGCAGTTCGTAGCCGACCGTCCCGGCCGCCTGAGCGACGTCGTCGACCGGGACGTTGCTGCCCCACAGTTCGACATGGCTGCCGACATTCGCCTGCGGAATCGGCGTCAGATCGACGGTGAGCATGTCCATCGAGACGCGTCCGACAACCCGCGTGCGGACGCCGGCCACCGCGATCGGCGTGCCGTTCGGGGCGACCCGCGGATAGCCGTCGGCATAGCCGCAAGCGACCACGCCGATCCGCATCTCGCGTTCGGCCGCGTAACGATGTCCGTACCCGATCCCCTCGCCGGCCTGCAGATGCTGGACCGCGATCAAACGGCTCTCGAGCTGCATGGCAGCCTGCAGCCCGAACTCGGCTGCGCCGCGCGTGGCGAACGGCGACGCACCGTAGAGCATGATGCCCGGCCGCACCCAGTCGTGATGCGTATGCAGATGCGCCAGGATGGCCGCGGAGTTGGCGAGCGAGCGAGGACCCTGCAGCCGCGCTGCGCCGCGCTCGAAGACGGCAAGCTGATCGCCCACACCATCGGGCCGGTCCGCGTTCGCGAAATGCGTAGTCAGCGTGATGGTCCCGACCCCGGCCACTTTCCGCAGTCGCTCGTGGATCGATCGAAAGCGTGCTGGCGCGAAGCCGAGGCGGTTCATCCCGGTGTTCATTTTCAAGTAGACCTGAAGCGGCGCGCCGATGCGCGCCGCCTCGATCATCGCGATCTGTTCGTCGTCGTGCACCGTGACCGTCACGCCGAGTCGCATGGCGGCATCGAGGTCACTCGCGTCGAAGCAGCCTTCGAGCAGAAGGATCGGGCCACCCCATCCGAGGTCGCGCAATTGTTGCGCCGTCTCGGTTTCGAGGATCGCGACGCCGTCGGCGCCGGCCAGCGCGGGACTTCCGGCCTCCGCAACGCGGTTGAGCCCATGCCCGTAGGCATCGGCCTTCATCACGGCCCAGACGCGCGCATCCGGCGCGATGCGCCGGACGACGGCGAGGTTGTGGGCGATGGCCCGACGTGAGATCAGCGCCTGGATGGGTCGGGACACGAGGGATGAGAAGGTCTGTTGCCGGATCGACGCACGGGCTCGCGCGTCGTCATGCGAGGCATCGTGATCTGGAAATTTTCGGCAGGCAGTCGCTGCCGGGCGACGGCGGTGAGTGGCACGCGCCATGATAAATCGAACGCTTCGGGCTTCGCATCGACCGCCCTGACGAGGTGGATCGGTCCACCGTTGCGCGGGTCGTCGTGTGGACGATTCATGCTATAAACCTGCGCGCAAAGGGGACGACATGATCTCCGCGCGGCGCACCCTCGGCCACCGGGTGCATCGTTGCCGCAACGCACAGGGAGGAACCGCGTATTGCGACATGCGAATCGCCAGCGACGCAGACAGCGATTCGATCAATCTGGAGACGGACCCCAAGGATGAAGCGTGGCTTCTACACCATCATGGCGGCGCAGTTTTTTTCGTCGCTTGCCGACAATGCGCTGCTCATCGCCGCGATATCACTGCTGATCCAGATCTCGGCACCGGAGTGGATGACTCCGTTGCTCAAGCTGTTCTTCTGTTTGTCGTACGTGTTGCTGGCGGCCTTCGTCGGCGCATTCGCCGACGCACTGCCGAAGGGGCGCGTCATGTTCATCACGAACATGATCAAGATCGTCGGCTGCCTGACGATGCTGTTCGGCGCGCACCCGTTGGTCGCTTATGCGATCGTGGGCCTCGGCGCGGCGGCTTATTCCCCTGCGAAGTACGGAATCCTGACGGAGTTGCTGCCGTCCGAAGATCTCGTGAAGGCGAACGGCTGGATCGAAGGCCTCACGGTCGGATCGGTGATCTTGGGCACGCTGCTCGGCGGCCAACTGGTCGGCCAGAAGCTGTCGACGATGATGCTGTCGATCGACCTGCCGTACATCGATACCGGCATCGACACCGCACCGCAAGCCGCCATCACGGTCATCGCCGCGATCTACGGTATCGCTGCGCTGGTCAATCTGCGGATTCCCGATACCGGCGTCCGCTACGCCCACCAGGAACGCAACCCGGCGCGCCTGATCATCGACTTCGCGCAGTGCTTCACGACGCTGTGGCACGACAAGCTGGGTCAGATCTCGCTTGCCGTCACCACGTTGTTCTGGGGCGCCGGAGCGACACTGCAGTTCATCGTGCTGCGATGGGCCGCCTCGTCGCTGGGACTCGACCTGACGCAGGGCGCGACGCTGCAGGCGGTCGTGGCGATCGGAATCGCCGCCGGCGCGGTGCTCGCGGCGCGGGTCCCACTCAAACGCGCGCTATCTGTCCTTCCGGTTGGCATCGCGATGGGACTGCTCGTGATGTCGCTGGCGTTCTTCCATCGCGACAGCGTCCCGCCGATCGTTCTCGACGCATTCGGGATGCAGGTTCCGCTGTACCTGATCATCGCGAGCGTGCTGTTGATGCTGATCGGCGGGCTGGCGGGCTTCTTCGTCGTGCCGATGAACGCCCTGTTGCAGCATCGCGGTCACGTGCTGATGAGCGCGGGCCACTCGATCGCCGTACAGAACTTCAACGAGAACCTGTCGATTCTCGCGATGCTGTGCCTCTACGCCCTGCTGGTCCGCTACGACATGTCGGTGCCGAAGATCATCATCCTGTTCGGGATGTTCGTCGTCGGGTCTATGCTGCTCGTGGTGCGCCGTCACCGGATGAACATGCGACGCGGCGATCCGCTGACCCTGATCCGCGAAGGTCGTCACTGATCGCCGCGGTTCAGGCGAAGACGGTTGCAGACCGCTCTTCGTGAATGGTCCGCGCCAGACAAAGATCGGCCCAGGCCTGCGCCTTCGATAAGCCATCTACGAGAAGTCGCGACGGATGGAAGGTCGCCACGACCGGAACGGTGCGCCCGACGATCGTCAGGGCCTCTTCGTTGCCTCGAAAGTCGTCGAAGCTCGGTGCACCGGGGAACATCGCAGTGACGGCGAACTCGCCGACGACAAGGATCATCCGCGGCGCGAGCAACTCGATCTGACGTTCGAGGCAGGAACGACTGATCGCGACGCCGGTCGCGTGCGCTCCGTACTTCGCGAGGCCTGCGACGACGACGCTGCGGTCGCGGTCGAGTCCGATCGCAGCCAGCATCGCGTCGAGCAGGCGCCCGGCAGATCCGGCGAACGCCTCATCGTTCGCATCGTCATCGACAGCCGGACCGCCGATCACGAGCCATTCGGGTCGCGACGCGCCGAATTCGGGAAGTTGCGCTGAACGCAGTCCCCATGCGCGTCCGGATGCGACCATCTGTCGCAGCGTCTCCCAGTCGAGGGTGCTCACGTCGGCTTCGATATCGACCGCTTCGCCGACCGGGGCGCTGGCGCGCCGTACCCACAGAGGACCGAGCCCGAGCGCTTCGACCAGCCGTCTGCGGCCAAGCTGCGACAGCCGGGTCACAACTCGATCCGCATGACGATCGCGTCCTCACGCGACCGCTGATCATCGAGGCTGGCCGGGTAATAACGTCGACGCAGCCCGTGGTCGCGAAAGCCGAAGCGCCGGTAGACCTTCAGCGCGCGCACGTTCGACGGCCTCACCTCGAGGATGACGGACGAGGCATTGTGATCGATAGCCACTGCAGTCACGTTGCGCAACAGCGTGAGCCCGTGGCCCCGCGCCTGCCAGCCAGACGCGATGCTGAGGTTCAGCAGATGCGCCTCGTCGACGGCCGCCATCAGCACGAAGTAGCCGACCAGGGCGTTGGCGGCGTGACCAGCGGACCGTGCGGTCGCGCGCAGCGTCCATGCGCAATAGCCCGCCATCAACGAATCGACGAAGTTGCCTTCGGTCCAAGGTGCCGTGTAGATGGCCTTCTCGACCGCGGCGACTTCGGCGATATCGGACAGCTGCATCGGCGCGAACACGAGTGTGTCCGCCGACGACAAGGACTGCATCGGTTGAATCGGTTGCGCACTCATGAGGTCATCTGACGGTCAGGCCACGAACGCGCGCGATCGGCTTGGCGCTGGATGGTCGTGCGGGCGACCTCGTTGCGCACGTAGAGAGGCGCGGCTTGAGCGGGCGGCGTCAGATGCCGGTCGAGCGTCGCGAGTACCCCAAGTGCCGCGACGTCGGCGGCATCGGCGGTTTCACGTTCGTCCACGCGTTCGACGAGCCCGTGCATCGCGGCACCGTGGACCGCCCATGCGTTGCCGCAACCGATCGCGACCGGCCGTTCGTCGCGTAGCGCGCGCAGTCTGTCGCGCAACGCCAACGGCGGCGCCAGCGCCGGACCTGCTACCGCGACGAGCCGGCCATCGACCTGCTCGAACAAGGCCCAATAGACATCGCCCATTCGCGCGTCCTGCGCCGCGAGCAATGTCGGGGCCTTCCAGCCGTCCGCGACCGCTGCGGCGCGCGCGATCGCGTCGAGGGTGCCTATGGCCGCCACCTCCAGGCACGCCCCGTACGCGAGACCCTGCGCCACCGCGCACCCGACGCGAAGTCCCGTGAAAGAGCCGGGGCCGGCAGAGAACGCGATCGCATCGCAGCCGGCGAGCGTGATGCCGGCCTCGCCGAGGATCTCGTCGACCATCGCGAGGATCCGCTGCGAATGCGCATTACCGACCTCTGCGCGGCGCACGTAGAGCTCGGACCCGCGCGACAGCGCGGCCGAGCACCAGGAGCTGGACGTATCGATCCCGAGTACGACGGGGGGCATGGAGGCGGCGACGGAGAGCTGAAGACACGGACCGCGATCGTCGATGCGACCACGGCGGACATCCGTGAGTCTAATGGATGGCTTCGATTCGCCCACCAGCCGAAGGACGGGCCGCGTCGTCATCCCGCTCATGCGGAGAGCGAATTCGGCGAGAGGCGCGCATCCGCGTGCCGGACTCGCGCAAGGCTCATGGCGGCCATCAACGACCAATAGCGATCGGCTAAGGGCGGGTCGGCCGGTAGACGTCGCGCCCGACCTCGTTGATCTGTTGCCGCAACGCGCGTCGCTCGTCGCGCGTCATGCGTCCCGGCCCGTTGGCACGTTGCTGAGCAGGCTCTGCTGCCTGGTAGGCCGGGGGCGTGACCGGCTGGGTCGTCTCGGGAACACGTTGCGCGTTCGGCTCACGCTGCGCGGCGCGCTGCTGCGGGCGTTGCTGGACCCGTTCGACCTGGCGCGCGTTGCGCGCGTCCAACTGGCCGTTGCGGTATCCGTTCAGCCGACGCGGATGCGCTTCGCCGGCTTCAGCGCCCTGCCCCGACCAAGCGGCCAGCAGCCCGCACAGCAGGACGCTGCAGAGCTTGCCGACGATCGCCGAAAGGATAAGGGGACGCTGGTTCATCGATGAGGTGCTCGTCCCCGCGGCGGGCCTGCCGCATGCAGCCGGTTCGCACGCACGACGACCGTCCGCCAAACACGAGATGTCATGTTAGAGGGACATGGCGGTCGCCATCGAAGTTCGCCGTCAGCTTTTGTAACGGTTTGTGTCCCCGGTCTGCAGGGGTTGTATGGATGAGACTATGAAGCGGTGCCGCCGGGCGACCTTCGGCCGTCATGTTTCGCAATCGCTGCATCAGATCCGCGCCCGGCCTGCGAGACAGTCCGCGGGCGCGGGCATTACCATCCGCTTCCATGACTGCACCAACCACCCCGAAGATTCTGGTCGTCGACGATGATCAGCGACTGCGCGACCTGCTGCGTCGCTACCTCACCGAACAGAGCTTCAACGTCTTCCTCGCCGAGAACGCGACGTCGATGAACAAGCTGTGGGTGCGGGAACGCTTCGACCTGCTCGTGCTCGACCTGATGCTGCCCGGCGAAGACGGCCTCGCGATCTGCCGCAAGCTGCGCGGCACGAACGACACCACGCCGATCATCATGCTGACCGCGCGCGGCGACGAGGTCGACCGCATCATCGGGCTCGAGCTCGGTGCCGACGACTACCTGCCGAAGCCGTTCAACCCGCGTGAGCTCGTCGCCCGCATCCACGCCGTACTGCGCCGTCGCACGGCGCCCGAAGCGCCGGGGGCGCCGGCCGCCGACGTCGAGAACTTCGTTTTCGGTCCGTACAACCTGAACCTGCAGACGCGGACGCTCACGCACGATGGCCAGTCGAAGTCGCTGACCACCGGCGAATTCGCGGTGATGAAGGCGTTCGCACGGCATCCACGCCAGCCGCTGTCGCGCGAGAAGCTGATGGAGCTCGCGCGTGGCCGCGAGTACGAGGTCTTCGATCGCAGCCTCGACGTGCAGATCTCGCGATTGCGCAAGTTGATCGAAACCGATGCGTCGAACCCGCGTTACATCCAGACCGTATGGGGCCTCGGCTATGTCTTCATCCCCGACGGGCCTCCGACGCCGCAGCTGGCCGCCATGACCGAACAGGCGCAGACCGAGCCGGCAACGCCGGCCGACGATTCGCGTAGCTAGTCGTCATGCCGGGTGGCGTCTTCTGGCGCACCTTCCTGTTACTGGCGCTGCTGATCGGCGCGAGCCTGGCTGGCTGGTTTCAGAGCTTCCGCATCTTCGAACGCACGCCGCGCGCGCAGCAGATCGCGCAGACGATCGTGTCCGTCGTCAACGTCACGCGCTCCGCGCTGATCCATTCGGACCCGGCCAAGCGGACCGACCTGCTGACCGACCTCGCGAACAACGAGAGCATCCGCATCTATCCGCTCGAGCCTTCGGACGTCGTCGACTCGCTGCGCGACACCGCATCGAACATGCTGATGCTCGACTACGTGCGCGCGCGGCTCGGCCAGGGCACGCGGATGGTCAGGGCCGTCAACGGACGCGAAGGCCTGTGGGTCAGCTTCTCGATCGAGGACGACGACTACTGGGTCGCGTTCGAGCGCGACCGTCTCGAGGTCGTCGGCGGCCTGCAGTGGATCGGCTGGGGCGCCGTCGCCCTCGGCCTGTCGCTGGTCGGCGCCGTCGCGATGAGCCGGCTGATCAATTTACCGCTCAAGCGACTCGCGACCGCGGCCGTCGTCATCGGCCAGGGCGGTCGGCCTGCGCCGCTGCCCGAGAAGGGACCGCGCGAGATTCGCGACGCGAATGCCAGCTTCAACGGGATGGTCGACGACCTCGCGCGAATCGAGGCCGATCGCGTGCTGCTGCTGGCCGGCATCTCGCACGACCTGCGTACTCCGCTGACGCGGTTGCGCCTCGAGGCCGAGTTGAGCATCTCCGATCCGGAGGCACGCGACGCGATCCAGGCCGACGTCGAACAGATCGACTCGATCATCAACCAGTTCCTCGACTACGCGCGGCCGCTCGAAAGTCAGCATGCGTTCGAAGAGGTCGATCTCACGGCGCTGGTCGCCGAGGCGATCGCGGGAATCGCGAGCGACGAGCGGATCACGATCGAGTCCGACCTGCAGCCCACCGAACCGATCCGCGCACATCCGATCGAGATCCGGCGCGTGTTGTTCAATCTGATCGAGAATGCGCGTCGCTACGGCGCGACGCCCGGGACCGGCCATGTGACGCTGACAATCCGCACGGTCGACCAACCGCCCCGTGTCGAGGTCGCCGACCGCGGCGCCGGCATCCCTCCGGACGCGATCAAGCGGCTGAAGCAACCGTTCACCCGTCTCGACACCGCGCGCGGCCAGGCCAACGGCGCCGGACTCGGGCTCGCGATCGTCGATCGGATCGCGCAACGCCATCGCGCCCGCTTCGATCTGGCGGACCGCGAAGGCGGCGGCCTGGTCGCGACTCTGACGTTTACGCGAAAGGTCGGCTAACGCCGCTCGAGCAGCGCGATCGCTTCGGCCGCGATCCCTTCGCCGCGACCGGTGAAGCCGAGTTGCTCGGTGGTCTTGGCCTTGACATTGACGCGGTCGGCATCGAGGCCCAGGTCGGCCGCGATGTTCGCGATCATCGCCGGGATGTGCGGAGCCATCTTCGGCGCCTGCGCGATGATCGTCGCATCGACGTTCACGATGTCGAAACCGGCCGCGGAAACCAGTTCGAGTGTCCTTCGCAGCAACACCCGCGAGTCCGCGCCGGCATAGTCCGCCGACGTGTCAGGGAAGTGGCGGCCGATGTCGCCGAGGGCGGCCGCACCGAGCAGCGCATCGGTCACCGCATGCAGCAACACGTCGGCATCGGAGTGGCCGAACAGACCCCTTGCATAAGGGACGGTGACGCCGCCGATAACGAGCAGCCGACCGTCCACGAGCGCGTGTACGTCGAACCCCTGTCCGACGCGGATGCCGATCATGCAGGCCTTAAAGCGTTGCGCCGTGCAAGAGCGCCGATGTGTGCGCGCGCGCGCGGCCTTCGCAGTTCGGCTTCGTGCAGACGCCGTACATCGACAGCGCGTGTTCCTGGAGCACGAAGCCGCGCTCCTTGGCGATGCGCTGCTGCCGCTTCTCGATCTCGGCGTCGTAGAACTCCTCGACCTTGCCGCAGGTCAGGCAGACCAGGTGGTCATGGTGAGTACCCTGGTTCAGTTCGAAGACGGCCTTGCCGTTGTCGAAGTGGTTGCGGGCGAGCAGGCCGGCCTGCTCGAACTGCGTCAGCACGCGATAGACGGTGGCCAGGCCGATGTCCATGTTCGCGTGCAGCAGTTGCTTGTAGACGTCTTCGGCACTCATGTGGCGATGGTCGCTGGTCTGGAAGATCTCGAGAATCTTCAGGCGCGGCAGCGTGGCCTTGAGACCGATCGTCTTCAACTCGTTCGGATTCGACATGGGGATCTTCCTTGATGCGCGCCGTCCGGTCGCAGTGGCCTCTGCGGGCGGGCCTTGGATAAGTTGCGGCTATCATAGCGTCTTCGCGCCGCACCCCCCTTCCGACACCACACCCGCTTCCCTATGCAGGTCCCCGGACCCGCCTTCCGCATGATTCCTGGTATTGGCCTTCGTGCCGTCACCCTCTTCGGCACCGCACTGGTCGTGCTGCTGCTCGCCGGCTGCGCCAATCCCTTCTCCCGCGAACGGCTCGACAACTGGAGCCTCACTTACAAGATCAACATCCAGCAGGGCGTCGTCGTCACGCAGGAGATGGCCGATCAGCTGAAGCCGGGCATGACGCGCGACCAGGTCCGCTTCGTCCTCGGCACGCCGATCCTCACCGACCCCTTCCATGCGGATCGCTGGGACTATCCGTTCCGTTTCCAGCCCGGTCGCGGCCGCATCGAGGAGCGCCGCTTCACGGTGTACTTCGACAACGACAACAAGATGGTCCGCTACAACGGCGACTCGCTGCCGACCGAAGAAGAGTTCGCGGCCAGCCGCAACTTCGCGACCACGCGGATCGTCCGTGCGCCGCTGCTGGGTCGGCCGCTGCCGCAACTGCCGAGCCGTGGCTCGGACATCGGTGGGACCTCGGTGACGCCGGGCAAGGTCGATACGCCGGATCGGCCGTCGACGCCGGTCGACCAGACGCCGCCGTCGCCAATCACCAACAACAGCGAACCGCATTAGCCTGCCGCCGTTGACCAGCCGCGACTCCACCTTGCTTCGCATCGCCGTCGCCGGCGCCTCCGGCCGCATGGGCCGCATGCTGATCGACGCGGTCGTCGACGCGCCGGACCTGCGGCTGACTGCCGCACTCGATCGCCCCGACTCGGCGGTGATCGGCGCCGCTGCGCGCGGCGACCTGCACGTCGTCGACGGGATCATCGTCGGGTGCGACATCCCGGCTGGACTCGCGGTCAGCGACGTGCTGATCGACTTCACGCGGCCCGAAGCGACGCTCGTCAATCTGGCCGCTTGCATGGCGCAAGGCGTCGGGATGGTGATCGGCACGACCGGCTTCGATGCGGCTGGACGCGACACGATCACGGCTGCCGCAGAACGCATCGCGATCGTGTTCGCGCCGAACATGAGCGTCGGCGTGAACGTCCTCTTCAAGCTGATCGCCGACGCGACGCGCGCGCTGTCGACCGGCTACGACATCGAGATCATCGAGGCCCATCACCGGCACAAGGTCGACGCGCCGTCCGGGACCGCGGTACGCATCGGCGAGATCGTCGCGGACGCGGTCGGCGTCGCGTTGGCGGACGTCGCGAGCTACGGCCGCGAGGGCCTGACGGGTCCGCGCGATCCGTCCACGATCGGCTTCTCCACGATCCGCGGCGGCGACATCGTCGGGGACCACACCGTACTGTACGCGGGCATCGGCGAGCGAATCGAGATCACGCATCGCGCCAGCAGCCGAGCCGGCTATGCGGCCGGCAGCCTGCTCGCGGCGCGCTTCCTCGCCGATCGGCGGTCCGGGCTGTTCGACATGCAGGACGTACTCGGCCTGCGCTGAGAAGCCGGCATTCAGTCGACGATCCGACCCCCAGCCAGCGTGATCCTGCGGCCGCAGCGCGCGGCGATGGCCGCATCGTGGGTAACCATCACCAGCGTCGAGCCGAGCGTCCGATTGAGCGCGAAGATCAGGTTCATGACGCCGTCGCCCGTAGCCGCGTCGAGACTGCCGGTCGGCTCGTCTGCGAAAAGGATCGTCGGCTCACCGACGAAAGCACGCGCCAGCGCGACACGCTGCTGCTCGCCGCCCGACAGCGTCTTCGGATAGTGGCGCTCACGGGTCGACAGCCCCACCTGCGCAAGCATCGCGATCGCCTTCTCGCGGGCGCCGTCGGTCCCCGCGAGCTCGAGCGGCAGCATCACGTTCTCGAGAGCGTTCAGGTGTCCGAGCAGCTGGAACGACTGGAATACGAAGCCCACGCGCCGCGCACGCAACTTCGCTCGACCGTCCTCGTCGAGGGAAGCCAGATCCTGACCGAGAAGGCTGATCCGCCCGTCGGTCGCGCGATCGAGCCCGGCCAGCAGACCGAGCAGGGTCGACTTCCCGGAGCCCGACGCGCCCACGACGGCGACCGTCTCGCGGGCCATGATCTTCAGCGTGATATCGTCAAGGATCGTCAACGAACCGATTGCGTCGACCACTCGCTTGGTCAGGCCTTCGGTCTCGATCACCACGTCCGGTCGCGGCATCCCGTGACCGTCCGGCGAAGATTCCAGCACGTCGCGGGACACAAAGCCCGCGGGATCCACTTCGTTCATCTGCCACTCTCATCTCTGATCAACATGATTGTCTGTGCTTCGATGCCGCCGGTCACCGCGCGTCCCATTCGCCGCCGGCTACTTGCCGTGCTCGCCGCCTGCGCGATGTTCTGCGGCGCCCCGCAATCGACCGCTGTTGCTGCCGAGAGTTCGCCTGCGACGCTGCTCGTGCTCGGCGACAGCATCTCGGCGGAGTATGGGCTGCAGCGCGACACCGGCTGGGTCAAGCTGCTCGACGCACGGCTCAAGGCGCGGCGCTACGCCTACAAGATCGTCAACGCGAGCATCAGCGGCGAGACGACCAGCGGCGGACTCAGCCGCGTCGACGAACTGCTGGGACGTGTCAAGCCGGCTGTCGTGATCGTCGAGCTCGGCGGCAACGATGCGCTGCGCGGTCTCGATCTCGCGACGACACAGAAGAATCTGGACGCGATCGTGACGCGGTCGCAGGCCGCGCATGCCGCGGTTCTGATCGTCGGGATGCAGATCCCGCCGAACTACGGCAAGGCCTACGCGGACCGCTTCGCGGCCATCTTCAGGAACACTGCGAAAGCCCACAGGACAGCGTTGACGCCTTTCTTCTTCGCAGGCTTCGCAGATCGCCTCGACCTGTTCCAGGCGGACCGGATCCATCCCACGGCCGACGCTCAGCGCCGTCTGCTCGACAACGTCTGGCCGGACCTCGAGCCGCTGCTGAAAAGCCGGTGAATCGTCAGCCGACCGCGTTTCAGACGAGCGAACCGTCGCCCACCGGAAACACTTTCGCTGCATCGAGCAGATCGCGCTGCAGCACGGCGTTGAACACCACCGTGTCGTCCTGGTCGCGATCGCACAGCAGCGAGCGAATCCGCTCCAGTCCTGCTTCCTTGCCCCACGACGCCTCGAGTTCGCGATCGATCGCGCCCATCGCCGACAACGGCGTCTGCGGCACGCGGTCCCCGAGCGTCTGCGTCCATCCCACCATAGGCCGGTGATAGCGCCGCGCGAAGTGCTCCGCGAGCGCTTCGTAGACGGGCTTCTTGTCGACCGCCTTGTACAGTTCGAACAGACGCAGCCATAGCAGTGTCGGGATCTGCTCGTCGCGCAGCACGTACTGCCGCAGCAGCGCGATGGCATGCAGCGGATCACTGGCCGTGGCATCGTCGACCTGGTTCATCAGGTCGGCGAAGCGCGCCATCCGAGCGCTGGTCGAGTCTTCGACGAAGAGCACGCTACTGCCGTCGACGGCAGTGGTCATCAGGCGGTCGACCTCGGTCGTGCCGAGCGGCGAA
>JBDTIS010000122.1:0-8626 GCA_039936235.1 Burkholderiaceae bacterium | reverse complement strand
TCCTGATCGGCGTCGTCGTCTTCGCGGCGGCAGTCGGGCTCGCGCTCGCGCTGAGCACCGACCCCGGCAACGTGGTGGTGTTCTACCCGCCGTTTCGCATCGACCTGTCGCTCAACCTGGTCCTGCTGATCGAGGTCGTCCTGTTCGTCGTGTTGTACGCGCTGATCCGCATCGCGAAGAAGACGGTTCAGATGCCGCAGCGCGTCGCACTGTATCGCCAGCGTCAGAGCGAAAAGCGTGCGTCGCGCGCTTTACGCGGTGCGTTGCAGGCGCACTTCGAAGGCCGCTACGGGCACGCGGAGCGCGAGGCCGAGGAGGCGCAGGAACTGCCGGAAACCGCAGGCCTCGCTGCGCTGGTCGCCGCGCGCTCGGCGCACCGGATGCGCGAGTACGCGCGACGCGACGAATGGCTGCGTCGTGCCCAGGCCGACCCCGGCCTGCGCGCGGCCAAGCTGATGACCGAGGCCGAGTGCCTGGTCGACGCGCGCGAAGGGACCCGGGCGTTGGCGGTCGTCGCGCAACTGCACGCGGCCGGCGCGCGCCACATCCAGTCGCTGCGCCTCGGCCTCAAGGCACATCAGTACGCGGGCGACTGGGATTCGGTGCTGAAACTGCTGCGGACGCTGAACAAGCGCGATGCGCTGCACCCGGTCGCGGCACGCCAGATCAAGACACTCGCGTATCGCGCGCTGTTCGCGGCGCGTGGCGATGATGCGCATGCGCTGCTCGCGCTCTGGCAAACCGTGCCGAACGCCGACAAGCGGATCGGCGACGTCTCGCTGGTCGCGGCCCAGGCTTTCAACGCGGCGCGGCTCGGTTATCAGGCGCGGGTCGTGATCGAGAATGCGCTGCTGTCGGAATGGGACCCGCGTCTGGCCGAGGAATATGCGCGCAGCGGCGACAAGGTCGTCGAAGCGCTGTTCTTGGAGGGGCGTGGCCGCGATGGCCGGGTCGTCGCCGAGGACGCGCGGTCTCAGATCGAACGCGCGGAACGCTGGACCCGCGAGCACCCGACCGACCCGTCGGCCGCCTACGCGCTCGGCGCCTTGTGCGGGCGGCAGAAGCTGTGGGGCAAGGCGCAGGCCGCGTTACGTGGCGCGCTCGACCTGGCGCCGGAGCCGCGGCTCGCCGCGATGATCCATCTGGAACTCGGTCGCGTCTTCGACGACATCGACGATCCGGTCGGCAGCCGCGAGCACTATCGCGCCGCGGCGCTGGCGAACCTCGGCGGCTGACGAGTCGCCGCGGTCGATCATCGTTTCGTGGCTGTCTCGCGTGTTGCCGGTAATCGCACCGACAGCGTCAGCATGGCACCCACGACCAGCGAGCCGGCGAGCAGGTACATGCCCGAGTTCGTGCTCTGCGTGAGATCCTTCAGCCAACCCACCGCGAACGGCGACACGAAACCGGCCAGGTTGCCGAGCGAGTTGATCAGCGCGATGCCGGCAGCAGCACCGGTGCCTGCGAGGAACGCGGTCGGCAGGCTCCAGAACGACGGCAGCGTCGTGAGAATGCCGGCCGTTGCCAACGTCAGTGCGGCCATCGCGAGCACCGTGTCGTCCCGCCACAGCACGCTCAGCACGAGGCCGACCGCGCCGAGGAGACCGGGAATCGCGATGTGCCAGCGGCGCTCGCCGGTGCGGTCCGCGTGGCGCGCGACGAGCACCATCGACACGACGGCGAACGCCCACGGGATCGCGGACAGCAGGCCGATCGTCAGCGCGTCGGAGATGCCGGTTTGCTTGATGATCGTCGGCAGCCAGAAGCTGATCCCGTACAGGCCCATCACGAAGCTGAAGTAGATCAGTCCCATCAGCCAGACGCGGCCGGTCGTGAGGATCTTGCCGATCGGCGCGTCGACCTTGTCGACGTTGTCGCGCTCGATGTGCTTGGCGAGCAACATCTTCTCGTCGGCCGACAGCCATTTCGCGTGCGTGATGCGATCGTCCAGATAGAACAGGACGAAGATGCCCATCAGCACCGACGGAATGCCTTCGATCAGGAACATCCATTGCCAGCCGGCCCAGCCGTTGACACCGCCGAAGTCGCGCAGGATCCAGCCCGACAGGGGGCCGCCGATCACGCCGGATATCGCAACTGCCGTCATGAACAGCGCGGTCATCCGCGCGCGCCGATGGGCCGGGTACCAATACGTCAGGTACAGGATGATGCCGGGGAAGAATCCCGCCTCGGCAGCGCCGAGCAGGAAGCGGACGACGTAGAACATCGTCGGGGTCGTGATGAACATCATGCAGGCCGACAGGATGCCCCACGAGATCATGATCCGCGCGATCCATACGCGGGCGCCGACGCGATGCAGGATCACGTTGCTCGGAATCTCGAAGATGAAGTAGCCGATGAAGAAGATGCCCGAGCCGAGTCCGTACATCGTCTCGCTGAACTTCAGGTCCGTCAGCATCTGCAGCTTCGCGAAGCCGACGTTGACGCGGTCCAGGTAGGCGACCACATAGCAGATCAACAGCAGCGGAATCAGCCGCCAGGCGACCTTGCGATAGGTCGCTTCTTCGAAGGTCGAAGGGATCTTCTGAGATTCGGAAAGCAGATCTGCAGCCACGTCGTCTCCTGATGTGTTGAATGCGATTCGCATATTGCGGGGCGAACGACGTTCGCGACACCGCAGAGGCATCGGGTGAAACCCTGACGTGCAACGGATGCTGACAAGCGAGCGGCGCCATCTCGCTCCCCGCGCCGCGACCCCGCGTCCATCCCGGGGCAGGCGCTTCCGCAAACGGGGAGAAGGGCTCTACACGCAGCGGCCGCCATCGACTTCGATGCACACCCCGGTGACGAAGCGCGCCTCGTCCGACGCGAGGTACAGGCACGCGTTGGCCACGTCCTCCGGCGTCGAGAAGCGCCCCATCGGAATCGTCGCGATGAAGCGCGCGCGGTTCTCCGGCGTGTCCTCGACACCCATGAACTCGGTCAGCAGGCCGGTCGCCGCGATCACCGGATTCACGCAATTGACGCGGATGTTGTCGGGGCCGAGCTCGGCGGCCATCGAACGGCTCGTCGTAATTACGGCGCCCTTGCTGCCGTTGTACCAGGTGAGTCCGGGACGTGGCCTCACGCCGGCGGTCGACGCGATGTTGACGAAAGCGCCGTTACCCTGCCTGCGGAAGTGCGGCACGAAATGCTTCGCGCTCAGGTAAATACTCTTTACGTTGACTGCGTAGACGTGGTCGAATTCCTCTTCGGTCACCTCGAGCATCGGTCGGTTGCGATGCGTGGTACCCGCATTGTTGACGACGATGTGCGCGCCACCGAACGCGTCGAGCGTGGTCGCGAGCATCGCGGCGACGTCGGCGTCCTTCGAGACGTCGGTCCGCGTCGCGATGGCCATTCCGCCGGCCGACGCGATCGCGTCCGCGACGCGTAGCGCGGCACCCTGGTCGATGTCCGCGACGACCACCTTCGCACCTTCGTCGGCGAAGCGCCGCGCAATTCCCTCGCCGAAGCCGGAACCGCCGCCGGTCACCACGGCCACCTTGTCTTTCAAGCGCATGTCGTCTCCCCAGTATCGTCAGTTGCGATTGTCATCCCGCCCGCGTCTGTCGTTCCGAACGCATGCGAGGAACCTGTTCCACGACGCATTGCCCTTGCACGTGCTGCCTCGAGGATGAGGTCTCTCATTCGTCGACACGACGGGTGCCGGGCTAGCCGTGGCGGATCGCGATCGTCTTCAGCGTCGTGAATCCATACAGCGCCTCGAAGCCTTTCTCGCGCCCGTGGCCGCTCGCGCCGACGCCGCCGAACGGCAGTTCGACGCCGCCACCGGCGCCGTAATTGTTGATGAACAACTGGCCGCTGCGCACCGCGTGCGCCATCCGCATCTGGCGGGCGCCGTCGCGCGTCCACACACCGGCAACGAGGCCGAAGGCCGTGCCGTTCGCGAGGCGGATCGCGTCGGCCTCGTCGTCGAAGGCCATCGCCGCAAGGATCGGACCGAATACCTCTTCCTGCGCCAGGCGATGCGCCGCCGGCACGTCGCGCAGCAGCATCGGGGCCTGGTAGAAGCCGCCGTGCGGCGCCTCGTCGACCACGCGCCCCTGCGCCATCACCGCGATGCCGTCGTGCTGCGCGTCGGACAGGAAGTCCCACACGCGCTGCTGTTGCGACTTGCGGATCAGCGGACCGCAGTCGAGATCCATCATCGCGGGTCCGACGCGCAGGCTCTCGAACACCGAGGCCAGCAGGTCGAGCACTTGGTCGTAGGCGCGGCGCTCGACCAACAGCCGGCTGCCGGCCGAACAGGTCTGTCCGGCGTTCTGGACGATCGCATTGACGACGGCTGGCAGCACCGCGTCGAGGTCCGCGTCCGCGAATACGATCTGTGGCGACTTGCCGCCCAGTTCGAGCGTGACCGGCGTGTGATGTTCGGCGGCCGCGCGGACGACGACCTTGCCGATCGCAGGCGACCCGGTGAACGACACGTGGTCGATGTCGGGATGCCTGACGAGTGCGTCGCCCGCTTCGTGGCCGTAACCGGTGACGATATTCAGGGCGCCTGCCGGCAGCACATCGGCCGCCAGTTCTGCGATACGCAGCAGCGACAGGCACGCGTCCTCGGCGGGCTTGACGACGCAGGCGTTGCCGGCAGCGAGCGCGCCACCGACGCTGCGGCCGAAGATCTGCATCGGGTAGTTCCACGGAATGATGTGGGCGGTCACGCCGTGCGGCTCGCGCACCGTGAACACCGTGGTGCCTTCCTGGTACGGGATCGACTGGCCGTGCAGCTTGTCGGCCGCTCCGGCATAGAACTCGAAGTAGCGGCCGATCGCGGCGGCGTCGGCACGCGCCTGCTTGAGCGGCTTGCCGCAATCCTTCGCTTCGATCAGCGCGAGTTCTTCTGCGTGTTCGGCCAGCATGACGGAGAGACGCTGCAGTCGGCGTCCCCGTTCCGCGGCCGGCATGCGGCCCCACGATCCGTCCGCGGCCGCGCGCGCAGCGCGCACGGCGACGTCGATGTCGGCGCTGTTGCCTCGGGCTATCCGTTCGAAGACCATCCCGTCCGACGGATCGACCATCGCGATGCCGTCGCCGCACGACGGCCGCACTTCGCGGTTGCCGATGAAATGCGCACGCATGGATCGCTCTCCATTGTCCGGGGGCGGACATTCTGCACCGACGCCGGCGAGGCCGTCCTCCGACGGTTGGCTGCCGGCAGCCGTGACCTGCGCCGTGGGTATACTCGACCGCCTCCCCAAAAAATAATTCCTCAAGCCAAAACCATGAGCTTCGACAACGTCCCCGCCGGAAAAGACATCCCCAACGATTTCAACGTGATCATCGAGATCCCGATGAATGCAGATCCGATCAAGTACGAGGTCGACAAGGATACCGGCACGCTGTACGTCGATCGCTTCATGGGTACCGCGATGCACTACCCGTGCAACTACGGCTACATCCCGCGGACCATCGCCGACGACGGCGATCCGGTGGACGTGCTGGTCATCACGCCGTTTCCGCTGGTCCACGGCGTGGTGGTCCGTTGCCGCGCGCTCGGCGTGCTGAAGATGAGCGATGAAGCCGGTGGTGATGCGAAGCTGCTCGCGGTGCCGATCGACAAGATCCTCCCCTGGTACAAGCACTGGAAGACCGTCGACGACATCAACCCGGAGCGGCTCGCGCAGATCCAGCACTTCTTCGAGCACTACAAGGATCTCGAGAAGGGCAAATGGGTCAAGATCGAAGCGTGGGGCGGACCCGAGGATGCCGAGAAGGAAATTCTCGAAGGCGTGAAAAACTACGAGGCGCAGGCGAAGCCCGCGAAGTAGGGGGCTCGTTCAGCGGCGCTCGCCGTGCGGAGGGACGGTCGGGGGGCGCCTCATAGCAGCGCGATCGCCGGCGTCGCCAGGACGAGCGGCACCGTCATCGCGACTTCGGATCATGCTTGAACGGGTCGCGCTCGTTGAGTTCGTCGACGTAGTGCCCGATGCCGATCGCCTCGCGCGTAAGAAACTGTTCGACGGCGTCGGCAAAGGCCGGATGTGCGAGCCAATGGAGCGAACGCGTTTTCACCGGCAGGAAGCCGCGCGCCATCTTGTGTTCGCCCTGCGCGCCCCCTTCGAACAGGCCGATGCCGCGCTCTATGCAGAACTCGAGCGGCTGGTAATACGCGCATTCGAAGTGCAGACAGGGCACATGCTCGACCTCACCCCAGTAGCGGCCGTACAGGGTGTCGTCGTTGAACACGACGAGCGAACTCGCGATCGGGCGGACGCCGGTGCCGTCGTCGCGTTCGGCGATCACCAGCAGCAGGTTCTCCGGCATCGCCGCGCCGATGCGGCGGAAGAACGCCAGGCTCAGGTATGGCGTCGAGTAGTGCGCGCGGTAGGTGTTCGCGTAACAGCGCATGAAGAAGCGCCAGTCGGCATCGGTGGCGTCCTTGCCTTCGATGCGTCGCACGCGAACGCCGGCCTCGGCCACCTTGCGGCGCTCCGCGCGGATGTTCTTGCGGCGTTTGCGCTCGAGCGTGTCGACGAAGGACTCGAAGTCGGGATAGCCCGCGTTGGTCCAGTGGAACTGGACGCCTTCGCGGCGCATGCAGCCCGCAGCCTCGAGCGCGGCGACCTCGTCGTCGCTTTCGGGAAACAGCACGTGCAGCGACGACAGTTCGCTGCTGCGCGCATGGTTCATCGCGGCCGTCGCTAGCGCGACGCCGGCGTGGGCGTCGACCGCGATCAGGCGCGGCCCGGTCACCGGCGTGAACGGGATCGCCGAGAGGAGCTTCGGGTAGTAGTCGACGTCGTTGCGCCGATAGGCATCGGCCCAGGCCCAGTCGAATACGTACTCGCCGTACGAGTGGAACTTGCGATACAGCGGCATCGCGGCGACCAGGTCGTCGCCGCGCCACAGGCTCAGGTACTCGACGCCCCAGCCGCTGTCGAGGTCGGCACAGCCGGTCTCGTGCAGTGCCGCGAGGAAGTCGTAGCGCAGGAAGGGATTGATGTCCGCGCGATCGCTCTCGAGGCGTCGTGCGGCATCGGTGCGGACCAGCGCGTCCCAGCGCCGGACGCCGATCACGGAGAGGTCGGCGATGAGTCGCGTGCGATAATTCACGGCTCGTACAGTCGATCCAGGCGTGCGTTGCAACGACGCCGCGCGGGGCGCCGTGCCGTGATCACCGGCTCGCTCGACGCGCTCAAGGAAGCCCGCTTGAATCCACCACCGGACGAGTCCCTCATTCGCGTCGCGATCGCGCAGATCAATTGCACGGTCGGCGACCTCGAAGGCAATGCGAAGAAGATTTTCAATGCGGCGAAGGAGGCTGCAGAACGGGGTGCCGATATCGTCGTCACGCCGGAACTCGCGCTGACCGGTTATCCGCCCGAGGACCTGTTGCTGCGTCCCGCATTGTATGCGAGGTCCGACGCAACGCTGGCCGCGCTGGTCGCACGCCTCGCCGCGTTTCCAGACCTGTATTGCGTAATCGGCCATCCGACCCGCGAAGGCGAGCGCCGCTACAACACCGTGTCGGTCTGGAAAGGATCGATGCCGGTCGGCCGTGTCCACAAGCGCGAACTGCCGAACTACGACGTGTTCGACGAGAAGCGTTATTTCGACCAGGGCACCGAGCCGATGGTGTTCGACGTCAAGGGCACGCGCTTCGGCGTCGTGGTCTGCGAGGACACTTGGTTCCCCGAGGCACCGCTCGCGTCGCGCGCGGCTGGCGCCGAAGTGCTGCTGGTCCCGAACGCATCGCCATTCCACGTCAGCAAGCTGGCCGAGCGACATCACGTCATGCGGGCCAACGTGACGACGGCCGGCCTCGCGCTGGTCTACGCGAACCTGGTCGGCGGCCAGGACGAACTGGTATTCGACGGCGGCTCGTTCGTGCTCGACGCAGACGGCGAAGTGGTCGCGCAGATGAACGACTTCGTCGAGGCGATAGAGGTGTTCGACTTCGACCGCGCGGTACCGCGTCGCGCGACGGTCGCGCCGGTGCTGCCGCTGCAGGAACAGGTCTATCGCGCGCTGGTCCTCGGGGTCGCCGACTACATCGGCAAGAACGGCTTCCCCGGCGTCATCATCGGACTGTCCGGTGGCGTCGATTCGGCGCTTACGCTGGCGATCGCTGTCGATGCGATCGGCGCAGACCGCGTGCGGACCGTGATGATGCCGTCGCGCTACACGGCCGACATCTCGTGGATCGATGCGCGCGAGATGGCCGAGCGCGTCGGCGTGCAGTACGACGAGATCCCGATCGCGCCGATGGTCGACGCGTTCCGCGCGCAGCTCGCAGCGCAGTTCGCGGGTCTCGCCGAAGACACGACCGAAGAAAACATGCAGGCGCGCGTGCGCGGCACGCTGCTGATGGCTCTGTCGAACAAGAGCGGACGCATCGTGCTGACCACCGGCAACAAGAGCGAACTCGCGACCGGCTACTGCACGCTGTACGGCGACATGGCCGGCGGTTTCGCGGTGATCAAGGACGTCGCGAAGACGCTGGTCTACGAACTCTGCAACTGGCGCAACGGGTCCGATGCGTTCGGCCTGAAGAACGTGATTCCCGAGCGGATCATCACGCGGCCGCCGTCGGCCGAACTGCGCGACAACCAGACCGACCAGGATTCTCTGCCGCCTTACGAAGTACTGGACGGGATCA
>JBDTIS010000121.1:0-8108 GCA_039936235.1 Burkholderiaceae bacterium | reverse complement strand
TCGTGACCCAGTCGCCCGGAACGAGCGACATCAGCGCGAGATCGCTGCGAGCGGTGCCGGACACCAGTTCGGGGTGACGGGTCATCGCATCGAACAGCACGCCTAGCGCTTCCCCTTCGACCGGCCCGTTCGTACCCACCGCCAGCGCGGCATACATCCGTGCGAGCCGCGACAACGGCAGCGCGTAATTCGGTGCCGAACAGCCGTCGGTGCCGAGCCCCATGCCGTGCGGCGCGAGCCCCGCGATGCCACCGATCGCAGCAGCGACCCGACGCTGCAACGGCGACGAAGGGTCGACATAGTCGTCGACCGATTCGCCATGGAGCCGGCAGGCGGCGAGGAAACCGGCGTGCTTGCCCGAGCAATTGTGTTCGAGCGGCGACCAACGGGCGTCGGTCGGCGGCTTCCGGTCCAGAGCCGCATACCAGCCGGGCACGTGACACCCGCACTGGAGCTGCCCGACCTCGCAGCCGGCCGAAGCGAGCATCCCGTCGACGATTTCGGTATGCATCGGCTCGCCGGAATGACTCGCGCACATCAGCGCGAGCTGGCGCGACGTCCACCCGAAGCGCGCCTGCCCGCCTTCGCGGACGAACGACAGCGCCTGAAAGGGTTTCAGCGTCGAGCGCGTGAACGTCGACCAATGGGGGTCGCCGGCCCAGTGCATCAGCCCACCGTCGACCGACACGACGGCGATCGATCCGTAGTGCACGTTCTCCACCTGGGCACTGTCGAGAGACGGCGCGGGCCCGATGGCAGCGGCGGCCGTCTCGCGCGTCGTGATGACCAGCGGCACGACGTTCACCGCTTCGACTCCCCCTGGCTTTCGCCTGCGCGTATCCGCGCGAGCGTCGCGGTCGTGGAGCGCGCGTGGACGAACGGGACGGCGACCGCACTGCCGCCCCAGCTACGGACGAGCCGCGCCTCTTCGAGCGTATCCATGTCGTAATCGCCGCCTTTGACGATGACATCGGGACGGATCGTCTCGATCATCCGGTAAGGCGTGTCCTCGTCGAACAGCGCGACCAGGTCGACCGATTCGAGCGCCGCGATCAGGACCAGCCGGTCGGCTTCGGCATTGACCGGGCGGTCGCCGCCTTTGCCCAGCCGTCGGACAGAAGCGTCGGTATTCAGCCCGACCACCAGCGATGCGCCGAGCGCGCGCGCCTGGGCGAGGATGGTCACATGACCAAGGTGAAGGACGTCGAACACCCCGTTCGTGAAGATCAACGGTCTCGGCAGCCTGGCGACGCGGGAATGCAGATCGTCTGCGCCGAGCAGCTTGCGCTCGAACGGAAGCGCGAGATCGGTGGTCATCGGTGCCGGACTACCGTGCGGACGCGACGGCTCTAAGGGCCCGCGATCAACCCGGATCGGCGATCGACCGGTCGCCGACGGCGGCAGGGAACGCGGGCACGGCAGCCGCTGCAGCGGCTGCGGTCGCCGCTGCGGTGACGGCTGCTGCGGCTGCTGCAGCAGCCACCCGCGTCGTGACTTCCTTGCGGTAGCGATTCAGATCCTGCACCGAGTCGAAGGTCCGCTCGAACAGCAGCGAAAGGATGTGCAGGATGCGGTCGACGACCTTGGTCTCCCACTCCTTGTCGAAGCGGATCTGCTTGTCGAGCCAGTGCTCGAGCCAGCCCGGGTCCGGCACGCGCGACTGGATCGTGTCGTTCGGGAAGTGCGCCTCACTGACGTGCAGATTGGTCGGATGCAGCGCCTTCTCGGTCCGCCGCGCCGATGCCATCAGCACGCCGATCTTCGCGAACGCCGCGCGCGCGGTGTCGCCGAGATCGACCAGCGCCTTCTTCATGTAACGCAGATAGGCGCCGCCATGGCGGGCCTCGTCCTGCGAGATCAGCTTGTAGATGTGCTTGATGACCGGTTCCGTATGCCATTCGGACGCGCGGCGATACCAGTGATTGAGCCGGATCTCGCCGCAGAAATGCAGCATCAGCGTTTCCATCGCGGGGGCCGGATCGAACTGGAAGCGCACCGCGTGCAGTTCCGCTTCGGTCGGGACCAGTTCCGGGCGGAAACGGCGCAGGTACTCCATCAACACCAGCGAATGCTTCTGCTCTTCGTAGAACCACACCGACATGAACGCCGAGAAGTCGCTGTCGTGCTGGTTGTCCCGCAGGAACATCTCGGTGGCTGGCAGCGCGGACCACTCGGTAATGGCGTTCATCTTGACCGTACGCGCCTGCTCGTCGGTGAGCTTCGACGCATCGAAGTCGTCCCAGGGGACGTCTTTCGACATCTGCCAGCGAACGGACTCGAGCGATTTGAACAGGTCTGGATAGATCATGGTCTCTGCATTCGGAAATGCCGATCGGGCCGACCGGACGGTCCCTGCGACTGCCGATTCTAACAAAGCGGGTCACCGACCCGTTATATGAGAAAAAAGTTGCGCAGTGCAAGTCCCGATGTTGACGTCCGAAACCGCTCAACCCGCGTCGTGCTCCAGCGTGAACTGGACGACGTCGGTGTTTTCGAAACGAAACGCGGCCGCGCAATACGCGAGATAAAAACTCCAGGTCCGGACGAACGCGGTATCGAACCCGCCGTCACGGACGCAGCGTTCGTGTTCGACGAAACGGTCCAGCCATGCCGCGAGCGTCCTCGCGTAGTCCTGGCCGAACGCGAACTGGTCGACCACGCGCAAACCCGCGGCCTGCGCGGCTGCGGTGAACGCAGAGACCGACGGCAGCATGCCGCCGGGGAAGATATATTGCTGGATGAAGTCGCTGCTCTTCCGGTAGTCCGGAAACAGGTGTTCCGCGATCGTGATCGTCTGGATCGTCGCCCGGCCGCCGACCTTCAGGCGCCGCTTGATGCAGTCGAAATAGCCGGCCCAGAACTTCTCGCCGACCGCCTCGAACATCTCGATCGAAGCGATTCCGTCGTACTGGCCGCCGACGTCGCGGTAATCGCGGATCTCGATGCTGACGCGATCGGCGAGACCGCCGTCGACGACGCGCTTGGTCGCGAGCTGGAACTGCTCTTTCGACAGCGTCAATCCGGTGACCGAGAATCCGCGGCGGCCTGCGGTTTCGGAGAAGCCGCCCCAGCCGCAGCCGATCTCCAGCACTCGCGCACCCGCCGGCAGATCGAGCTGATCGAGCACACGGTCGTATTTGGCCTGCTGCGCATCGGGCAGCTGCGCGAAGTCGTCCTTGCCGTTGGCCGTCGCGGCATCGCGGCCATCTCCGAACAACGCACTCGAATACGTCATCGAGCGGTCCAGCCACGTTTCGTAGAACGCGTTGCCGATATCGTAGTGCGCGTAGACGTTCTTCTTGCTGCCGGTCCGCGTGTTCCGGCGCATCAGATGGCGGACCCGATACAGGATGCGTCCCCACCACGTGCCGTAGATCACCGCCTCGATCGCATTGCGGTTCGCGACCATCACGTTCATCAGCGCGAGCAGGTCGGACGTGGTCCAGTCGCCGGCGATGTAGGTCTCGCCGAAACCGATGTCACCGCTCTTGAGTGCCGCGTCGCAGACGTTCCAGTTCAGCAGCACGATTTCCGCATGCGGCAGGCCCTGACCGAAGCGACGCGACGTCGCGTCGGGGAATCGCACGGTCAGCGAACCGATCGACAGCTTCTCTAGCATCTTCACGACCAGACGCGCCGAAGGCGGCATCGGCGGCGCATGCGGAGGCGCTTCGCCGACGGGATCCGAAAGACCGCCGTCGAAAGGATTGACCGGCCGGGTGTTGCCGTTGGGATCGAACGAGGGGGACGAACGCATTATCGGGAAACCTCTGCTGCGGGCGGAGCCGGCTTGGAGAAGAACGGAGCGCGCTTCAGGAACAGGCGGATCGCCTGCCAGTGGATGCGGGCGATGACGCCGAAAGAGAACAGCGGGATGCGAAAGAACGCGGACAGCACCGCACGATCGTTCAGCGGCCGAAGCGAGCCCGACAGGCTCGTCGAGATCAGCGGGTGGGCAGGGCCGTCGAACGGCGCGTCGGCATCGTCGTATTCGATGCGGGCGACGCTGCGATCCCTCGCGGTCAGGAAGCGAAAGCGATAGCCGCCCAGCACCGGGCAGAACGGCGACACGTGGAAGACCTTGGTCGCCGCCAGTTCCTCGCCTTCGGCGATAGGGCGGCCGTCGCGATGCGCCAGGAGGTAGCAGTGACGCTCGCCGAACGTGTTGTTGATCTCGCAGACGATCGCGCGCAGGTGCCCGTCGCCACGCTCGCAGAACCAGAAGCTGACGGGCTTGAATGCGTAGCCGAGGACGCGCGGAAACGTGTGCAGCCAGATCTCGCCGTCGGCGTCGTCGATGCCCTCTCCGACGAGTAGACCCTGGATCCACGCGACCGGCGGCATCGCGTGCTGCGGATCGCCGTGATCGGCATCGTAAAACGACAGCAGGTTGAAGCGGTTGTGCGAGAACAGCGTTATCCCGGCCAGCGCGGCGTCGAGACGTCGCATCGGCAACCGCATGAAATAAGCCGGATACCGGAACGCGTGATGTCGTGGCCGATGCCGGGTGTGGCGCACGTCGCCGACCGCGATCTGTGCGGGAGCAGTCGATGTGCGCCACCATTCTCGCGAAGCACGATCAGGCTGCAAGCCGGGCCTCCAGCAAAGCGCCCGCCATTGCGCGGCGCAGGATCGCGTCGGCAACTTCCAGCCCGGACTTCAGCCCGTCTTCATGAAAGCCATAACCGGTCCACGCTCCGCAAAACCACACGCCGCCGCGGCCCTGAATAGAAGGCAGCCGCTGCTGAGCCTGAATCGCACGGGCATCGAACACCGGGTGCGCATAGTCGAACTCGCGCAGGATCTTCGCGTCGTCCGGGCGATGGATCGTATTCAGCGACACCATGACAGGCCGCTTGAACGGCACGGGCTGCAGACGGTTGATCAGGTAATGGACGCACACCGAACGATCGTCCGGCACCGTCGATGCCACGTCGCACTGGTAGTTCCATGCCGCCCAGGCGCCGGCGCGGCGCGGCAACACGCTCGCGTCGGTGTGGAGGATCGCGTGATTCGGTTGATACCTGACGGCGCCGAGCAGCGCGCGCTCTTCGATGTCGGCACCGTCGAGCAGCGCCAGCGACTGGTCGCTGTGGCTGGCCAGCACGACGTGGTCGTACAACGCCGTGCCGGTCGCGCTGCGGACTGCGACCTTGGCCACGCCGCCGCAATGGACCCGCGCGACCGACAGCGCGGGTGTCGCGAGGCGCACATCTTCGAGCGACGCGACGATGCGATCCACGTAGTTGCGTCCGCCGCCGACGACCGTGTACCACTGCGGACGGTCTGCTACCTGCAGCAACCCGTGGTTCGCGCAGAAATTGATGAATGTCGATACCGGAAACTCGCGCATCTGCGCGGTCGAACACGACCAGATGGCAGCTGCCATCGGCAGAAGATACCAGTCGCGAAACGCACGCGAATAGCGATGGGCATCGAGAAACTCGCCGAGCGTCCACGTCTCCAGCGCGGCACGCGTGGCGTCGTTCATCGCCATCGTCTGGCGATTGAAGCGCAGCAGATCGACGACCATCCGCAGGAAGCGCGGGTCGACGAGATTGCGTCGCTGGATGAAGACCGAATCGAGATCGTGGCCGGCCCATTCGATCGGTCGGGTCCCACGCCCCGTCACCTGGACCGAGAACGTCATCTCCGACGCGGCCGTCTCGACGCCCAGCGCCTCGAACAGCTCGACGAGACGCGGATAGGTCTTGTGATTGAACACGAGGAAGCCGGTGTCGACCGGATGCCGCACGCCGTCCACCTCCGCGTCGACGGTGTGCGTATGACCGCCCGCACGACCGCCCGATTCGTAGAGCGTCACGCGCGGCTTCGGTACCCGCGCATCGGCCACGGCCGAGGGTGCGAGCCGCCCTCCCCGCAGGCGCCATGCGCAAGACAGACCCGAGATTCCGGCACCGACGATGGCTATGTCCAACACACACCCTCGCGAAAGGCTTTCACCTGTTGCTATACGTAGTCTGGAAAGGATCGGTTTCGACGCGCGGAGCCCGCCGTCGAATGGACGAAAGGACGCGACTCGATTACGACCGGAGAAGGCGCTCGATCTCGGAGACGAAGCGATGGTCGGTCGGGGATACGATGCTGGCAAAGCTCTGCACCGGCTTGCCCGTACGGTCGAGCAGGTACTTGTGGAAATTCCATTCGGGGCGCTTGTTCGTCAACCGCGCCAGATCGACGTACAACGAGTTGGCGTCCTTGCCGACCACCGACGTCTTCGAGAACATCGGAAACTTGACGCCGTAGGTGTTGTAGCAGAAGTCGGCAATCTGCTTGTCGCCGCCCGGCTCCTGTTCAAAGTCGTTCGACGGGAATCCCAGCACGACGAGACCTTGCGGCGCGTACTTCGCGTACAGCGCCTCGAGGCCCTCGTACTGGCTCGTATACCCGCAGAAACTGGCGGTGTTCACGATCAGGATCACCTTGCCCGCGTACTGGCACAGCGACTGGTCCGATTCGTCCTGCAGCTTCTTGAACGTCTTCTGCAGCATGGTCGGACACGATGCTGCGGCTACCGACGGTAGGGGCACCGCAGGGCTGGCGTTCTGCGCCCTGCCTGCCCCACTCGCGAGCAGGCAGAGGCCGATCGATACGGCGGAGAGAAACGTGCGAAGCGGTCGCAGCTTGATCATGGTGAACAGGTCATCGAAGCGAATGGTGGCAGGGCGCGAACGCAGCCGGGAAGTCTACCCGCAGCGCCTCGCAGCACGCGGCGAACGTAGCCTACATCGACGGATATGCCCTGCGATAGCAAGCTTGAGCGTATGCCGGCGACGTCGAATGCCGAAACTTGCGCTGCGCACGGCCGAAGCGTCTCGTCTGCCGGGGGTTCGTTCAGATCCGTCCCATCACCAGCAGGATGATGACGATCAACACGACGACGCCGAGTCCACCGCTCGGTCCATACCCCCAGCTGCGGCTGTGGCCCCACGTCGGCAGCACGCCGATCAGCGCGAGGACGAGGATGATCAGGATGATGGTAGTCAACATGGTGTTCTCCGTGGATGCATGAGGGAAGCACCGCGACCTTGTCCGATCCGGACAGGCGCGCGGCGCGCGCCGCATCATCGTCGGGTTCGACGTCGGATCGCCGAGGGGGATCGCGGATTGCGGCCTTGTCCGAGGCCGTGTTTCCGGAAGGACGCAGCGGAGCGCCGGACTACATCTGCTTGAACAGATGTGTGTAGGTCCGGCTGACCTCGAGCTTCTGCGGATGGCCGGTCACCGTCACGATCTGGCGCCCCCGGAAGTCGCGGGTCACGGTCGCGATCGCTTGCGCATTGACCAGCGTCGCGCGATGGATCTGCCAGAAGCGATCGGGGTCGAGCTCGTCGATCAGTTCCTTGATCGGCTTCTTGATGAGCGCCTCGAACTGCGCGGTCTGCACGCGCGTGTACTTTTCGTCGGACTGGAAGAACAGCACCTCGTCGACCGGGATCAGTCGCAGGCTCTGGCCGACGGACGCCTGGATCCATTGCAGGCGCGGCGTAGCAGATGCGCTCGCCGGCATGCCGGGCGCCACGGGCGCTTCGAGGCGAGCCGCGAGCCTTGCCAGCAGCGCCGCGACGTCGGGACGTTCGAGCGATGCGTGGGCCGGCGAGGACGACCCCTCGAGGCGCTCGACGCGGCCCTTCAGCCGTTCGACGGTCCTGGCGATGCGCTCGCGATCCGCGGGCTTCAGCACGTAGTCGATCGCGCCCTGTTCGAAGGCTTCCACGGCGTACTGGTCGTAAGCGGTGATGAACACGATCTGGGTGGTGTTGCCTTCGCGGTCGAGGATCGCGCGGGCCGCCTCGATGCCGGTCATCCCCGGCATCCGGATGTCGAGGAACGCGAAGTCGGGGTCGTGCTCCTCGACCATCGCGACCGCCTCCGCGCCGTTCTTCGCCTCGGCCAGGAACATCAGTTCCGGCCAGGCCTCGTTCAGCCTGGCCCGCAACTGCTCGCGCATCAGGCGCTCGTCGTCGGCGAGGATCGCGGTGATCGCAGCCTTCGGTTCGGGATCTTTCAATGGGTCGGTCATGCAGCGCAGCGAAATTCAGGAGGTCGCCGTCGACGACGGGAAAGCGCCGCTCGCGCGGCGACGC
>JBDTIS010000120.1:0-13532 GCA_039936235.1 Burkholderiaceae bacterium | reverse complement strand
GTGCGGCGGCCAGGAGGTCGGGGACGATAGCATACGTGTCACCGCGTTCGAGCAGCGCAGCGGCGTCGTCGGCAGCACCGCCGAAGCCCGGATATCCGTAAGGCACCGTCAATGAAGTCGCGCCCGCCGCAGCCGCCGCCAGTGCGTCGTTCTTCGAGTCGCCGATCATCACGCATTCGCCGGGCGCGACGCCCATCGCCTTGCAGGCGAACAGCAGCGGCGCCGGATGCGGCTTCTTCATGTCCGTGTCACCGCCGCCGACGATGCAGTCGAACAGGTCGGCGATGCCGAGCTTCTCGAACAGCGGGCCGACCAGTTCGCGCGGTTTGTTCGTGACGCACGCGACCGCGAGTCCCGCTTCGCGCATCGCGGCCAGGCCTTCGCGGACCTGCGGATAGACCGTCGCAGCGGTCCCGTTGGAACGGCGGTAGTGCGCCATGTAGACCGGCAGCCAGCGGTCCAGGCCGGTCGGCCCGACCAGCGACGCGACCAGTGCGCCGGAGCCTTCGCCGACTGACTCGGAAGCCGTATGCTCCGAGATCGGCGGCAGGCCCGCATCGGCGAGCATCGCGTTGGCCGCGGCCGCGATCTCGGACACCGTATCGACGAGCGTGCCGTCGAGGTCGATGAGGGCAGCGCGGTAGGTAGTCAGCTTCGTCAAGGAACGATCCGTTCGTGGGGTTCCGCTTTCCGTCTGGGGAAAGGTCGGGATGGGGACTTGCCGAAGGCGAGTTACTGTCGCTCGCTTTGCTCGCCCTTCCATGGCCCTCCCCCAAAGAGGGAGGGAATGCGTCATACGGTCGCCAGCGCGTCCCGTAACTGGCCCATCACGCCGCGATACCCGCCATCGGCATCGCGCGCCCCGAACACCGCCGACCCGGCGACGAACGTGCACGCACCGGCCTGCGCGATCTTCGCGATGTTGTCGACCTTCACGCCGCCATCGACCTCGAGCAGCACCTCACGCCCGCTGGTCGCCTTGTACGCGTCGATGCGGCTGCGCACGTCGGCGATCTTCACCAGCGCTTCGGCGATGAACGCCTGGCCGCCGAAGCCCGGATTGACCGACATGATCAGGATCAGATCCACGCGATCCATCACGTAGTCGAGATACGACAGCGTCGTGGCCGGATTGAAGACGAGCCCGGCCTTGCAACCGTTTTCGCGGATCAGGCCGAGCGTGCGATCGACATGCTCGGAAGCTTCGGGATGGAAGCTGATGATGTTCGCGCCCGCTTCCGCGAAATCCGGCACGATCCGGTCGACCGGCTTGACCATCAGGTGGACGTCGATGATCGCGGGGCTGCCGTCCGGATTCTTCGCATGCGGACGCAGCGCCTTGCAGACCATCGGGCCGATTGTCAGGTTCGGCACGTAATGGTTGTCCATGACGTCGAAGTGGATGAAGTCGGCGCCGGCTGCGAGTACGTGCCCGACCTCATCGCCGAGACGCGCGAAGTCGGCAGAGAGGATCGAAGGCGCGATGCGATAATCGCGGCGATTCAGAGTTTCCATGGCGGGCGCGGTTGGACTGTCGATGGGTTGCGATGCTTGGTCGCGGTGCTGATCGAGTGGGCGGTGTCGCGTACCTGCGGGCCTCTCGAACGAACGATCAGTGTACCGGAGCGGAGTCGGCCGGAAGTCGGTAACGCATCGCATCCGGCCTGCCGCTGTCGCCGTCGCAGCAACACTTCGTTCGGTTCGTTCATCGACCGATCGCAATTTCCCTCACGTCCCACGCGGACCCACGAACAAGATACCCATGCCGACCTATCGACTGCACGTCACCGTCAAGACCCGCCACATTCCCGAGCAGTCCGACCCGTCGGAGGGACGCTACGTCTTCGCGTACGCGATCACGATCACCAACGCCGGTGATGTGCCGACCCAGGTGATCTCGCGACACTGGATCATCACCGACGCCGACGCGCACATCGAAGAGGTCAAGGGTCTGGGCGTCGTCGGTCATCAGCCATTGCTCGCGCCCGGCGAATCGTTCGAGTACACCAGCGGCACGGCGCTCGCGACAGCGACCGGGTCGATGCGCGGCAGCTATTTCGCAGTGGCCGAGGACGGCACTCGCTTCGAGGCGCCGATCGACGAGTTCTCGCTGGCGGTTCCGAGCGCGCTGCACTGACGGCCCCGTATTGCATGGCGCACGGCACGCGAGCGGCCCGATGGTCAGCGACCCGGTCAGGAACTCGAATCGCTCTCCGATGACTGAGCGTCCGCCTCGGTCGCTGCGCGTCGCCGTGCTTCCTGGCTGGCCAACTGCTGCAGAGCCTCGCGTTCGCGACGCTGCGTCGGACCGAGCGTCCACCACACGATGAACAGGAACAAGCCGAGCGCACCCAACGCTTCGGCAACCAGGATCCACATGACCGTCACTTCCGTTTCGAGCGTACGGCGCGTCGCACGAACCGTGCGATGCGCGACCCGCAGCGTCGTACATTCTAGCGACGCGGCGACCGCCCGCGCGATCAGGCGGATCGTGGCGGCGACGATCGTCGCAGCGCTGGCGCTGCTCGCCGCCTGCACGACCACGCCGGTCCGTGCTCCGTCGGTGCCGGTGCCCGAAGTGCAGCCTCCGGTTCCGACGACACCGCCGGTCGTGACCGCGAAGCCGCTGCTGGTTCCGACGTCGTGGGCCGCGTTGCCCGGCTGGGACAGCGACCCGCTGACCGATGCATGGCCGGCGTTCCTAGCGTCGTGCGACGCGCTCGCGAAGAAGCCCGAATGGGCGGCCGTCTGCATCGCCGCACGCGGCGTCGATCGCGGCGACGCCGTCGCGATCCGCAACTTCTTCGAGAGCCGCTTCGTCCCCAATCGACTGACGACCACCGAAGGCAACGACACCGGCCTCGTCACGGGCTACTACGAGCCGCTGCTGCGCGGCAGCCGGGTACCGGTCACACCGTACCTGACGCCGCTGTACGGCGTGCCCGACGACCTGCTCACTGTCGACCTGACCTCGCTGTATCCGGAGCTGAAAGGCAAACGCATCCGCGGACGGATCGTCGGCCGCACCGTCCTGCCTTATCCGGCGCGCGGGGACCTCGCGAGCGCCGGCGCGTTGCGCGGCAAGGAGATCCTGTGGGTCGACGATCCGATCGACGCGTTCTTCCTCGAGATCCAGGGATCGGGCCGCGTCGAGCTGATCAACTCCGGTCGCGTGGTGCAGACCGTGCGTCTCGCGTATGCCGATCAGAACGGCCAGCCGTACAAGTCGATCGGCCGCTGGCTGGTCGATCGCGGCGAGATGACGCTGGCGCAGGCGTCGATGCAGAGCATCAAGGCATGGGCCATCGCGCATCCGGAGCGGCTCAACCAGCTTCTCGCTGCCAATCCGAGCGAAGTGTTCTTCAAGGAGGAGGCGATCGTCGATCCGACGCGCGGGCCGAAAGGCGCGCTCGGTGTCTCGTTGACTCCGCAACGATCGATCGCGGTCGACCCGCGCGTCGTACCGCTCGGCTCGCCGGTCTTTCTCGCGACGACGTTGCCGCTGTCCGACCAGCCGCTGCGCCGACTCGTGATGGCGCAGGACACCGGCGGTGCGATCGCGGCGGCTCCGAACGGTGCGGTGCGAGCCGATTATTTCTGGGGCTTCGGCGCCGAGGCTGGCAGCCAGGCGGGTCGGATGAAACAGGACGGAAGGATGTGGGTGCTGGTCCCACGCTGAAGGTGCGGCAGGACGATCGCTTCGCCGCGGTACAGCGTCGGACTCGCCTCAACCCGCTGCCAGCAACCTTTCCAGTTCCGCCGCATCGATCGCACCTTCGACGCGCTTGTCGTTCGTGAAGAACAGCGTCGGCGTCCCTTCGACCTTCAGCTTCTTGCCGAGTGCCAGCGTCTTGTCGAGCGGCGTCGCGCAACTGCCGTCGCCGCTCAGCGCGACCGCGTTCTGCATCCAGTCGTCCCAGGCCTTCGCACGGTTAGGCGCGCACCACACCTGCTTCGACTTGACCAGCGAGTCGGGCCCGAGCACCGGATACAGGAAGACGTAGATCGTCACGTCGCCGATGTCGAGGATCGACTTCTCGAGCTTCTTGCAATAACCGCAGTTCGGATCCTCGAAGATGGCGACCTTGCGCTTGCCGCCGCCCTTGACGACCTTGACGGCCGTATCCAGCGGCAGGTCGGCCCATTTGAAGACCGGCAGCGAGGCCTGCTTGATCGCGTCGGCGCGCGTGCGGGTCAGGTTCTCGCGCGTGCGCAGATCGATCAGGTTACCGACGACGATGTAGTTGCCGGTCGTGTCGGTGTAGAAGATGTCGCCGCCGACGCGCACTTCGTAGAGGCCCGCGAGCGGCAGCCGGCTGATGCTGTCGACGGTCGCATTCAGTCGCGTCTCGAGATTCTTCTTCAGCGCCGGATCGTCCACCGGGACCGGCGCAGCGACGGCGGGCTGCGGCGTCGACGTCGCTGGCAACGCGCCCGCCTTCGGCGCCGCAGCTTGCGCGAGAACGGTCGGCGAGATACCGATGAGCATGGTCGCGACGAAGGTGGACCGGATGCGGCGGAAGGTTGGGGACATGCGAACTCCGATGACAGGGGGGCTGGTCGCGTTCGACCGACAGAGCGGTTCGGACGCCGCCGCGTTCGACCAGCGTCCGGAGGATAAACGTCATCGACCGCCGGCGGCCTGACGCATCAACAGCCGCTTCAGCGGCGAGACGTGATCGAGCACACGCATGCCGAAGCCGCGCAGATGCACGGCTTCGGGCCGGGTGCTCGTGAATAGTCGCGACAGCCCGTCGGTCATCTGCCGCATTGCCAGGACCGGTTCGGCGCGCGCACGTTCGTAACGACGCAACAGCATCGCATCGCCGCAGTCGCGAAACCGCTCGCGTGTGGCGACGATGCCGACGAGGGTTTCGACATCGGCGAGTCCCAGGTTGAGGCCTTGCCCCGCGAGCGGATGAATGACGTGCGCGGCATCGCCGACCAGCGCGGTCCGACGCGTGACGAGACGACGTGCGGTCTGCAGCGCCAGCGGAATCGCGACGACGGTCCCGAGCGCGGTCAGCGCCCCCGGGCCCGTGGCCGACAACGGCGCGGTCATCGCGGATAGCCGGGATGCCATCGCATCGGCCCCGAGCTGCATCAGTTCGTCGGCCTTCGCGTCCGGTGCCGACCACACGAGCGACATCGCGTCGGCGCCAGCGAGCGGCAACAATGCGATCACGCCGTCGGCGGTGAACCATTGATACGCCGTGCCGCCGTGCGGTCGCTCGCAGGCGAAGTTACCGACCAGCGCACGCTGGTCGTAGGGTTTGCGGCGGGTTTCGATGCCGACCGCCTCGCGCGTCGGCGATTTCGCGCCGTCGGCCGCAATCACGAGCCTCGCGCGTCGCGTGCCACGTTCGGTGACGAGGTCTACTCCATCGTTGCCGACGTCGACCGCGGAAGCGAAGCCTTCGACGCGCTCGATGCCGGGGAAGTAACCGGCAGCCGCGTCGAGCACCCGCGCGAGTTCGCGATGCTCGACGATGGTCGCGAGGCGTTCGGTCGCCGCCTCGTAGGCACCGAAGTGCAACGCCGCGCGGCCATCGGCATCGCCGAAGACGCGCATGTCGAAGACGGGAGACGCGCGCGAAGGGTCGAGCTGCGACCAGACGCGAAGGCTTTCGAGGAAGCGTTGCGTGGATGGGCTGAGCGCGTACACCCGCAGGTCGCGATCGTCTGCGGAAGCAGGCGGGAGCTGGAAAGCCCGACCGGCCACCCACACCGTCGACAGGCCGGCCTGTGCGGACGCGAGCGCCGCGGCGGCGCCGACGATCCCGCCGCCGATGACGGCGACGTCTGCAGTGGGGAGCGACGAAGCGGCCCGGTTCGGCCGCGCCGCATCGGGCCTGGGGTTCATCGGCAGATTATAGCGACGTGATCGCGGCGCTTCCGACACGGCCGCCCCGCGCTTGCCGCTGATCCGACCCCCTGCGTATAATCCGGCCCCTTGGCTCGGTAGCTCAGTCGGTAGAGCAGCGGATTGAAAATCCGCGTGTCGGTGGTTCGATTCCGCCCCGAGCCACCAAGATGACACCCTTGCCAATCAATAACTTGGCGAGGAACTGTCCAGACAGGAGGCCGCGCAAGCGGCCTTTTTGTTGGGTTCCCGGCAATTTTCTGGCAATGCCTACAGGAATCGCCTGCGTTTCAAACGCAAAAAGGCGCGCCATCTGCGTCCGATTGCGTTCGACGCAAATTGCACCCGACCCTCGGTGGCGACGGGCAGATCCGACGTTTTGCAGCGGGGCGCGGCAGTGTTTGCGCCCGCAGATCAACAACGCCTCGCTATACGCAACTCCCTACCCAAGAGTTGTAAATGAGGTCATCTGCTGCTACGTGTGGTCACGGCGCGTCCACGCTTGCATCGTCATGACGCCCTCCTGCGTTTGCGAGGTGACCCGTGGCTAAGCCGACCAACGAAGAAAACACGTTCTCGATTCGCTCCCGGACCAAGTTCGGCGAATTCAATTCGGAGGGATATGCGCCGGCGGGAGGCGCCCCCAAGGCGCCCGCGGATTACATCAAAGGGTCCCCATCCGTCGGTATCAGGATTTTTGCATGCTCAAAACTGCGCTTCCTGGAGGGCGCGGTGGCGGACGCATCGACGCGCTGAGCGAGTCCGGATCGGGGCCCGCGCCGCGAAGGTGACGGATGCCGAGGTCGAACGCATGATCGAGCAGTTGAGCGGCGATGCGAAAGCCGTGAACGCGCCCGATTGTGTGCCATCCGCGCGCCCATCGAAGCGGCTTCCTCGTCCGACCAAAAAACCGGCAGCGAACGTACCGCAGGCCGTCGTCGCCCATGAAAAGCCGATCCGCTTTGCGCCGCCCAGTCCTCAGGCGCTGGCCGCGATCCTGAGGGATTCGAGCTATGTCTTCTTGCGCTCGATAGCGGACGGCCCGGGCGGGTCGATCGGCGTATTCGGGGTCCCGCTGACCGCCGCGCGCTCGGTTGCGGTCGACCCGCACACCACGCCCTCGGGATTTCACGTCTTTCTCTCCACGACGCGGGCGGGGGGATCAGGCGAGAATCAACCGATTGATCCTGGTGCAGGACACTGGCGGCGCGATCCGGGGCGCGGTGCGCGGAGACTATTTCTGGGGTCTCCATGCCAACACCCATGCGCGCGCATCGCGAATGAAAGACAGGGATCGGATGTGGCTCCTGCTGCCGATCGGTCAGCGTGTGGCCGCGCGCGACGACGCGCCGCGCACACCGCGTCGATCCCAGTCACCGTGTCGACTTCGACAAGGAAAGCCAGATCGTCGAGCTCGCGTCCGGCATGTTCGGCGACGTCTTCGAGAAGACGATCCAGGACCGCTCCGGCATGACGATGGGCCACTGGCCATCGTCGTTCGGCATCATGGCCTTCGGATGGACGTGGTGCTCGCGGACGGCAGCCTGATCACCGTCGGCGGCTATTCACGCGCGGCGATCGGTCCCGATCTGCAGCAGCTGTTCATCGGCTCGGAAGGCACGCTGGGTGTGATCGTCCGCGTGCGGCTCAAGCTGCGTCGGCTGCCCGACTACGGACGTGCGATCGCGTACGGCGTCGACACGTTCGCCATCGGTCTGGACGCATGCCGCGAGATCATGCAACGAGCGGCAATCCGGCGGCGCTGCGGCTCTACGACGCACTCGAGAGCGGCGTGCAGTTCAAGCTGCCGGACACCAACGTCCTCGAATCTCGTGCAGCGGATGCCGGCTCCGATGCTGGCATTCATCACGCCGGCGAAGCGCAAGCTGCTGCCGCCGATCGTCGCGTCGGGTTTCATCTCCAACGAGGCCGACATCCGCAGCGCGTTGAAGAACGACGCGGTCGCGGTCTCCACCAGCGACAGGCGGTCGCGGGCGCTCGCGTCGATGACCTCGCTCACCCCAGGAGCGGCCAAGCGCCCGGCCTGAACGACCCGGTCGTATCGCGCGTTTTCATTCGGGCCGGACTGGTACTTACCCTCGTTGACGCCTCCCGCGTGATACACCCAAATCGTGGCACGCCAACGAATGGACCGTCCGATGACCGCACCGTATGAGCAGCTTCGCGAACTCATCCTGCGCAAGGAGGAGGCTTTCGCTTCGTTCCTGTACCTCGACACGCGCGGCTTCCTTACGTCGGGACTCGGTTATCTGTACGTGCGCGATGTCCAGGGCAGTCCGCCGGGCGCGTCGGTGCAGGCACACGCCTTGTCACTGCTGGCGCAGTCCGGCATCACGCTGACGCTCGCGCAGCAGGGCGCGGTCGACGGGCTCGTCCGCGCGATGAACTCGCTGCCGGCCGACTACACCTATCCGTCGTTTCCGAGGCTCGCGCTGTTCAACGCGTCGCCGCTCGGCGTCGCGCTCGGTCCCCATCTCAAGCTGTCGTCGAAGCTGACCGATTCCGGTGGCGCATGGACTTTCCGTGTCGACTCGGCGATGACTCCGAACGGATGGGCGCCGGTGGAGACGCTGTTCGGGGATCCCGCGGTGCACACGGCCTACTTCACGCTGATCGTCGTACCTTTCGAGGCCACGATCGACGCGGCGCTGGTGGCCGCTGGCGGTCTCACGGTGACGAAGTCGCAACGCGTCGGCATGTTCTGCGCGGTCTGGAACCGGCCCGCAGTCGGCAGCGCGATCGCCTCAGGGCTCGCGGCCAACGTCTCGTACGACGATATGAAGGCCATCGTCCAGCGGAACCGCGGTGCGGTAGCGCCGGAGCGGATCGCGCTGGAGACCGATCTGGTGATGGAGCGGCAGGACGCGGACACCGTATTCGGCACATGAGTCGCGCGTGCGGCACTCGCGTTGGTACGAGTCGATCCTCTTGCCCTGTGATGGCTCGCTCATCGACGAGGACTCGGCTCTCGACGACGACTGAAAGACTGGCAGCGAGTGCACGTCAGAGGTTGTCGCCGAACTGGTGCACCTGCGGGAGCATCCGCAGCCGATCGGTGATCGCCTTCGCGTCCCGCGGGACGACGCGTGCCATCACGATCGTCACGTCGTCGAGGGCGGCGTCGAGGTCGCTGTGCTGGACAACGAACTGACGCACCTGCGGTGACTGCGTGCCGAGCGCCTGCCTCAGTACGTCGATCGACATCGACCCGCGCTCCACGCTCATGCGTATCTCGAGACTCTGCCTGCGCGATCGGTAGCGCTCTTCGAGCGGCTTCACGCCAGCCAGTATCAGCAAAATGATCGTCGTCGATGCGACGGCGGCGACGTAGAGACCGCCGCCGACGGCGAGCCCGATCGCCGCGACCGACCACAGGCTCGCCGCGGTGGTCAGCCCGCGCACGATCTCGCCGCGCAGCAGGATCGCCCCGGCGCCGAGGAAGCCGATCCCCGAGACGACCTGCGCGGCCACCCGCGACGGATCGAGCGAGACGTGGTCCTCACCGAGCACGTCCGCGAAGCCGTACGCGGACACGATCATGATCAGACACGAGCCGACGCACACCAGCATGTGGGTGCGCAGCCCGGCGGCCCAGTGCTGCCGTTCGCGCTCGAAGCCGATCAGGCTGCCGAGAAGCGCGGCCGCCAGCAGGCGCAGAATCAGGTCGACATTGCTGATCATGGGCCGATGCTACGCCGAGCACGCGGCGAGCCGCATCCGGAAACAATGGCAAAGTGCGCGCCGTGTCCCAACAACATCACAGCCGATGAACGCCGCTTCTCCCCGCAGTCCGATACAGATGCCCTTCGCCCGCGATGCCATCCGCCAGCTGCGCGGCTCGCGCATCCGCGAAGTCTCGAACGCGGGGCTCGGCCTGCCCGACGTGCTGCCGTTCTGGTTCGGCGAGTCCGATCAGGTCACGCCGGCCTTCATCCGCGACGCGGCGGCCGACGCGCTCGCGCGCGGCGCGACCTTCTACACGCACAACCTGGGCATCCCCCGATTGCGCGATGCGATCGCGACGTATGCGAGCCGACTGCATGGCCCGACGGCGGCTGCCGACGTGGTGGTGACCAGCGCCGGCGTCAACGCGCTGATGCTGGCCGCACAACTTGTCATCGGCCCCGGCGACCGGGCGGTCGCGGTCACGCCGCTGTGGCCCAATGTCGTCGAGATCCCCAAGATCCTCGGCGCCCACGTCGAGACGGTCTCGCTGGACTTCGGTGCGCACGGCTGGACGCTCGACGTCGATCGGCTGATCGCTGCGCTGACGCCGGGCACGCGCCTGCTGATCGTCAACTCGCCGAACAACCCGACGGGCTGGGTCATGCCGCGCGATGCGCAGCAGGTCGTGCTCGACCACTGCAGACGGCACGGCATCTGGGTCATCGCCGACGAGGTCTACGAACGGCTCTATTTCCCCGAATACCCGGCTTCCGGCACCGTTGCACCGTCCTTCCTCGACATCGCGACCCGCGACGAACGCGTCATCTGCGTCAACTCGTTCTCGAAGAGCTGGCTGATGACCGGCTGGCGGCTCGGCTGGATGGTGCTGCCGGCGAGCCTGACCGACGACCTCGGCAAGCTGATCGAATACAACACATCGTGCGCGCCTTCGTTCGTGCAGGAGGCGGGCATCGTCGCCGTCACCGACGGCGAGGCCTTCACGCTAGGGCTGATCGCGAGCCTGCGCACAGCGCGAGACCATCTCGTCTCGGCGCTATCGACGCTGCCTGGCGTCGAAGCGCATGCCCCCGAAGGCGCGATGTACGTGTTCTTTCGCGTCGACGCGGCGGCGGACAGCCTGGACTTCTGCAAGCGGATGGTCCGCGACGCGCGCGTCGGACTCGCGCCCGGCAGCGCGTTCGGCGACGAAGGCGAAGGCTACGTCCGCTGGTGCTATGCATGCAGCCCGGAACGCCTCGACGAAGGGGTCCGCCGCATCCGCGAGGCGCTCGCTCGCTGAAGAACCATGATCGCCCGCGCGGTGCGACAATCGCGCCTCGCACTCGACCCACCGGAGCCCGGCATGACGCAATCGACCCGTTTCAGCATCGCATGGCGGTCCGTCGTTCTGGCGATCGGCCTGTCCGTTTCGGCGCTCGCGTTCGCGCAGGACAAGGTGATCTTCCAGGTCACCGACAGCGATGTCGCCAGATGGAACCTGGTGCTGAACAACGTCCGCAACCTGCAGACCGCGATCGGCCCCGATGCGGACATCGAGATCGTGGCCTACGGCCCCGGGGTCGCACTGCTGAAAGCCGGTTCGCCGATCGCCGCGCGGATCACCGAGACGGTCGGCAACAAGGTTCAGGTCGTCGCCTGTCAGAACACGATGGCCGGGATGAAGCTGACCAAGGGCGACATGCTGCAGGACATCGGCTATGTCCCCTCCGGGGTCGTCGAGGTCATGCGCAAGCAGCAGCAGGGCTACGCCTACATTCGTCCGTGACGACTTCCTTCGACGCGACGCGGGCACTGCCGTGACGATCGTTCCGATCTCTCTTCCCGCATTGATGCCCGCCGTGATCGCGGCCCTGATCGGCTGGCGCATGTACCGACGCGTGCGACGGCTGATCGGTCGTCAGCCGGTGCGCGTCAAGCGGCTGACGCTGACCGCGATCTTCTTTCCGATCCTGCTCGTGCTGGTCGGCCTGTCGGGACTGCGCGACATCGCGCTGCTCGAAGGCGTCGTGGCCGGCGCGGCCATCGGCGTCGCGCTCGCGTGGTTCGGCCTCAGGCTGACGCGCTTCGAAACGACCGCAGACGGTTACTACTTCATCCCGAACGCCACCATCGGCGTCGCAATCTCGATCCTCTTCATCGGCCGCCTGATCTATCGCTTCGGGGTGCTGTACTTCTCGAACGGCAAGGTCGACCCGGCGACGATGCAGTCGTTCGGCTCGAGCCCGCTGACGCTCGCGATCTTCGGCGTGGTCGCGGCCTACTACACGGCGTTCGCGATCGGCGTGCTGCTGTGGTACCGCAAGGCCAGCACCGAAGGCGGGCCTGTGTTTCTGCCGATCCGGCCCGAACGCTGATCGGCACGGTCGCCGCCCTGCCGCTGCCGCGAATCGACGGGATCACCCTCCTTTGCGCATCGCCCTCTTCGACGCCGACCCTGCCGAGCAGGCGCTGATCGGCGCCCTGCTGGAGCGCTCCGGCTTCGAATGCCGCATCCACACCGACGCGAAGGCGCTGGTGACCGATGCGCGCGTGCGCCGCTTCGATGCACTGGTCGTCGACTGGAAGGGCCGGCCGGCCGAAGGCGGTGCGGTCCTCGGCCATGCGCGTGCGGCGGCGACGCGCACGCCGACGCTGATGATGGTGGCCAACGGTCGCGAGGACGACATCATCGCTGGGCTGTCGTGCGGCGCCGACGACTATCTGATCAAGCCGATCCGGCCATCCGAACTGGTGGCGCGCCTGCAGGCCCTGCTGCGGCGCGCCTACCCGAACGAGACGCTGGACCGGTATACCTTCGACCCCTACCGCTTCGAACCGGAGCCGTGCGACGTGGTCGTCACGCTGTCGGGCGACGACCCGCCGAGCCGTATCGTGCTGACGCAGAAGGAGTTCGATCTCGGACTGCTGCTGTTCCGCAACGCCGGCCGGCCGATGTCGCGCAATCACATCCGCGAGGTCGTGTGGGGCGGCGACGCCGATATCTCGTCGCGAACCATGGATACGCACGTGTCCCGGCTGCGGTCGAAGCTCGGCCTGAACACCCGGTCCGCGTATCGCGTGATGCCGGTCTACGGCTACGGCTACCGGCTGGACCGGCTCGATCCGTGACCGGTGACGCGCCGACGGTATAATCCGTAGTTGCCTGCGGGCCGCATCTGGCCCAACGAACAAGCATGATCGACCGCCTCCCCCACTCCCTGCAAGCGCCCCGGTTCCTCGTCGACCGGGATCGTACGTGCAGGACTGTGGCTCCGGCTTGATCGCGATGCGCATCCTGACCCTGGGACTGAATCACGCGACGGCGCCGCTCGAAGTCCGCGAACGCATCGCGATCCCGTCGGACCGTCTCGCGGCGACCCTCGGCGATCTCACCGGCAGTTTCGCGTCGACCGTCCCGCATGCGGTCGTGCTGTCCACCTGCAATCGCACCGAGATCTACGCGGCCACCGATCGCCCGACCGATGCGCTTCCTGCCCTGCGCGACGAACTGACGCGCTGGCTCGCCACGCGCCACGACACCCCGCAGCAGCTGCTCGATCCGCACTGGTACTGGCACGTCGACGACGCGGCGGTGCGGCATGCATGCCGCGTCGCGAGTGGCCTCGACTCGATGGTGCTCGGCGAGCCGCAGATCCTCGGACAGATGAAGGAAGCCGCACGCGAGGCCGAAGCCGTCGGCACGCTCGGCACGCCGCTGCGGCAGGCGTTCGACCGGTCGTTCGCGGTCGCGAAGGCGGTGCGCTCGACGACCGCGATCGGTTCGGCCAGCGTGTCGATGGCCGCCGCCGCGGTGCGATTGTCGGAACGGATCTTCGAACGCCTCGACCGGCAGCGGGTCCTGTTCATCGGTGCCGGCGAAATGATCGAACTGGTCGCGACTCACTTCGCGGCCCGCAAGCCCGCCGCGATCGCGGTCGCCAACCGCACGCTCGAACGCGGTCAGCGTCTTGCGACGCGGCTC
>JBDTIS010000119.1:0-47387 GCA_039936235.1 Burkholderiaceae bacterium | reverse complement strand
CAATCGCTATCGGGATGATGGCGTCGCGGCGGCGAGCGCACGGCGTCTGATCAGGCTTGGTTGCGCCAGCGTCGGGGGATCGGGTCGGGCGACCTTATCCGGTCGCACCCACTTCACCGCGTCGGATCGCGGCGGCGCGCTGCGCGACCCCCTGCCGCTGGGGTTCGCTCATCCGCGCAACGTTCTTCACCTGCAAGGCCATGCGTGGGTTCTTCGACAGCAATGCTTCGTGGCGCGTCAGGAAGTCCCAGTACAGCGTGGTGTAGGGGCAGGCACGCTCGCCTTCGCGTTGGGCCGGGTCGTAGCGGCAACCGGCACACGGGCCGCCCATGCGCTGGATGTACTTGCCGGTGGCCACGTAGGGTTTGCTGGCCATCAGGCCGCCGTCGCCGTACTGGCTCATGCCCAGCGTGTTGGGTAACTCGACCCACTCCACCGCATCGACATAGACCGCCAGGTACCACGCGTGCACCTGCTGCGGCCGCACGCCGAGCAACAACGTGTAGAGGCCGGTCACCATCAGGCGCTGGATATGGTGCGCATAACCGTGCTGCAGCGTCTGCGTGATCGCGTCGCGCAGACAGGCCATGTCGGTCTGGCCGGTCCAGTACCAGGCCGGCAGCGCGTGCCGGGCATCCAGGGCATTGCGTTCGGCGTAGGTCGGCATCTGCGTCCAGTAGATGCCGCGCACGTACTCGCGCCAGCCCAGAATCTGGCGGATGAAACCTTCGGCGCTCTGCAGCGGCGCATGCCCGGCGTGATAGGCGGCTTCGGCAGCCTGAACGACTTCGCGCGCGTTCAGCAGCTTCAGGTTCAGCGCCGCCGACAGCTGCGAGTGATACAGCCACGGCTCGCCCGGCCACAGCGCGTCTTCGTAGCGGCCGAAGAGCGGCAACCGCTGTTCGATGAAACGCGCCAGTGCCTGCAGGGCCTGTTCGCGGGTGACGGGCCAGGCAAAGCTGTCCAGAGTGCCGGGATGCTGCGCGAAGCGCACGTTGACCAGTGCGATCACTTCCCGAGTCAGGACATCGGGTTCGAACGCGGCGCGCTCGGGCAGCGCGCCGGGCCCTGCACGGCCGAAGGCCTCGCGGTTGTCGGCGTCGAAGTTCCACCGGCCGCCGACGGGCTGGCCGTCCTGCATCAGCACGCCGTGGCGCTGGCGCAATTCGCGATAGAAATATTCGAGTCGCAGCGACTTCCGCCCTTTGGCATGCGCCGCGAACTCGCGCACCGTGGAGTAGAAGTGGCGGTCTTCGCAGACATCCAGCGCCAGTCCCGCCGTCTCGACTACCGCCTTGAGCGATTGCCACACCCGCCAATCGCCCGGCGCGGTCATCACCACGCGCCGCGGGCGCACCGCCTTCAGGGTGGCCTGCAATTCGGCCGCCAGACTGCCGCGATTGTCCGGGTCGTCGAGCCGGGCGTAATGCAGCAGCCGGCCCGCGGCGCGCAACGCCTGCGCGAAGTGGCGCATGGCGGCCAGGAAGATCGCGATGCGCTGCTTGCTCGACCAGACGTGCGTCGACTCTTCGATGGCTTCGGCCATCCACACGGCGTCCTGGGCCGGATCGAAGTCGTCGAAGGCGGCGGCGTCCGGATCGAGCTGGTCGCCGAGCACGACGACGAGCGTTCGCAAGCTGGGCATGCCCGGCTCAGGCATTGCCGACAGCAGCGCGCGCCTTGCGGCAAACTTCGGAACAGAACTTCACCTCGTCCCAGGTGCGCGCCCAGCGCTTGCGCCAGGTCATGGGACGGCCGCAGGCGACACACGGCTTGCTGGCCAGCGACTGCTTGTTGCCCTTGAACGAGCGCGGGGCGGCTTGTTTCATCAGCGGCCCTTCAGGGCGTCGTCCGAGCCGGCAGACGCGCCGCGCGCGAAGGCCGCCATGTAGTTCACCCGGGTGTTCCTGCACCACGAGGCCCGGTGCAGAACCGGCAGGTAGCGCATGCCCCGCAGATCGATCTGCTGCAGCCCCGCCTGGCCCACTGCGGCGGACAGCTCGGCGGGCCGTACGAAGCGCCGCCACTGGTGCGTTCCGTGCGGCAGCACCTGCAACAGGTATTCGGCACCGACGATGGCGAAGACGAAGCTCTTCCAGGTGCGGTCGATGGTCGATGCGAACAACAGCCCGCCCGGCGCGACATGTTGCGCCACCGTCGCGACAAAGCTCGGGACGTCACTGACATGCTCCACCACCTCGAGCGCCAGCACCACGTCGAAGCGCTCAACATCACGCAGCACCTGAGCGGGTTCGCCAAGTCGGTACTCGACCGGTACCACCTGCGTCGCGGCATGCAGTCTGGCTGCCGCCACGTTGCCGCGGGATGCGTCGATGCCCACGACGTGGGCGCCGAGCCGTGCCAGAGGCTCCGACATGAGACCGCCGCCGCAACCGACGTCGAGAATGCGCAGCCCGGTCAGGGATGGAAGGCGTCCCGCGCCGAAGTGCGACTCGGTGCGCGCGACCACGTAGTCCAGCCGCAAGGCATTGACGACGTGCAAAGGTCGCATCGGCCCTCTGCTGTTCCACCAGGTGGTGCTGAGTCGGTCGAAGCGCTCGATCTCCGAAGTGATCGCGGTCATGCCGGCGCTGATCACAGGTAGCGGCAGACGGCTACTGCACCGCGCGATCCCACGCCGACCAGCCACCCCCATACGCGTAGCACGACACCGGGCTCACCGCTGCCGCGCGCGGCTGCCGCTTCATCGCGGTGGGCCACCTCGTCGCCCTGGCAGTCCACCAGGGTCTGGCGCAGTCGTCCCAGTGCCGGCTGCGCGGCGAGGCACTGGATCTGTTCTTCGTAGTGGTGGTCGACGAAGCGCTCGACGGCCTCGATCGTGCCGTACACCGCGCGCGGCCCGAACAACGCGGGCACGGCGCCGGTGAGCCACCCTGCCAGTCGCCACACGGGCAGCAGGCGGCTGCGATCCGTAAGCGGCAGCCAGGCTTCGATCTCCCGAAGATGGATCTGTTCAGTAACCAAGTGCCGCTGGGCGAACGCGTACAGCGCGGGGTCGCGCGCGAAGCGCAGCACCCCCTGGTAAATGCGCACGGCGCCAGTTTCGCCGGCGTGGTCGGTGCGCAGGTCTGCCAACACTGCGGCAGGCAGCGCTTGGCCTGGAGCCACGGTGAGGCGGTCATCATCGCCAGCCGCGCGGCATTGCCCTGGAACGCCGCCCCACCGGCGCGTCGAGTCCGCGGAGCTCACCGCTTGGCGCGCCAGCCGCGTCGGACGACGAGAAATGCACGGTAGCCGGCTTCGAGCAACCACAGTCCGGGCCCGTTGCCCAACACGCGGCCGAGCCATGCCCATCGCGGCAGCACCCGCCACAAGCCGGTAAAGGCGCGGGCGCCGCTAACCAGACTGCCGTCGGGACGGCGCAGGTGCAACCGCGCCATGGCAGCGTCCCGGGTCAGCCCCTCGCCCAGTTCCGCAGCTGCGCAGTGCGTGACATCGATCCACTGCACGGCCTCTGCACCCGGCTGCCGCCGGTACATCGCAACCTCGCGGGAACAGACGGGACAGCCCCCATCGAAATACACCGTAGGGGAAGGCTGGGTGACTTTGCTCATCAGCGAATAATAGATGAATACGAGCTCATTACAAACTCAAATTACCATCTATGCGCCTAAACAGGCGATACTCCAACTCAAAGACGATTCACTGGAGAGACGGATGGATTCCACGGAAGCCGCAGCGAAGCCGCTGCGGGCTGCGCCGCAGCCCACTTTCCGCAGCGGTGCCGTAGCCCGGATGGCGCACATGCCGGTATCGACACTGCGCATCTGGGAACAGCGCTACCGGGCGGTCGGGCCGGCCACCACGCCTTCGGGGCATCGGCTCTACTCCGCGGCCGACGTGCAACGCGTGCTGCTGTTGCGGCAGCTCGCCGGGGAGGGGCATGCCATCGGCGCGATCGCCGCGCTGGACGTTGCGCAGTTGCAGCAACTGACCGGCACGCCGGCCGCCCACGCCGCGGGCGAGCGTATTCAGTCGGCCAGGCGAACGGCCGTGCTGCGCGTGACCGTCGTCGGTCGGGCCCTGGCGCTGCGGCTGCAGCGCCCGGTGGTCGTTGGACGTCTCGCGCATCGCTGGCAGGTGGCGGCGGTGTTCGAGTCACTCACCGATGCATCCCATGCCGCGACGGGCGCCGAGGCCGATCTATTGCTGTGGCAGGCGCCCGGCCTGCAGGTCAGCGCGTTGCCGGAGCTGAAAGCTGCGCGAGAAGCCTGGCGCGCCCGCCACGTGGCGGTGGCCTACCGCTTCGCAGGGGCAGGTACGAGTGATGCATTTGCCGGCACCGGTGCCACGGTGGTCAGCGAGCCGGCAGACGACGGCGCACTGGGCGCCTGGCTGGCATCGCTGGAAAGCGCGTCCATGGTGAGCGGCGACGTTCGTGGCGACCGCTCTGCACCCCACGATACGCCGGACCCGGCGCCGGCCGATGTCGCACCGCGTCGCTTCGACGACGCGGCCCTGACGGCCTTTGCCGGGCTTTCGACGACTATCGCCTGCGAATGTCCTCGCCATGTGGCGGAGTTGCTGATGCAGCTTTCGAACTTCGAGACCTACAGTGCAGACTGCGCCAACCGCAGCCCGGTCGACGCGGCGTTGCATGCCTACCTGAAGCGGGTCGCGGGCGTATCGCGTGCCCTGTTCGAAACGGCCCTGGAACGCGTGGCGCGCCACGAGGGTTTGAGGTTGCCTTGAAACCGGAGATCATCGCCATGTGGAAGTTCCTGTTCGGCCTGTGCCTTGCCACTGTTCATCTCACCGCGATGGCCATCGAAGAACCGAGCTATGAAGTCGTCCAGCAACTGGACGGTGCGGAGGTGCGTCAGTACGCGCCCTATATCGTGGCGCAGGTGCTGATCGACGGGCCCGCCGAGCAAGCCGGCAACCAGGCCTTCCCCATACTGGCTGGTTACATCTTCGGCAAGAACAAGGGGGCCACGAAGCTCGAGATGACGGCGCCGGTGACCCAGGCCGCCGTGCCGGTGAAACTCGCCATGACGGCTCCGGTCACCCAGGTTGAAGCGCCCGGCGGCTACATCGTGCAATTCGTCCTGCCCAAAGGCACCACGCTCGCCAACGCCCCTGAACCCGACGATCCGCGCGTGCAGTTGCGAGAAGTGCCAGCCAGCCGTGTCGCCGTGATCCGCTACTCGGGACTCTGGTCGCAGGCGAATTTCGACGAGCACCTCGGCAAGCTCGAGGCAGCACTGCGTGCGGCACAGTTGCCCTGGACGGGCGAGCCGACGCTGTCGCGCTACAACGCGCCGTTCACGCCGTGGTTCATGCGGCGCAACGAGATCTGGCTGACGTTGAAGGGGCAGGCGCAAGGCGACGCCCCGCGCTAGGGACCTACCGCGCGTAGTGCGCCTTCACGGCGGCGATCACCCGCTCGATCATCGCGCGATCGATATCCAGGTGAGTGACGAAACGCGTGTGCGTGCCGACACTGGCGACGATGCCCGCATCGCGCAGCGTCGTCGCCATCCCCGCAACGTCGGAAGCGGCGATGTCGACGAAGACCATATTCGTGAACGGTCCACGGACCGCGAGCCCGAGACCGCGCAGGCCGTCGGCCAGGAATGCGGCGTTGCCGTGATCGTCGGCGAGTCGATCGACATGATGGTCGAGCGCGTAGAGGCCCGCCGCCGCAAGGATGCCGGCCTGCCTGAGGCCGCCGCCGAGCATCTTGCGCCAGCGGTGACCGTCGGTGATGAGGTCGTGCGTGCCGCACAATACCGAGCCGACCGGCGCGCCGAGACCCTTCGACAGGCAGATCGAGACCGAGTCGAACGGCGCGCACAGGCTCGCCAGCGTCGTGCCGCTCGCCACGACCGCGTTGAAGATCCGCGCGCCGTCCAGATGCATCATCAGCTTCGCTTCGGTCGCGAAGGCGGCGACCTCTTCGACGTAGGCCTGCGGGATGACCCGGCCGTGGATCGTGTTCTCGAGCGCGATCAGTCGGGTCCGTGCGAAGTGATCGTCGTGCGGCTTGACGGCGGCCCGCAGCTTCTCGATCGGGATGGTGCCGTCGGGCGCGTTCTCGAGCGGCTGCGGCTGGATGCTGCCGAGTACCGCCGCACCGCCGCCTTCGTAGCGATAGGTATGCGCGACCTGGCCGACGAGATACTCGTCGCCGCGCGCGCAGTGGGCCATCAGCGCAACGAGATTGCTCTGCGTTCCTGATGGCAGAAACAGTGCGGCCTCCATGCCGGCCATCTGGGCCATCCGCGCCTGCAGCCGATTGATCGTGGGGTCGTCGCCATAGACGTCGTCACCGACGTCGGCGCTCGCCATCGCCGCACGCATCGCGGCAGTCGGACGGGTGACGGTGTCGCTTCGTAGGTCGATGTGATCCGTCATCTCCGTGCTTTCACCGCCTCCATTCAAGCCAGCTTGCCGTGGCAGTTCTTGTACTTCTTGCCGCTGCCGCACGGACACGGATCGTTGCGGCCGACCTTGTCGGCGAAGCGCTGCACCTGCATCACGCGCGGCGCCTCGGTGCGCTGCTGCAGACGGCCGACCGGTTCGGTCGCTTCGACCGCGACCTCGTCGACGTCGGCCACCGTCGCCAGCGCCTCGTCGAAGTCGGCGTGCTGGTAGCGGACGTTCTCGAGCGCCGGCGCGGCCGCCGCCATCTGCTCTTCGGCCGCGATGATCTGCTCCTGCGTCTGCACGCGGACCGTCGAGATGAAGCGCGTGACCTCGTTGCCGATCGCGTCGAGCAGCGCCGAGAACAGTTCGAAGGCTTCGCGCTTGTATTCCTGCTTCGGATTCTTCTGCGCATAGCCGCGCAGATGGATACCTTGCCGCAGATGGTCGAGCGCCGCGAGATGCTCGCGCCAGTGCGAGTCCAGGCTCTGCAACATGATCGACCGCTCGAAGCCGCCGAAGGCCTCCTTGCCGGCGATCGCGATCTTCGCGTCGTAGGCGGCGTCGGCCGCCTTCAGCACGCGCTCGAGGATGTCCTCGTCGGTCAACGACGTCTCGGTCTCGAGCAGCCTGGTCAGCGGAACCTCGAGCTGCCACTCCGAGGCGAGCGTGCGCTCGAGGCCGGGCACGTCCCACTGCTCCTCGATCGCGCCTTCGGGCACGGCGTTACGGACCACCGCGGTGAACACGCCGTGACGCAGCGATGCGATCGTCTCGGAGATGTCGCGCGCCTCGAGCAGTTCGTTGCGCTGCTGGTAGATGACCTTGCGCTGGTCGTTCGCGACGTCGTCGTATTCCAGCAACTGCTTGCGGATATCGAAGTTGCGCGCCTCGACCTTGCGCTGCGCGGTCTCGATCGACCGCATCACGATACCGGCCTCGATCGGCTCGCCTTCGGGCATCTTCAGCCGGTCCATGATCGCGCGGACGCGATCGCCGGCGAAGATCCGCAGCAGGGGATCGTCGAGCGACAGGTAGAAGCGCGACGACCCCGGGTCGCCCTGGCGACCGGACCGGCCACGAAGCTGGTTGTCGACGCGGCGCGATTCGTGGCGTTCGGTGCCGATGATGTGCAGCCCGCCGGCGTTGGTGACCTTGTCGTGCAACCCCTGCCACGCGTTGCGCAACTCCTCGACGCCGGCCGTCTTGTCTTCGTCGCTCTTCGACGGATCGGCCTGCAGGAAGTCCATCTGCTTCTCGACGTTGCCGCCGAGCACGATGTCGGTCCCGCGACCGGCCATGCTGGTGGCGATCGTCACGGCACCCGGCGCACCCGCCTGGACGATGATCTCGGCCTCGCGCGCATGCTGCTTCGCGTTGAGCACTTCGTGCGGGAATTTCTTCTTCTTCAAAAGTTCCGACAACAGTTCGGAGTTCTCGATCGACGTCGTTCCGACCAGCACCGGCTGTCCTCGGGCGCGGCAGTCCTCGATGTCGATGATGATCGCGTTGTACTTCTCGGCCGCGGACTTGTAGACCTGGTCGAGCTTGTCGTTGCGCGCCGACATCTTGTTCGGCGGAAGCACCACGGTCTCCAGGTTGTAGATCTCCTGGAACTCGTAGGCCTCGGTGTCGGCCGTGCCGGTCATGCCGGCGAGCTTGCCGTACATGCGGAAATAGTTCTGGAACGTGATCGACGCGAGCGTCTGGTTCTCGTTCTGGATCTTCACGCCTTCCTTGGCTTCCACGGCCTGGTGCAGCCCGTCCGACCAGCGCCGACCGACCATCAGCCGACCGGTGAACTCGTCGACGATCACGACTTCACCCGTGCCTTCGCTGCCCGGCTGGACCACGTACTGCTGATCCTTGTGGAACAGGTTGTGCGCACGCAGCGCGGCCATCAGGTGATGGACCAGCAGGATGTTGGCAGGGTCGTACAGCGACGCACCTTCCGGCAGCATCCCCATGTCCTCGAGGATCTTCTCGGCCTTCTCGTGGCCGGCCTCGGAAAGCTGGATCTGGTGGCCCTTCTCGTCGACCCAGAAGTCGCCTTCGGGCTCGGGCTCGTTCGGCTTGGCCTCCTGCTTCATCCGGTCTAGCAGCGGCGGCACCGCGTTCAGGCGGACATACAGCTCGGTGTGATCCTCGGCCTGTCCGCTGATGATCAGCGGCGTGCGCGCCTCGTCGATCAGGATCGAATCGACTTCGTCGACGATCGCGTAGGCCAACCCGCGCTGCACGCGCTCGCCGGTCTCATAGACCATGTTGTCGCGCAGGTAGTCGAAACCGAACTCGTTGTTGGTACCGTAGGTGATGTCGGCCAGATAGGCCTGCTGCTTCTCGTCGTGCGGCATCTGCGACAGGTTGACGCCGACGGTGAGCCCGAGGAAGCCGTAGAGGCGCCCCATCCATTCGGCGTCGCGTTGCGCCAAGTAGTCGTTGACGGTGATCAGGTGCACGCCGTTGCCGGTCAGCGCATTCAGATAGACCGGCAGCGTCGCGGTCAACGTCTTGCCTTCGCCGGTCCGCATCTCGGCGATCTTGCCTTCGTGCAACGCGATGCCGCCGAGCAGCTGCACATCGAAGTGGCGCATGCCGAGCGCGCGCTTGGACGCCTCGCGGACCACCGCGAACGCCTCGGGCAACAACTCGTCGAGCGTCTCGCCGGCGGCATGTCGCGCCGTCAGCGTCACCGTCTTCTGTCGAAGCTCTTCGTCCGACAGGTTGATCACCGTCGGTTCGAGCGCATTGATCGCGGCCACCGACCGTCGGTACTGCTTCAACAGTCGCTCGTTGCGACTGCCGAAGACCTTCTTGAGAACACCTGTCAGCATGGAGAAAGGATGTACCGCTCGTTATGGAAGCACTGGACGAGTCCCCGTGCTTCCTAGGTGCGCACTTCGGGCCGGACGCTCAAACCGGATGTCGAGCCGATCATGCGGGACCACCGACACCGGGCGAGAAGGTTCGACCATCGTTCTGCGTCCGACCTTGCGATCGGCGGTCGGTTCGAACCTGCCGGGTGCACTGCGGCGTCCGTTTGATCAACCCGCAAACACTGGCGCCGGCGAAAGGCGGCGATTTTATCATGCGGACCTCCGTCGATCGCACCGACCGGTCGCGCCGAGCCGATCCGGATCGACGGTCGAGATGGCGTCCGACCACGCGAAAACAAGCGGCGATCGGACGGGAGGGCTCGCAACCGGCCTCAACGGAGGCTGGCGCGCCTGGCCGGGGGCGCCTCGCTCGCATCCGCGTGGAGGAACTTCTCCGGGTTCTGCGGCACGTTCTTGACATGCACTTCGAAGTGCAGATGCGCGCCGGTCGCCCGACCGGTCGAGCCGATGTCCGCGATGTGCTGGTTGCGCTTGACGATGTCGCCGACCCGCACATAGACCTTCGACGCGTGGGCATACAACGTCGTGATGTCGTTGCCGTGGTCGATCTCGACCATGTTGCCGAAGTCGTGGTGCCACTCGGAAGCGATCACGACGCCCCCTGCCGCCGCGACGATCGGCGTACCGGCCGGCGCGACGAAGTCGATGCCCTGATGCATCGCCTGCGACCCGTTGAACGGATCGATCCGGGCGCCGAAGCCCGACGCGTTGTACGCGACGTCGACCGGCTGGATGGTCGGCATCATCTTGCTTTTCAGCGTCGCGTCGATCAGCTCGGTCTCGATCGCGTTGAGGTAGTCGCTGCGATGCTCGACGGCGAGCGCCACGCTGTCGAGCTGCGTCTTCAGCTCGGGCATCGACATCTTGTGCGCGTCGCCCGCTGTCAGTCCGCCGCGCGGCGGCAGCGACTTGAACTCGAAGTCCTGCGGATCGATGCCGGCCAGTCCGGAGACGCGACCGCCGAGCGCATCGAGCCGCATCAGCTGCGCCTGCATCTCGCCGAGCTTGACCGCCATCGCGTTGAGATTCTCGCGCAGGTATCGCTCTTTCCGAGCGTCATCGTCGGCCGCGCCGATGTCCAGCATCTCGCGAACCACCGGCAACTTGCTCTGCGCGGCATAGCGGACGAACAGCGTCGCGACGCCCGCAGCGAGCAGAACGAACGTGACGATCACCAGCGCCGCGTACGCCGCGATCCGCCGGTTGCTGAGCGTCAACGTGCGGGCTTGAGCCAGCCGTCGATGCAATAGAATGATTTGCACTGGTGTCTTCTACTCCGGTCTCACCGAACCACCGTGATGATGAAATCGTATCCGCGACAACCGTCGCCGCGGCACAGCCCGACCTCGGTACTCGAATTCCTGCAACGCGATGACGGAGCGGCCGGTCTGCTGCCCGCGGCGCAACGCATGCTGAAACTGCGTGAAGACCTGCTTGCCTTGATGCCGGCGAAGCTCGGCGAGAATTGCGAAGTATCGGGATTCGACGACGAGACGGTGGTCCTGCGCGTCTCGTCGGCGGGTGCTGCCGCCAAACTTCGGCAGACGCTGCCGCGCCTGCGCGACGGCCTGCTTCACCGGGGTTGGAAGGTTAACGCAATTAAGATGCGCGTTCAACCACTGGGTTCTTCAACCGTTTCAACAACTTGGCGTGCTTCTTCGCAGACCGCGATCCCGCAGGACGGTGTCGACGCCTTTGCCGCGCTGCATAGCCAACTCGAGGATTCGCCGCTGAAATCGGCAGTGGAGCGCTTGCTGCGCCGAAGACCGCGCGCGTGAACTAGGCGGGGATCAACTCGCTGACCAGCCCGAACGTGAACGCCTTCGGCGCCTTGGCTTCTTCGTCGAACGTGATGACTTCGTACGCCGCCTCGTCGGCCAGCAACGCACGCAGCAGACGATTGTTCATCGCGTGCCCGGACTTATGTCCGCTGTACGCGCCGATCAGCGGATGGCCGATCACGTAGAGGTCGCCGATCGCGTCGAGGATCTTGTGCTTCACGAATTCGGCCGAATCACGCAACCCCTCGCCGTTGAGGATGCGGTACTCGTCCATCACGATCGTGTTGTCGAAGCTGCCACCGCGTGCGAGTCCCATCGACCGCAATGCCTCGGCCTCGTGCATGAAGCCGAAGGTCCGCGCGCGCGCGATGTCCTTCACGTAAGAGGTCTCGGCGAAGTCGATGCTGTGCTTCTGGCCGGTCGCGTCGATCGCCGGGTGCTTGAAGTCGATCGAGAAGTCGAGCTTGAAGCCGAAGTAGGGATCGAGGCGCACCCACGCGTCGTCGTTGCGGCCCGACGTGTCGGCGACGCGGATCTCGACCGGCTTCTTCACGCGGATGAACTTCTTCGCCCGCGGCTGCTCGTCGATACCAGCCGACTGCAGCAGGAACACGAACGAGCTCGCACTGCCGTCCATGATCGGGATTTCTTCGGCGGTCACGTCGACATAGAGGTTGTCGATGCCGAGCCCGGCGCATGCGGACATCAGATGCTCGACGGTCGACACCTTGACGTCGCCGACCTGCAGCGTCGACGCGAGGCGGGTGTCGCCGATCGCCATCGCGTTGGCGGGGAGGTCGACCGGCGGATCGAGATCGATGCGACGAAACACGATGCCGGTGTCGGGCTGCGCGGGGCGCAACGACAGCACGACGCGCGTCCCCGAATGCAGACCGATGCCGGTCGTCTTGACGATCTGATGGATGGTTCGTTGCCGCAACATCGTTGTCTCCGCCGTAATAGCTTCTTGATTCCGAAGGATTATAGTGGTTTATTGCTTTGCAGCATAAGCTTTCAGTGTTGCGCGCTGTAACTGCCGCGCGGCGATGCAGATGCCGATTCGCTCGTCGGTCTGCGCGTAGTTGCGTGCGCCGCCGATGAGTTGCGCCGCGCGATCGGCGAAGGTCGCGTCGAAGTCGGACTTCGCCGTAGCATCGCAGAGCCTGGCCCCGACGCTCGGCAGCGTCCCTCCCGCCCTTTCGGGAAGGCGGCGCACCACGGCGTCGTAGTGTCCGCGCAGATAGTGGATGGCCTGAATGGCGGCCGCCTCGTCGCGTGCGCTGCCGGCCATCGCGGTCAGTCCGTCGCGCGGATCGCCGCGCTCGCTGAACAGCGTGTCGTAGGCCGCGTCCGCGAGCGCCGGATCGCGGAACGATCCGAGCGTGAACAGCAGTGTTTCGCGGTCGATGCCGCTGGACCGTCCAAGGGCATCGACCAGCGCGTCGAGCAGGTCGCGACCGGGCGTGCCCTGCGCGATCCGCGCCGCGGTCTGTAGCGCCTCACGCGCACCGATCGGCAACGGCGCCTTCGAGGATAGCCAGTCGCGCGACAGCTTCGTCGCATCGCGCTGCAGCCCGGCGTCGGCGCCGAGTTCTGCAACCCACGGGAGCAGCTTGCGTCGCAGCGTCTGGTCGCCCTCGCGATCGGCAGGCTTCGCGCTCCAGCCGAGCGCCCTGGCCTTGCCACCGAAATTCTTCTGCACGTAGCGCGCGAATCCGTCGCGATCGGTCGCGTCCTCGAGCCACGAGCCGCGCACCTCACCGGCCAGGCCCACGGCCGCTTCGATCACCGCGACCTGCCGGTTGTTCGCGAAGCGCGCGGCGAATTCGAGCCCGAGGTCGGCCGGCCATTCGCCGCTGCCGACCAGCAGCGCTGCGTCGTCGAGCGCCGGGATCGCCTCGGATGGCAGCAGCGGCGTGCGCACCAGCTGCAGCGTCAGGTCACCGGTCAGCGACGAGACGAAATAGCCGCTGCCGCCGCGGTTCGGCAGCACCCATGCCGGACACATCTCACCGGCCGGCAGCGGCACGACCGCGCGTGGTTCCTGCACCAGCGTGCACAGTTCGTTGAAGTCACCGCCCCGCCCGAACTGGAAACATGCGGGGAAGGTCCAGCGCTGGATCGACGCGGGATCGCCGACCGGCCGCGACGGCAGATAGCGCGACTGGTTCAACACCAGCTTCGGCGCGCCCTTGCCGTCGGCGCCGCAGTCGAGCGATACGGCGAGTCGCGGCGCGCCGGGTTGCTCGAGGAAAGACTTCAGCCCTGCGATGGTCGCGGCATTGTCGGGCCCGGCCTCGGTCGTCACGGCGGCGAAGAAGTCCTCGGCACGTGCGTTGCCGTTCGCGTGCTCGGACAGGTAGCGCCGGACGCCATTGCGAAAGCGCTCCTCGCCGATTGCGGTCTCGAACATCCCGAGAACGGTCGCGCCCTTCTCGTAGGTGATCGCGTCGAAGGTATTGCCGAGGTCGTCGGGCGTATTGACCGGCTGGCGGACCGGTCGCGTCGAGATGAGCCGGTCGATGAGGATTGCCGCCTTGCGCCGCTCGTCGGCGGACAGCCGCGTCTGCCAGACCGGGTACGCGCGCTCGACCGTCTTCGCGCTCATCCAGGTCGCGAACGATTCATTGAGCCAAGCGTCGTTCCACCATTGCATCGTCACGAGGTCGCCGAACCACTGATGTGCCATCTCGTGCGCGGCGACACTCGCGTATTCGCGCCGGAACTGCTCGCCCTCCTGCTCGGGGCGGGCCGCGATCAGCGGCATCCGATAGGTGATCAGGCCGGCGTTCTCCATCGCGCCGAATCCGACCGTGATCGGAATAGCGACCGCGTCGAGCTTGTCGTACGGGTAAGGCTGCCCGAAGTAGTCCTCGAGTTGCTCGAGCAGTTTCGGCGTCGCCTCCTTCGCGAACGCGACCTCGCCGGCGTGGCCTTTCGGAACCAGATAGCGCAGCGGCGTGCCCTTCTTACCGGCGCGACCGCCGTCGACGACATCGAACGGCCCGACGGCGAACGCGACGAGGTAGCTCGGCAGCGGCGGGGTCGGCGCGAAATGGACACGCTTCATCGCCATCGCCGGTGCCGGTGCAGGCGCGCCCTTGCGCGGCGGCGGCTGGGGAGCTGCGACGACCGGCTCCTCGCCGGTGATCGGCATGTTCGATGCGGCGACGTTGCCGGCCGGCACCACCAGCGTCAGGTGCCACGGCGTCTTCCAGCCGGGCTCGTCGAAGCACGGGAAGGCGCGCCGCGCGTCCGTGGCCTCGAACTGCGTGAACGCATACCACTGGTCGCCGTCCTGCTGCTTGAAGATGCCGGCCGTCTCGGTGCGATCGATCACCCCGTCGTAGTCGACCGTGATCACCGCGCGACCGGCCGCGATCGGCGTCGCGAAGCGCAGTCCGACGAAGTCGTGACCCCCTGCGACCGTCTTCGCGACGAAGGTCTTGTTTCCCGCGACGACGCTGGCACTGCGGATGTCGAGCCGCGTCGCGTTCATCCAGAAGAAATCGGTGGCCTTCGTGAGCTCGACGTGGACGATCAGGTGTCCCGTGAAGCGTTCCTGCGTCGGCACCACGGTCAACTCGGCATCGTAGGCGAGCGGCTTGACGGCGTCGCCGAGGCGCATCACCGGCGGAACCGGGGCGGCGACGGCAGCCTTCCTGCGTGGCGCGGCGTCGGCTGGCGCGACTGCCGCGACGGTGGACAACACGGCCGCCAGCAGCGTGATCGACAGCGTCGTCGCGATACCGAGGCCTCGACCGGACCCGGTCAGGCCGCTGGAGAACACGCGACGGACCGGGGAATGAGAGAAGTTCGAAAGGAAGGGCACCCGGCGGATTTTAACCGCGCACCCGATTCGACGGAGACGCGTCGCGATGTCCGGCGACGACTCGCGACGGACGACGCTTCTTCCGAACCGCGAAGGCACGACGTCCGCCGCAGTCCCATCAGTCGGCCTGCTTGCGAAGGAACGCCGGGATCTCCAGGCGATCCATGCCGCTCTCCTCGAGCGCCGTGACGCGCGCCGCCGCGTGTTCGCGGGTGCGCCAAACCGCGGGCTGGTCGTACTGCTCGTAGCCGCCGGCGGCCGTCGCGATCGGCTGTCCGATCGCGGCAGGGAAGCCGTTGTCGGTGCCGGTCTTCAGGAGATGCTGCACCCCGGGTTGGGACGTCGAGACCAGTTGCGGACGCTGCTTCGCGCGACCGAGCCCGGTCGCGACGACCGTCACGCGCAGGTTGTCGCCCATCGTGTCGTCGTAGACCGCACCCATGATGACGGTCGCGTCTTCCGCTGCGAACGCGCTGATGGTCTCCATCACCGTGCGCGTCTCACGCAGCTTCAGCGTGCGGCTCGCAGTGATGTTGACCAGCACGCCGCGCGCACCCGACAGGTCGACGCCTTCGAGTAGCGGGCTCGTGACCGCCTGTTCGGCCGCCAGCCGTGCGCGGTCGATGCCGTTGGCCATCGCGGTGCCCATCATCGCCTTGCCCTGCTCGCTCATCACGGTCTTCACGTCCTCGAAGTCGACGTTGATCAGGCCGTCGACCTTGATGATCTCCGCGATGCCTGCGACCGCGTTGTGCAGGACGTCGTCGGCGCACTTGAAGCACGCGTCCATCTCCGCGTCTTCGCCCATCACCTCTTCGAGCTTCTCGTTGAGCACGACGATCAGCGAGTCGACGTGCGAGCCGAGCATGTCGAGGCCGTCTTCGGCGGTGCGCATCTTGCGGCTGCCTTCGAAGCCGAACGGCTTCGAGACGACGCCGACGGTCAGGATGCCGAGCTCTTTCGCGACCTGGGCCACGATCGGCGCCGCGCCGGTACCCGTGCCTCCGCCCATGCCGGCCGTGATGAAGACCATGTGCGCATCGCGCAGCGAGTCGGCGATGCGCTCGCGCGCTTCTTCTGCGGCGGCGCGGCCGTTCTCCGGCTTCGCACCGGCGCCCAGCCCCGACTTGCCGAGCTGGATCACCGTCTCCGCCTTCGAGCGCGCGAGCGCCTGTGCGTCGGTGTTGGCGCAGATGAAGTCCACGCCCTGCACGCCGCGATTGATCATGTGCTGCACGGCATTGCCGCCCGCGCCGCCGACACCGATCACCTTGATGACCGCCCCCTGTGCTTCGTTACCGAGCATTTCAAACGTCATGAGAATCTCCGATTTGAGTCCGACCAATTTCGAACACGATTCAGGAACCAGGACTTGGGATTCGACGCGTGGCCGTATCCGAATTCCTTGTGCCTTTCCGCTGCTGCACTTTCAACTGCTGCCTGCATCGCCACCCGTTGCCTTAAAAATTGCCCACGAACCACTCCCGCATCCGCTGGAAGATGTCCTTCACGCCGCCACGACTCGAAGCCACGCGACGGCCGCGCAACCGCTGCACCCGCGCCTCCTGCAACAACCCCATCGCCGTCGAGAAGCGCGGGCTTCTCACCACGTCCGACAGATTGCCGTTGTAGTCGGGCACGCCCAGCCGCACCGGCTTCAGGAAGATGTCCTCGCCGAGTTCGACCATCCCGTCCATCAACGCCGTGCCACCGGTCAGGACGACGCCGGACGACAACAATTCTTCGTAGCCCGACTCGCGCACCACCTGCTGGACCAGCGAGAACAACTCCTCGACGCGCGGCTCGATGACCGCCGCCAGCGCCTGCCGGCTCAGCATCCGCGGGCCGCGCTCGCCGATGCCGGGAACCTCGATCATGTCGTCGGCGTTGGCCAGCACCTGCTTGGCGGTGCCGTGCGAGACCTTGATGTCTTCTGCGTCCGCGGTCGGCGTGCGCAACGCCATCGCGATGTCGTTCGTGATCTGATCTCCGGCGATCGGGATCACCGCGGTGTGGCGGATCGCGCCGCCGGTGAAGATCGCGATGTCGGTCGTACCGCCGCCGACGTCGACCAGCACGACGCCGAGTTCCTTCTCGTCGTCGGTCAGCACCGCGAGGCTGGACGCGAGCGGCTGCAGGATCAGGTCCTGCACCTCGAGCCCGCAGCGACGCACGCACTTGACGATGTTCTGCGCGGCGCTGACCGCGCCGGTCACGATGTGGACCTTGACCTCGAGCCGCATCCCGCTCATGCCGAGCGGTTCGCGGACGTCTTCCTGGCCGTCGACGATGAACTCCTGGGTCAGCACGTGCAGCATCTGCTGATCGCCCGGGATGCTGACGGCCTTCGCGGTTTCGATCACGCGCGCGACGTCGGTCGCGGTGACTTCCTTGTCCTTGATCGCGACCATGCCGCTGGAGTTGAAGCTCTTGATGTGGCTGCCGGCGATGCCGGTGTAGACGTCGCGGATCTTGCAGTCGGCCATCAACTCGGCTTCTTCCAGCGCACGCTGGATCGAGTTGACCGTGGTCTCGATGTTGACGACCACGCCTTTCTTGAGTCCCTTCGATTCGTGCTGACCCATGCCGATCACGTCGAAGCGGCCGTCGGCCTGCAGCTCCGCGACGACCGCGACCACTTTCGACGTGCCGATGTCGAGGCCGACGATCAGGTCCTTGGCGTCCTTGGTCACGTCGTTTCCCCGAGCGCTGGTTTTTGGTTCATCGCGTTGCCTTCGTTTCTTTCTGGATGGGGCGGGACTTGTGCGCGGCATTCGGCCTGGCGACGACCTTGCGCGGCAGTACGGCCGGCGTCTCTGCGGCCAGCCGCAATCCTTCGGCGCGCAACGCGAAACCGTTCGGATAGCGCAGGTCGATCAGCGTCGGCTTCGGCCAGCGCGCAGTCAGCGCGGGCCATGCGTTGAGCATCCGCAGGACACGCTCCGGTATCGTGTTGCCGTCGCGCTCGCGTCCGAGGTCGACGGTCAGCCCGCTGTCGGTGCCGTTGTCGAAATGAACGGTCCACGCGTAGCGCGGCGACAACGTGACCTGATCCGGAACGAGCGAAAGCCGCGCGAACCAGCTCTTGAAGTCGACGTAGCGAGACGCGACGTCGCGCTCGCTGCCTTCGGGCCCCGCGAGTTCCGGCAGCGTCGTGTCGTCTTCTTCGGCCTCGGCAGGATTCGCCGTGAACAGCTCGCCGAACGTGTTGACGAGGCGCCCGTCGTCCCAGGTGCCGAGCACCTGATGCTCCTCGATCCGCACCACCAGCCGATTCGGCCATTCGCGGCGCACCTGCGCCCGGCGCACCCAGGCGACGGTCTCGAACGCACGTCGCACGGCCTCGAGATCGACCGTGAAGAAGTTGCCCGACGTCGACGCGAGGATGCGCGGCAGCGCGGCCTGGCGGATCGTCGCGACGTTGACGTGACGCAGCGCCGGGAGCGGTGCCGACTGCGCGACGACGTCGCTGATCGCGACCGGCTCGATGCGGATCGACTTCAGCGCGAACATCGGGCGGCGCGACGCCCACGCGGCCGCACCGGCCGTGATCGCCACGAGCGCGACGGTCGCGATCGTCAGCGCGATCATGTTGACGATGCGCGGGCTATCCCACATGGGCGCTCCCGCGATCGACGACGTTCATTCGTCGTCCTCCGGCAATTCGGTCACCCGTGTCGCGTCCGACAGCTTCGCGCGGCGCGTCTTCAGCCGCGCGCTGGCGAGCACCTCGACGCACAGGTGTTCGTAGCTCAGCCCGATCGCGCGCGCCGCCATCGGCACCAGCGAATGGCCGGTCATCCCTGGCGAGGTATTGATCTCGAGCAGGAAGGGTTCGTCGTCCGCCTGCCTGAGCATGAAGTCCACGCGGCCCCAGCCTTCGCAGCCGATCGCGACGAACGCTTCGAGCGCGAGCGCACGGATGCGTCGCGTCAGCGCGTCGTCGATCGGCGCCGGGCACAGGTAGCGCGTGTCGTCGGTGAAATACTTGTTCTGATAGTCGTAGTTGCCTCGCGGCGCGACGATCTCGATGATCGGCAACGCTTCCAACCGGCCATCGGCGCGTTCGACGATCGACACCGTCAGCTCGCGGCCGGCGACGAATTCCTCGGCCAGCACGACGTCGTCGAAGCGCGCGGCGAGCTCGTAGGCCTCTCCCATCTGCGAGTAGCCGACGACCTTCGAGATGCCGATCGTCGAGCCTTCGTGCGGCGGCTTCACGATCAGCGGCAGACCGAGCCGGTCGGGCACCTGGCGCAGGTCGCTGTTGTGGTCGAGCACCGCGTAGCGCGGGGTCGGCAGATGCTGACTTTCCCAGATGCGCTTCGTGAAGACCTTGTCCATCGCGACCGACGACCCCATCACGCCGCTGCCGGTGTACGCGATGCCGAGCAGTTCCAGAGCGCCCTGGATCGTGCCGTCTTCGCCGAAGCGGCCGTGAAGGGCGATGAAGACGCGGTCGAAGCCTTCGCTCGCGAGTTCGCCGAGCGGACGTTCAGCCGGATCGAATCCGTGCGCGTCGACGCCCTCCGCCTTCAACGCGGCGAGCACCCCGTTACCCGACATCAGCGAGATCTCGCGCTCGGCCGACAGCCCGCCGAGCAGCACGCCGACCTTGCCGAAGGCCTTCGGATCACGCGCGGTCATCGCGTCTTCTCCAGCAGCTTGCCCGGCACGCCGCCGATCGAGCCGGCACCCATCGTGATGACGACGTCGCCGTCGTGGACCACGCCGAGGATCGCGTCGGGCATCTGGTCGATGTCGTCGACGAATACCGGTTCGACGCGACCGGCGACGCGCACGGCACGCGCGAGCGAGCGTCCGTCGGCCGCGACGATCGGCGCCTCGCCGGCGGCATACACCTCGCTCAACACGACCGCATCGGCCGACGACAGCACGCGGGCAAAATCCTCGAACAGGTCGCGAGTGCGGGTATAGCGATGCGGCTGGAACGCGAGCACGACGCGGCGGCCGGGGAACGCGCCGCGCGATGCGGCAAGCGTCGCGTCCATCTCGACCGGGTGGTGACCGTAGTCGTCGATCAGCGTGAACGAGCCGGTCGATGCGACCCCGCCAGTGCCGGGGATCTGGACGTCGCCGAGCCTCTGGAAACGGCGGCCGACGCCCGTGAAGTGCGCGAGCGCCTCACGGATCGCTTCGCCGTCGACGTTGAGTTCGGTCGCGACCGCGATCGCAGCCAACGCGTTCTGCACGTTGTGCAGGCCCGGCAGGTTCAGCGTCACGTCGAGCGATGGCAGCGTGATGCCGTTCTGGCGTGTCACGGTGAAGCGCATGCGGCCGCCGTCGGGCCGCACGTCGTGCGCGCGGATCTGCGCATCCGGATGCACACCGTAGGTGGTCAGCGGCTTCGAGATCAACGGCATGATCTCGCGGACGTTCGCGTCGTCGAGGCACACGATGGCAGTGCCGTAGAAGGGCAGCCGCTGCGTGAATTCGATGAACGCCTGCTTCAACCGCGCGAAGTCATGGCCGTAGGTCTCCATGTGATCGGCGTCGATGTTCGTGATCACGGCCATCACCGGCAGCAGGTTCAGGAACGACGCGTCCGATTCGTCGGCCTCGACGACGATGTAGTCGCCCTGCCCGAGCCGCGCGTTCGCGCCGGCGCTGTTGAGGCGGCCACCGATCACGAAGGTCGGATCGAGACCTGCCTGGGCGAGCACCGACGCGACGAGGCTGGTCGTCGTGGTCTTGCCGTGGGCTCCGGCGATCGCGATGCCGCGCTTGAGCCGCATCAGCTCGCTCAGCATGACCGCGCGCGGAACGACGGGGATGCGTCGCAGCCGTGCCTCGACGACTTCGGGGTTGTCGTTTCGGACCGCGCTCGAGACGACGATCGCATCGGCGTGAGCGACATGCGCGGCGTCGTGACCCTTCTTGACGTCGGCGCCGAACTGTACGAGCCGCTGCGTGGCCGCGTTGACCGACGTGTCGGACCCGGTGATCGTGTAGCCGAGGTTCAGCAAGACTTCGGCGATGCCGGACATCCCCGAACCTCCGATGCCTACGAAGTGGATGTTCTTGATCTTGTGCTTCATCGAAGCACCTTTCGGTCGCGAAGCACAGCCGTGATTCCCGGCATCGGCGGCGATGCTTCGCATCGAGCCACAGGGCGACGACGTGGACGCTGCGCGTCCGGTGTGCCTACGAAGTGGATGTTTTTTATCTTGTGCTTCACGAGAGGTCCTTGCGCGCGATCGCTTCGATCTCGTCGGCGACGGTCGCGGTCGCCTGCGGCTTGCCGAGTGCACGCGCGCCCTCGGCCATGTCGAGCAGGCGCTCGCGCGTCAGCGATCCGAGCAGTGTCGCGAGCGACTGGGCGGTGAGCTCCCTCTGAGGCAGGTGGACCGCGGCGCCGGCGGCTGCCAGCCAGATCGCGTTGTCGCGTTGATGGGTCGTGGTCGATGCGAGCAGCGGCACGAGGATGCTGGCGACACCGGCCGCGGTCAGCTCGCTGACAGTGATCGCGCCGGCGCGGCAGATCACGAGGTCGGCTTCCGCATAGCAGGCGGCCATGTCGGCGATGAACGGCTGCACCGATGCGGCAACGCCGACGTCGCGATAGACCGCGGACAGTGCTTCCGCATGCTGCGCGCCGGCCTGATGGATCACGATCGGTCGGTCGGCTTCGGGCAGCGTCGCCAGCGCGAGCGGCACGTTGCGATTGAGCGTCGCCGCACCGAGGCTGCCGCCGAGCACCAGCACGCGCAGCGGACCCATACGAGCGGCGTAACGGACGGCCGGTGGCGGCAACGCGCCGATCGCCGCACGGACCGGGCTGCCGGTCCACATCGCCTTGTCCCCCGCCTCATCGATCTTGCCCGGCAGCCCGAACATCAGCCGCATCGCGAACGGCTTCAGCGCGCGGTTAGACATCAGCAGCGAAGAGTCGCTGTTCATCAGCGCGAGCGGGACCCGCGAGATCGCAGCGGCGAGGCCGCCGGGCACCGTCACGTAACCACCCATGCCGAGGACGGCATGCGGCTTCAGCTTCGCGATGAAGCGGATGCTTTCGAACAACCCGGCTACGAGCTCGCCGATGCCGCGCACCGTGTGGCCGATGCCCTTGCCACGCAGGCCGGCGAACGCGATCGTGTCGAGCGCGATGCCGGCCTCGGGCACGAGACGATTCTCCATCCCGTGCGCGGTGCCGAGCCAGCGGATCGCCCAGCCACGCGCCTTCATCGTCTCGGCGATCGCGAGCCCCGGCATGATGTGGCCACCGGTACCGCCGGCCATGATCAGGAGGGTGCGGGTCATGCCGAAGTCATCCCGGTGACATGAAGTGTCATACGCGGCCTCCGCGCATGAGGATTCGATTCTCATAATCCACCCGCAGCACCAGCGCGAACGCGACGCAGTTGACGAGGATGCCGCTGCCGCCGTAGCTCATCAGCGGCAACGTCAGCCCCTTCGTCGGCAGCAGCCCGAGGTTCACGCCCATGTTGATGAACGCCTGCACGCCGATCCAGATGCCGACACCCTTCGCGACCAGCCCCGCGTAGGTCCGCTCGAGCGCGATTGCCTGGCGGCCGATCTCGAACGAGCGCTGGACCAGCCAGAAGAACAGCCCGACCACGATCACGACGCCGACGAGTCCGAGTTCCTCGCCGATCACCGCGAGCAGGAAGTCGGTATGCGCTTCCGGCAGGTAGTGCAGCTTCTCGACGCTGCCGCCGAGGCCGACGCCGAACCATTCGCCGCGACCGAACGCGATCAGCGAATGCGTCAGCTGATAGGCCTTGCCGGCCGCGTTGTCTTCGTCGAACGGATCGAGGTAGGCGAAGAAACGCGCGCGACGCCACGGGTTCAGCATCACCATCAGCACGAAGCCGACACCCATCGCACCGCTGAGCCCGAGGAACATGCGGGCGTTGACGCCGCCGAGGAACAGGATGCCGAAAGCGACCGCCGCGATCACCATGAACGCGCCGAGGTCGGGTTCGAGCTGCAGCAGCGCGCCGACCAGCACGACGACCGCGGCCATCGGCAGGAAGCCCTTGCGGAACTGATGGATCATGGCCTGCTTGCGGACCGTGTAGTCGGCCGCGTACAGCACCACCATCAGCTTCATCACCTCAGACGGTTGCAGGTTCAGCGCGTACAGCGAGATCCAGCGCTTCGCGCCGTTGATGCCGCGCCCCAGTCCCGGTACCAGCACGGCGACCAGCAGCACGATGGTCGCGATGAACAGGTAGGGTGACCAGCGCTGCCACTTCGCGAGCGGGATGCGGAACGCGACTGCGGCGGCCGCCATGCCGACGACGATGAAGATCATCTGCCGCATCAGGAAGTAGGTCGCGCTAGGCTTGAGGACCTTGTACTTCGGCGACTCGGACAACGCGATCGACGCCGAGTAGATCATCACCAAGCCGAGCAGCATCAGCGCGATGCAGACGATGAACAGCGGCTTGTCCCACGCCATCATCGTGGACCGTGTCGGCTTCAGCGGATCGATCGCGTTGCGGCCGCGGCGCACTCCGAGGTTGCCGAGCAGGTCGTTCAACACGTCGCGTGCTCCGTCGCCGCGAGGCGTCGTACGGCGGCGACGAAGACCGCAGCGCGTTCCTCGTAGTCGCGGAACATGTCGAAGCTCGCGCAGGCCGGCGACAGCAGCACCGCGTCGCCCGGCTCGGCGACCAGCGCGGCTTCGTCGACAGCCTGTTCGAGCGTCTCGCATTCGAACAGCGGCACGCCGGTGTCGCGCAACGCGTCGGCGATCACTGCCCGGTCGCGACCGATCAGCATCACGGCGCGCGCATGACGCCCGACGGGCGCCGCGAGCGGGGAGAAGTCCTGGCCCTTGCCGACACCGCCGGCGATCAACACGACCTTGCGACCGAGGCCCTGCAGCGCGGCCGCGGTCGCGCCGACGTTGGTGCCCTTGCTGTCCTCGATCCAGTCGACGTTGTCGTGTTCGAGCACGAACGCGACCCGATGCGGCTCGCCGCGATAGGCGCGGGCGGTGTGCAGCATCGCGGCCATCGGCAGGCCGATCGCCCGACCGAGCGCGAGTGCGGCCAGGACGTTCGCGACGTTGTGGTCGCCGCGGATGCGCAGCGCATCGGCCGGCATCAACCGCTTGACGCGCACCGGACCGTTGGCAGCCAGCGCCGCGGCCCTGCTGACCCGGCGCTTGCCGATCGTCTTGCCGGGTACGATCCCGCGCGCTTCCGCGTCCGGAGCGTCGCCCTCGGCGACCGCGAGCCAGCGCAGGCTGTCGGCGTCGCTGCGGTCGCGCACGATGCCGAAGTCGCCTGGCCGCTCCGGCACATCGAGTCCGAAGCGCACCGACGGCACGTCCAGCGCGTCCATCGCGAGCACCCGCGCGTCGTCGCGATTGAGCACGCGAACCGTCGACGGCGCGAAGATCGCCGCCTTCGCCTTCACGTAGGCCTCCATGCTGCCGTGCCAGTCGAGATGATCCTGCGTGATGTTCAGCACGATCGCGCCGTCGGCAACGAGACTCGTCGTCGTGTCGAGCTGAAAGCTCGACAGCTCGAGGACCCAGATGTCGGGCAACGGCTGTCCACCGTCGAGCGCATCGGTCAATGCGGCCAGCGCCGCGGGCGACACGTTGCCGGCGACTGCGACCGAGCGGCCCGCGCTCTCGCACATCTTGCCGACGAGCCGCGTCACCGTCGTCTTGCCGTTGGTACCGGTGATCGCGACGACACGCGGTGCGTAGCCGCTCTCGTCTTTCAGAGTGGCGAGCTTCTGCGCGAACAGTTCGATCTCGCCGCAGATCGGGATGCCGGCCGCCTTCGCCTCGATCAGCATGGTCGCCTGCGGCTCCGCCTGCGGCGACAGGCCGGGGCTGATCGCGATCAGTTCGACACCGTCGAGCAACGCCTCCGTGAACGCGCCGAGGATCAGTTCGACGCCCTCGAGCGCGTCGCGGTTTGGCGGTGATTCCCGCGTGTCGGCGACGCGCACACACGCGCCTTCGCGCAGGCACCAACGCGCCATCGCGAGACCGGATTCGCCGAGCCCGAGGACCAGTACGGATCGTTGAGCGAGATTCATCGCAGCTTCAACGTCGACAGACCGACGAGTACCAGCATCATCGTGATGATCCAGAACCGGACGACGACCTGCGTTTCCTTCCAGCCGGACTCCTCGAAGTGGTGATGCAGCGGCGCCATCCGGAACACGCGCCGCCCGGCGCCGTAACGGCGCTTCGTGTACTTGAAGTAGACGACCTGGATCACCACCGACACGATCTCGGCGACGAACACGCCGCCCATGATGAAAAGCACGATCTCCTGTCGCACGATGACGGCGACGGTGCCGAGCGCGCCGCCGAGCGCAAGCGCGCCGACGTCGCCCATGAAGACCTGCGCCGGATAGGCGTTGAACCACAGGAAGGCGAGACCGGCGCCGGCCAGCGCCGCGCAGAACACAAGAAGCTCCGACGCACCCGGTATGTGCGGGAACAGCAGATAGCGCGAGTAGTCGGCGCGGCCGGTCACGTAGGCGAACAGTCCGAGCGCCGCGCCGACCAGGATCGTCGGCATGATCGCGAGGCCGTCGAGGCCGTCGGTGAAGTTGACCGCATTGCTGGTACCGACGATGACGATGTAGGTCAGTACGATGAAGCCGATCGCGCCGAGCGGATACGCCACGTTCTTGAAGAACGGCACGATGAAGTCCGCCTTCGGCGGCAACGCCATGTCGAAGCCGGAGCGGATCCAGCCGAAGAACAGTCGTGCGACGTCGGCGTTGCTCTGCGCCGAGACCGCGAACGCGAGATACATGGCCGCGACGATGCCGATGATCGACTGCCAGAAGAACTTCTCCTTCGCGCTCATCCCGTTCGGATCGCGGCGCACCACCTTGCGGTAGTCGTCGACCCAGCCGATCCAGCCGAAACCGAAGGTGACCAGCATCACGACCCAGATGAAGCGATTGCTGAGGTCGGACCACAACAGCGTCGCGACGCCGATCGAGATCAGGATCAGCGCGCCGCCCATCGTCGGCGTGCCCGACTTGATCAGATGGGTCTGCGGCCCGTCGCTGCGGACGGCCTGGCCGATCTTCAACGCGGTCAGGCGACGGATCACGAGCGGCCCGCACAGCAGTCCGATCGAAAGCGACGTCAGCGTCGCGAGGACGGCGCGCAGCGTGATGTACGTGAACACATTGAAGAAGCGGATGTCCTGGCCGAGCCATTGCGCGAGGGCGAGCAGCATCAGTGCGCTCCCGCGGCGGTGCCGCACAACGCCGCGACGACGCGTTCCATCCGCATGAAGCGTGAACCCTTGACGGCGATCGCGCCGCCGGCGTCGGTACGGGCATCGACCCAACTTTCGACGGCCTCGATCAGCGACTCGATCGTCTCGAAGTGCCGGCCTTCGGATCCGAACGCGTCGACGCTGGCCTGGCCGGCCGTACCGAACGCGTACAGCGTCTCGATACCCGTCGCGCGCGCGTGCCTGCCGATCTCGGCGTGGAAGCGCGGACCTTCGTCGCCGACCTCACCCATGTCGCCCATCACCATCAGCCGCGGCGCCGGATGCGACGCGAGCAGGTCGATCGCCGCACGCATCGAATCGGGGTTCGCGTTGTAGGTATCGTCGATGACCACGATGTTGCCGTCGATCACGATGCGCTGCGAACGGCCGCGCATCGGCCGGAACGATTCGAGCCCCGCGCCGACCGCATCGAGCGGGATGCCGGCCGCGATGCAGGCAGCCGCGGCCGCGGTCGCGTCGTGCGCGTTGTGCAGACCCGCGACCGAGAGCCGCGCGGTCACGTCGCCTTGCGCCGCGTGCAGATGCAGGACGATCTCCTCGGTGCCGAGATAGGCGCGGCCGGTCACGGCTGCAGGCGACGATTCCGCGTCACGTGCGGTGACGCACACGAAGTCGACGATGCGTCGCGCCCCGGCGGCGTGTTTCCATACGGCCGCATACGCATCGTCCGCCGGATAGACCGCTATGCCGTCGTCGGCCAGCGCGGTGATCGCGAGGGCATGCTCATCGGCGACGGCCGCAACACCCTGCATGAACGCCTGGTGCTCGCGCTGCGCATTCACGACCAGCGCGATGTCGGGCCGTGCAATCTGCGCGAGACGTGCGGTTTCGCCCGGATGATTCATGCCGACCTCGATCACCGCCGCGCGATGGTGGGTGCGCAGACGCAACAGCGTCTGCGGCACGCCGATGTCGTTGTTCAGGTTGCCGCGCGTCGCGCAGCAGCCGTCTTCGCCGAAGGCCGCGATCATGATCGCCGCGATCATCTCCTTCGTCGTGGTCTTGCCGTTGCTGCCTGTCACGACGACCAGCGGCATGCGGAATCGCGCGCGCCATCCGGCGGCGAGGTCGCCGAGCGCGTGGCGCGTGTCGCTCACCGTCACCGACGGCAGCGTCGCCGCATGGCGCCCCCGTTCGACCAGCACGGCGCGCGCGCCGCGTGCAGCGACGTCGTCGAGGAAGGCATGACCGTCGAAGAACTCGCCGTCGAGCGCGACGAACAGCGCGCCGGGCGGAACGTCGCGGCTATCGGTCGTGATCGCGTCGACCTGGATCGCCTCGAGTTCGGCCATGCTGCTCACGGTCGAAGGTGCGCGGACGAGTTCGCCGTGCGTCAGCGTGGCCACCTCCCGCAGGCTCAGCATGCGCGAGGCTCCCGGTCGCGCGTCGTGCGGCGGCGTTCGCGACGCAACGCTTCGATCGCCACCGCGACATCCGAGAACGGATGACGGACGCGGCCGATCTCCTGATAGCTCTCGTGTCCCTTGCCGGCGATCACGACGACGTCGGCGGCCTGCGCCAGCGCGATCGCCTCGTAGATGGCGGTCCGCCGGTCCGGCTCGACCTTGACGCGTTCGTCGAGCGACGGTCCGGTATAGCCGGAGTTCAGCGGATTGAAGCCCAGGTTGCCGATGCCGGTGACGATCTGGTCGATGATGACCGATGGGTTCTCGGTTCGCGGGTTGTCGCTGGTGACGACGACCCGGTCGGCCAGCCGCGCGGCGATCTCGCCCATGATCGGACGCTTGCCGGCATCGCGATCGCCGCCGCATCCGAAGATCACGATCAGATCGCCGCCGCGTGCGTCGACGATCGGACGGCATGCGTTGAGGGCCTTCTCGAGCGCGTCCGGCTTGTGGGCGTAGTCGACCAGCACCATCGGCGCGGCAATGCCACCCGGCCGTTCGCCGGGCGCGACGTCGACTCGTTCGAGGCGTCCGGGCACCGGCAACAGCGCCTGCAGCGCATTCAGCGCGGCATCGATCGGCGCGCCGACCGTGAGGAGCACACCGATCACGCCGAGCAGGTTCGACACGTTGAAGTTGCCGATGAAGTCGGTCGCGACCTGACGCACGCCGAATGCGCCGAAGATCTCGAACGCCAATCCGTCGGCACGGACCGCTACCTTGCGGGCGCGCAACTCCGCCTCGGCTGCGCCGCTCGCGGACGTCCGCAGCACGCTCGCGCCGCGGGCGGCAGCGATTTGCGCAAAGCGCTCGCCGGCCGCGTCGTCGGCGTTGATCACCGCGTGCGTCAGCCCCGGCCACTGGAACAGCCGGCGCTTGGCGGCCTCGTAGTCGGCCATCGTCCTGTGATAGTCGAGATGGTCGCGCGTCAGGTTGGTGAACACCGCGACGTCGAACTGCAGATCGTCGACGCGGCCTTCCTCGAGGCCGATCGACGACACCTCGATCGCGAGCGCCTTCGCGCCGTCGTCGACGAGCGCGCGCAGGCGCCGCTGCAGCGTCACCGGATCCGGCGTCGTCATGCCGCTGTCGACCAGCTCGTCGGGAAAGCCGATGCCGAGCGTGCCGACCATCACGGTCGGATGACCGAGCGCGCCGAGCGCATGCGCGACCCACAATGCGGTGGACGTCTTGCCGCTGGTGCCGGTCACGCCGATGGTCAGCAGGCTGTCGGCCGGACGCCGGTACCAGTCCGCCGCGATCGTGCCGGCGCTGCGCTTGAGCTCGCGCTCTGGACGGTTCGGCAGCTTCCATGCGTCGAGCCACGCGAACTCCGTCGCGTCGTAGATCACCGCCGCGGCGCCACGCCCGATGGCATCGGGGATGAAGTGGCGCCCGTCGTACTGCGCGCCCTTGATCGCGAGGAACACGTCGCCGGGTGCGATGGCGCGCGAGTCGGACGTCAGCTGCGCGTCGCGCGCCACGGTGCCGGAGAGCCACTGCGCCGCCGGATGCGGCGTCCGCAGTGGCGCACGACGCGGCGCCGTCAGAAGCCCCGGCCCCTGCTGCATCGTCACGAACCCTTCCCTCACAGCGCATCCTTCGGAGCGTCGCTCGGGATGATCAGCGACTTGATCGGCGAGTCGGGTTCGACGTTGAGCGTCCGAAGCGCGCCGCCGACGACCGCGGAGAACACCGGCGCGGCGACGTCGCCACCGTAATAGATGCCGTTCGACGGCTCGTCGATCATCACCGCGACGACGATGCGCGGGTTGGACACCGGCGCGAAGCCGACGAACGAGCCGACGTAGCGCGAATTGTCGTAGCCGCCGTGCGCGGTCACCTTGTGCGCGGTACCGGTCTTGCCGGCGACGCGGTAGCCCATCACCTGCGCCTTCGGGGCCGTTCCGCCCGGTCCGGCAGCCAGCTCCAGCATGTGGCGCATCTCTCGCGCGGTCCGGGCCGAGATCACCTGGGTGCCCTTGACCCACGGCGCCGACGCCTTCGACTGGTCGCTCTTGAAGAACGTCAGCGGCACGATCTCGCCATCGCGCGCGAACATCGTGTAGGCCCGTGCGATCTGGATCAGCGAGACCGACAGACCCATTCCGTACGACATCGTCGCCTGCTCGATCGGGCGCCACTTCGCGAACGGGCGGACGCGACCGGCTGCAGCGCCGGGGAAGCCCCACTTCGGCGCCTGGCCGAGTCCCGACGCCGTGAACATCTCCCACATGTCATGCGGCGCCATCCGCAGCCCGATCTTCGCGGCTCCGATGTTCGACGAGACCTTGATGACGTCCTCGACGGTGATCGTGCCGTGCGCATGCGTGTCGCTGATCGTGTTCGTGCCGATGGTGTACTTGCCGCCGGCGGTCTGGATCATCGTGTCGGGCTTGACGATGCCGCGCTCGAGCGCCAGCGCGATCGTGAACGGCTTCAGCGTCGACCCCGGCTCGTAGGTATCGGTCAGCACGCGATTGCGCAGCATCTCGCCGGTCAGCTTGTGGCGGTCGTTCGGGTCGTAGGTCGGCAGGTTCGCGAGCGCGAGCACCTCGCCGGTCCGCACGTCGAGCACGACGATGGCGCCGGCCTTCGCGCGATGGAAGTCGACTGCCTTCTTCAGCTCGGTGAATGCGAGGTACTGGAGGCGGCTGTCGATCGACAGCGTGAGATCGGTGCCGTCGTGCGGCGCGCGGATGCTCGCCACGTCCTCGATCGGCTGGTTCAGGCGGTTGCGGATCACCCGGCGGCTGCCGTCGAGACCGGCCAGCGACTTCTGCCATGCGAGCTCGATCCCTTCCTGCCCGGCATCGTCGACGTTCGTGTAGCCGACGACGTGCGCCATCATTTCGCCCTGCGGGTACTCGCGGTGGAACTCCTTCTGCTGACGGATGCCGGGCACACCGAGCTTTCCGATCGCCTGTGCGACGAGCGGCGTGACCTGGCGCTTCAGATAGACGAAGCGTCTCACCGGATCGGCCACTTTCTTCTTCACCTCGGCCAACGGCATCTCGAGCAGCCGCGCGACCTCCGCGAGTTCGGCCGGCGTCGCGTCGACGTCCTCGACCTCGACGCCGATCGAATAAGCCGGGATCGACGACGCGAGCACGTCGCCGTTGCGGTCGGTGATCTTGCCGCGCGTCGCCGGCGTCTCGATCGTCGTCATGTAGCGCTGCTCGCCCTGGCTCTGCAGGAAGCCGGTCGAGAACGCCTGCAGATAGATCGCACGGACCAGCAGTGCCAGAAACGCGAAGAACAGCAGTGCGAGCACCGCGCGCGAACGCCATGCGGGCAACTTGACGGCCAGGACCGGGCTGGCGTGGAAGCGGACGCTCTTCATGGCGTCGGCCTGGGCGAGTCGAGCCGGGTCGCGCCCTGCAGGTCGCGGTTGCCGGCCGCGTGTTCGGGCAGCGTGATGTACTGGATGCGCCGCTGATCCGGCCGCAGCATCTTCAGGTCACGCTCGGCGGCTGCCTCGATCAGGCTGTGCTTCGAGTAGTTGGTCTGGTCGAGCTGGAGCGTGCGCCATTCGATGTCGAACTTGCGTGCGGCATTGCGCGCGCGGTCCAGATCGATGAACAGTTGTCGCGCGCGGTACTGCGACGACACCAGCGACAGCCCGGACAGCACGAGCAGCACCGCGAACAGTGCGGTCAGGCGGGTCATCCGTGACCCCATGCGTGACCCCGCCCGGCGAGTCGCGGCGCGGCCGTGCGCTCGGCGATGCGCAGCACCGCCGATCGCGAACGAGCGTTCTCGCCGACCTCGATCGCGTCCGGCTTGACGCGGGCGATCGCGAGCAGCGCCGGCTGCGGCAGGTCGGCCGCGCGGATCGGCAACCGGCGCGACGTCGGATCGGACTGCGCGTCCGGATTCGACTGGCCCGCAATGAAGCGCTTGACGATGCGGTCCTCGAGCGAATGAAAGGCGATCACCGCGAGGCGGCCGTCGGGTGCGAGCAGATCCATGGCCTGGCTCAGCCCCTCTTCGAGCTCTTCAAGCTCTTGATTGACGTGAATCCGTACAGCCTGAAAGGTGCGCGTGGCGGGATCCTGCGTCGCGTCCTTGCGACTCCTGCGCGGAATGACGGTTGCCACGAGCTCGGCAAGCTCGCGTGTGCGCGAAAGAGGTCGCTCTGTGCGGCGAGCCACAATCGCCTTTGCAATCTGAAAAGCAAACCGTTCTTCCCCATGATCTCGGATCACCCTTTCGATGTCTTCGGAAGCAGCCGTGTTGAGCCAGGCGGCTGCGGAGATGCCGCGCGAAGGATCCATCCGCATGTCGAGCGGACCGTCGTAGCGGAACGAGAAGCCGCGGATCGCGTCGTCGATCTGCGGGGAAGAGATGCCGAGGTCGAACAGGATCCCGTCGACCGTGGTCCAACCGCGCGCTGCGACCCGCTCCCGTAGCGCCGTGAAGCGCTCGTGGACGATCGCGAAACGCGGATCGCCGATGGACCCGGCCGACGCGATCGCTTCGGGATCGCGATCGAACGCGAGCAGCCGCCCCGTCGGCGCGAGGCGTTCGAGGATGAGCCGGCTATGCCCGCCGCGGCCGAACGTGCAATCGACGTAACGGCCTTCGCGGCGCTCTCCTTCGATCGCGAGCCCGTCCACCGCGGCGTCGAGCAGGACCGTGCGATGCGCGAAGCGCCGAGCACCGACGGCATCCGTCTCCGGGATGGCGTCGACGCGAGGGGGCCGTGGAGGAGCCAAGGTTGGAGCAGCGCGGAAGAAGAAAGGGGCGGAGGGCAGTGCGGCGGGCCGGAGCCTCGAAGACGGCGAGGCATGGCGTCAGAAACTGATGTGCCTGAGTTCGTCCGGGAGCCCGGCGGCGAGCGTGGCGGCCTGCCTCTTCTCGTGCGCCGCCGTGTCCCAGACCTCGAAATGCGATCCCAAACCGAGCAGCATGACCTTCGAATCGGGGAGCAGTCCGGCGGCGGCGCGCAGTTCCGGAGAAATCAGCGCCCGGCCCGCATTGTCCATCTCGACGTCGCTGGCGTTGCCGAGGAAGACGCGCTGCCAGTCCTTCAGCGACAGCGGCCACTTCGCGATGTCGGCCCGAGTCGTCTCCCACGTCGGCCGGGGAAACATCAACAGGCAGCGATTCGGATGCAGCGTGAACGTGAGTCTGCCCTCACACTGCAGATTGAGCGCGTCGCGGTGCCTGGAAGGGACGATCATCCGTCCTTTTCCGTCGAGATTCAGCTGAGACGCACCTTGGAACACCGTGATTCGACCTTTGAGCAACTGTGGTGGGGAGCGGATTATCACCCTAAATTCCCACTTTTCCACACCCGCCCCCACTCTAAAAGTGGCGTCCGGTCACGTCAAGCACACTTTGCGAAAAAAACTTTCAATAACAACGGCTTGCGCCAGCTTGTGAAGCGGAATCGAAAAGATTTGCCCGTCGAAATAAGGGCTTAGCTATGGCAGTGCATGTGGGTTATGAACAATTTTGTCCACAGGCCAGGATTGTTTATTTCTTGCCACCCGGCGCGACGAGGCGTTGCGATCGAATGCGCGGGTCGGCGAAATCTTGAGCCGAGCGCACGAATCATCCGTATCAATCAGGAGACGTCGATGACCCAGAACCAGGACCGGTCCGGACCGGACGCGGACAGCCAACGCGACGCTTCGCTGCCGCACGAACGGGACGAAACCGCCGCCGCACCGGAGGAGGATGCGCAACACCGCGCTAACCGCGCACCGATGCGGCAGGCGCACGAGGATGTCGAATCGGGGCTGGTGGATACCGAGCGGATGGGAACGCCGAACGACGTCCCGTCGTCGGGTCGACGCGATAAATGCTGACCCGGCGCTGAAAACCGGCGCCGGACTTCAGCGACGCCGGCAGGCGAGATCGACGACGTGCGCGACCCCGCCCAGCGCGAGGAACAGCGCCACGACCTCGGCCCGCTCCCCGGCGACGGCGCTGCGCAGCGCCAGTACCAGGAACAGCCCGGCGGCGAGGGTCGGCAACAGCACGCGGAAGCGAGGCAGTCGCGTGATGCGTCGTCCGGCGACGGCGAGGACCGCCGCCTCCAAGAGCAGCACGGCGAGCACGATGTCGGCGATCGTGCGGATGTCCATCAGCAGCGCCTCATCGGCCGGTGAAAGGCGCGTTCAGCGCGACGATCGTCAGGTTGAGAAAGGCGGCGAACGAGACCCACGCGAGATACGGCGCGATCAGGATCCCGCCCAGCCGGTCGCGCAGGCCGAGGACGATCGTCAGCACCAGGACCGACGACCACAGCACGCCGACCTCGGCGAGCGCCCAGTCCGGTCGCTGCAACCGGAAGAAGAGCAGGCTCCAGAGGACGTTGACGAAGCCGTTCGACGCGAACAGCACGATCAGCCATTCGCGCGAGGCCCCCGACGTTGCGCGGAGCCATCCGCGGACTCCGGCGATCACGAGCAGCGCGTAGATCGTCGTCCAGACCGGGCCGAACAGCCAGTCGGGCGGTTGCCACGACGGTTTCCTGAGTTGCTGGTACCAGGTTCCCGTGTCGGTGGCCAGGCCGCCGATCGCCGCGACGACGAACGCCGCGACGACCGCGAAGGCGACCGGCTTCCAGCGCCTCGCCGCGACGCCGCGCATCGGCACTAGGCCCGCGCCATGCCCAGCAGGTGCGCCATGTCCTTGAGGAAGATCCGCACGTGCGCCATCGGCTTCGCGCGCACCAGTTCCTTGTTCATGTAGGCGTCGAACGTCAGTTGCTGCACGTCACGATCGCGGCAGATCGACACGAAGCTCTCGCGCCGCTTGTCGCTCGAGTACCAGAAGCGCTGCATGATGTTCAGTACGAAGAACACTCGGCCGTGGGCGCGCATGAAGCGCTTGCGCGCCAGTCGCAACGCGCGCACGTTGCCGGTGTCGAGGAAGGCCTCGACGCTCTCGGCGGCGAGCCTGCCGCCGGCCATCGCGTAATAGATGCCCTCGCCGGATGCCGGCGCTACGACGCCGGCCGCATCGCCGGCCAGCACCGTGTCGCGGCCGTTGTCCCAGCGCTTGAGCGGCTTCATCGGCAGCGGCGCGCCTTCGCGGCGAACCGTCTCGGCGTTCTCCAGCCCGGCGGCCTTGCGCAGCGAACCGGTGGCCGTGCGCAGCGAGAAGCCCTTGTCGGCGCTGCCGGTCCCGATGCTCAGCGTGTCGCCGTGCGGGAAGACCCAGCCATAGAAGTCCGGCGACAGCGCGCCGCGATAGACGACGTCGCAGCGATTGGCGTCGTAGTCGGCCGGCTTGACCTGCGGGGCGCGGACGATCTCGTGATACGCGAACACGTACTTCGTGCTCTCGGCGCCGGCGACGCCGGCCTTCCGCGCGACCTTCGAGCGCGCGCCGTCCGCGCCGATCACCGAGCGCGTGCGTACCTGCGCGATCGTTCCATCGGCTCCGCGGTACGAGACCATCGTCGGGCCGTCGTCGACTCGCACCACGCCCTCGAACGTACCGCTCCTGCGCTCGGCGCCGCCCTGCTCCGCGCGCTCTCGCAACCATTCGTCGAAGACATCGCGGTCGACCATACCCACGAAGCCGCCGTTGATCGGGATGTCCACGCGTTTGTCGCTCGGCGAGATCATCCGTGCCGATGTCGCCCGTGCAACCAGCAGCGCATCGGGGATCTCGAAATCCTTGATCAGCCGCGGTGGAATGGCGCCGCCACACGGCTTGATGCGCCCCGCGCGATCGAGCAGCAGCACGGAGCGGCCACGGCGCGCCAGGTCGTTCGCGGCGGTCGCGCCGGCGGGCCCGCCACCGACCACCACCACGTCGAAGATCTGTTCTGCGTTCATGAGGGGACCTCGAGAGGATCAGGCGCCGACGGCGCCACGGGTTTCGGAGAGGCGCGTCAACGGCGTCGCGCCCCGCTGGACGGCAATCGCGTCCTTCGATTCGCCGATGCCCGCCGCCAGCCACGCGGCGACGACGAACAGCAGCCCTTCGAACGCGAACACCGACGCGTAGGACAACTCGGGAGCGCCGAGCAGCCAGCGCGCGAGATCGCTCGCGCCGGTGCCTACCAGTCCGCCGGCGCCGAAGGCCACGGCCTGCGCCGCGCCCCACAGACCCATCCGCATCCCTTCTCGCGATTCGCGGCCCTGGCTGGCAAGACGCATCATCGAGCCGATGGCCGCGATCGAGAACACGCCGTTGGCGGCTCCCAGCAGGACGACGGTGGACCGGAACGGCCACGCCGGACCGACGAGACTCGCGAGCACGAGACCGACCAGCGCGAACGCCGACATCGCGCAGCCGACGATCGTCCAGCCGCGCAGCGATCCGGTCGAGCGACCGCGCCAGCGGCGACCGGCGAGCGTCGCCAGCAGCATGCCGACGAGCACGCCGCCGTGCTGGACGCCGGACAGCGACGTCGACTCGCCTGGCGTGAAACCGAACACCGTACCTGCGAACGGTTCGAGGATCAGATCCTGTGCGCTGTAGGCCAGCATCGAGACGAAGATGAAGATCGTGAAGCGGCGCGCCTCCGCTTCGCGCCAGACCTGTCCGAGCGCCTGCAGGAAGCCGGCCTTCGCGTCGGGCGTGGTAGCCCCGGAACGAACGACGACGGTCCGTCCCTCTAACCCGAAGAGCGCGAACATCGTGACGACGACCGCCACCAGCGACACTGTGCTCGACACCGCGAGCAGACGCGCCGGCGTGTAGGGGTCGAGCAGCCGGCCTGCCACGCCGGCGGTGACCGCGAAGCCGACGATCATCATCAGCCAGACGATGGTCGCCGCTGTGGTGCGGCGCTCGGCGTCGACGCGCTTGGCGAGCAGGACCAGCAACGACGTGCCGCTCGCGCTGACACCGAGGCCGATCATCCCGAAGCCGACGAACGACAAGGCGATGCCGGCGTCGCGATGGTCGGAAATCAGCGACACCGCGAACGCGGCGACGATGCCGCCGGCCGCGAGCAGCAACATGCCACCGATGATCCACGGCGTGCGCCGACCGCCGACGTCGGAGCCGTGCCCCATCCGCGGTCGCATCAGCTGCACGAGGTAGTGGAATGCGACCAGCACGCCCGGCAGCAGCGCCGGCAGCGCGAGTTCGACGACCATGATGCGATTGAGCGTCGACGTCGTCAGGACGACTACCGCGCCGATCGAAGCCTGCACGAGCGCCAGGCGGACGACCGCGATCCAGCCGAAGGGCGCGGCGTTGTCAGCCACCGGCGCCGCCGACGCCACGCATGGCGAATGCGCTCACCAGCATCCCGACCACGTACAGCGGCACCCCGAAGCCGCTGTACCAGAGCGCCCGTTCGCTCGGCTTCTGAAGGAAGTGATCCATCATGAACAACTGCAGGATCAGCAGTCCCCCGACGCTGACGGCGTGCAGCGGGCGCCCCCAGGAGATCAGGCACAGCACGACGATGACCTGCGGCACGATCATCACACCGCATGCGACCTGGGCCGCCTGCTGGATACCCAGGCGCACCGGCAGCGATCCGATGCCCATCTGACGATCGCCGGTGACCGACTTGAAGTCGTTCAACGTCATGATCCCGTGCGCGCCGAAGCTATACAGCAAGGCCAGCGCGATGCTGCGAACCTCGGGAAACTGACCGGCCGACATGACGGCCGCACCGGTGATCCACGCGAGCCCTTCGTAACAGAGGGCGCAGGCGCTGTTGCCCCACCAGCCGTTCTTCTTGAGACGCATCGGCGGTGCGCTGTACGCCCAAGCGAGCGCCAGTCCGAGCGCGGCCGCGAGGAAACCCCAGCGGCCGAGGGTGATGGCGACCAGCAGCGACAGGACCGTCCATGCGATCGCGATATTCAAGCCCCATCGGCCCGGCATGCGACCCGACGGAATCGGACGATTAGGCTCATTGATCGCGTCGACATCGCGGTCGAACCAGTCGTTGACGGCCTGGCTGGTCGCGCAGACCAGCGGACCGGCGAGCACGATGCCGACCAGCGCGATCGGCCAACGATCGGCGATCGACAGGCCGGACGCGACGACGCCGCATGCGAACGCCCACATCGGGGGGAACCAGGTGACTGGTTTGAACAACTCCGTCACCGCCGATAACTGAGGTCTGGCCATAAAGTGAGTTTCGCACTTGACAAAAGCGATTGTCAATGTAGATTGACACTATTGTCGCGCATCCATGCGAAGCCCACCGCGACCCGGGTAGGATCGGAATCATCCAATCTTGCGAGGGTTCGAGTTGTCCATGTCCAACGAGTCAGTGATCGTCTACAGGAGCCGAGCGGTTTTCGCCCTGTCGGACGTCGATCTGTTCTACCTGCTGGCTCATTCGCGCGAGAGCAACAAGGTCAATGGCATTACCGGAGTGATCCTGTACGACCGCGGGCACTTCTTCCAGTGGCTGGAAGGGACGAATCAGCAACTGGGCCGTCTCTGGAACAAGGTTCGCGCGGACAAGCGTCACACCGACATCGCGGTGCTCGCCGATCAGCAGGTTCCGGTGCGCCTGTTCGAAGGCTGGAGCATGCAGTTCGCGCATCGCGACCAGCAGCACGAAAGCATCGTGGACGGCTTCGTGGTCGCCGATCCGGCCCTGCTGGACGACCTGCACATCAACGCGAACAAGGTACCCAACATCCTCGCGTCGTTCAGCAAGCTCGGCGGATCGTTCAGGACGGTCGACGCCTGACGCGTAGGCGCTGCCCCGGTCACTCGGTGTCTTCGCCGTCCGAGTCCAGCATCTCGTAGCGACGCAGCTTCACGTAGAGACTCTGGCGCGACAGGCCCAGCAGCTCTGCGGCCGCGGCCCGGTTGTCGCGCGTGAGTTCGAGCGCGGCGCGTATGCACATCTGTTCGATCAGGCCGGTCGTGTTGCCGACGATGTCCTTCATCGGGAGACGCCCGACGAGTTCCGTCAGTTGCGCGACCGACTTCGGCAGATCGTCGCGCGCACCATGGACGGCCGACAGGCGACGCCCCACGTCGCGCATCGCGAAGCCCAGCAACCCGTCGTCGCCGATCGCCACCGCCGAGATCTCGACTTCCGACAACGCGCCGTGCTCGGCGCGCAGGTGAGTCGCGAACAGCTTGATCGAGCCCCGTTGTCGCAGATTCGTCACGAGGACGCCGAGATCGACGCTCGTTCGCCCGAGCCAGCGTCCCAGCGACGCGCCGCGAACCTGCCTTTCGGTGGCCACCTGGACGAGTTCGAGGAACGCCGAGTTCGCCTGGACGATCTTGCCGCTGCGGTCGGTCAGGACGGTCGCGTCGGGCGACTTCGCGAAATAGTCGGCGAAGCCGCGGTCGGCAGCGGTCTCGCGGGCTTGCGACCTGGATCGTCCGGCCGGCACATCGAGATACAGCATGAACACGGGTGCGCCGTCCTGACGGAACAGCGACGCCGTAGCCATGACGCTGTTTCCGTCCGCCAGGACGAGCGGGAATGCGGCCGCATCTGCCCCCGCGATCAGCGCATCGAGCTTCCTCGTCAATACGAGGTCTCCGCCAGGCCCGACGATCGAAGTGACCGGAGAACCGATCAGCGCCGCCGCAGAAGATGCCAGCCTGTGACAGGCTGCAGGGTTGACCTCGAAGATGCGACGGTGTGCGGCGTCGAACAGCAGGATCGCGTCGGACGCCGAATTCAGCAGATAGCGATAACGGGTCTCGAGTTCACGCAGTCGCCCATAGTCGCGGTCCAGCGAGGCCTGCGCATCGAGCAGTCGACGCTGCGCATCGGCCGCGTCGCCGTTCGCTTCCATCGGGCGCTCAGCCGCTTGATGCCGTCCTGCCGCTTTGTTGTTCTTGGGCATTCCTGCCGATCCGGACCAGTTCATTGAAGGACGAGCGTCAATGCGACGCTACGTCCATCCGGTATGCCCAGGCGGCGGGCGCGATTGCTGGAGGCATGTTTGCAACGCGATCACGTCCGGCGAAAATCGGCCAGATGCTAGCGACCGACAGCCGCGCAGCCCGCGCTCAATCCGTTGCCGGCGGCAATGCGGCAATTGCGTAACGCGCCGGAGAATAGCCGGTTAACAGTTGCGGGATCAAATCGCATTCGATCACCCGCAACAGGCATTGCAGGTCCTGTTCGCAGAGCGCGCTGCTCCACCGATGCGCCTTCCCGAAACGCAGCGGCTTCGTCGGCGCGACAGCTGCTCCTGGAAAAATGAACCCGGGCGAAAGCACGGGACCGACATCCTGGACCGCCGCGTCGATTGCAAGCAGCTCGACCACTTCGCTCATCTCCGTCTCCTCCAGATACGAAAGCGACTGTCGAACGTTCGCGTGCGCTGCCGTGTGCCCAGCTTGCCGCAGCGAATGACGTCGCTTGTCGCGTGTCGCCGGACCTCTCAATTCCGGCGAGTTCGGAAAGCTCTGCAAGGTCGGGAGACGGTCGACGGACCGACGTAGGACAAAGACTGAGGCGATACGAACGCCGCCATTTAGCACGGGTTCTTTTCGTTTGTAAACGTCAATTTATTGTTACGTCCATTTTAGTTGACAGGTGAGGTTGTCCTCGCTAGATTGGATGGCATGTCCCGCGCCATCCAGCATTCGTCGCCCGGTCGTTCCGAGGCAACCTCCGACCGGCCTGTCCCGCAAGGGCTCTACACGCGCGAGGAGCGTGCGAGGCGCGATGGAACCCGCTGGACGCTCGTCCAGGGAATCCTGGCGCCGATCCAGTTCCTGATCTTCGCGATCAGCCTCTTCCTCGTGGTCCGCTACCTGATGACCGGCTCCGGGCACGGAGCGGCCATCGGATCCGTAGTGGTCAAGACGCTGGCCCTCTACGCGATCATGATTACCGGCTGCATCTGGGAAAAGGTGGTCTTCGACTGCTACCTGTTCGCGCCGATGTTCTACTGGGAAGACGTGTTCAGCATGCTGGTGCTGGCGCTGCACACGGCCTATTTGGTCGCGTTGGTGTTCGGCCTGCTCGCCGACCGCCAGCTGATGCTGCTGGCGCTCGCGGCTTACGCGACCTACGCGATCAACGCGACGCAATTCATTCTCAAGTTGCGCGCGGCGCGCCGCGGCGGCGTGCGAAACGCGCCCGTGTCCACCCCGACCGAATACGCCGAGGGCGTCGCGTGAGCGCAACAATGCATGCCACCCGCATCCCGCCGATCGTCGCGGCGCCGGCGGCCGGCGGCTGCGGCGACGCACCGGTCCTGCGCGAACGGGGCCAGCGCGAAGTGTTCTGCGGACTGACCGGCATCATCTGGCTGCATCGGAAGATGCAGGACGCGTTCTTCCTGGTCGTCGGCTCGCGCACCTGCGCGCATCTGATCCAGTCGGCCGCCGGCGTGATGATCTTCGCCGAGCCGCGTTTCGCGACCGCCATCATCGACGAACGCGACCTCGCCGGTCTCGCCGATGTCCATGACGAACTCGATCGCGTCGTCACACGCCTGCTCGAACGTCGCCCCGACATCCGCACGCTGTTCCTCGTCGGTTCGTGCCCGTCCGAAGTGATCAAGCTGGACCTCTCGCGCGCCGCCGAGCGCCTGACCCGTACGTTCGATCCGCGGGTACGGGTCCTGAACTATTCGGGGAGCGGCATCGAGACCACGTTTACGCAGGGTGAAGACGCCTGCCTGGCCGCGATGGTGCCGACGCTGCCGGCAGAGCCGGACGCGGCCGCACGGACGCTGATGATCGTCGGCACGCTGGCCGACGTTGTCGAGGATCAGTTCGCGCGGCTGCTGGGCGCCATGGGCGTCTCCGTACGCTTCTTCCCGCCGCGGCTGTCGCGCGCATTGCCGGCCGTGGGTTTGAACACGCGCTTCCTGCTGGCCCAGCCTTTCCTGGCCGACACCGCGCGCGCCCTCGAGGAGCGCGGCGCCACGCGGATCGCCGCGCCGTTTCCGCTGGGCGCCGAAGGCACGACGCTGTGGCTCAAGGCCGCGGCCGACGCGATGGGCGTCGACGCAGCGCTGTTCGACGCCACCGTCGAAGCGCCGCGCGCCCGCGCCGCCACGTCGCTCGCGCGCCAGCGACTCCTGCTCGCCGGCAAGAGCATCTTCTTCTTCCCCGATTCCCAACTCGAGATCCCGCTGGCGCGCTTCCTGTCGCGCGAGCTCGGCATGCGGCTCGTCGAAGTCGGCACGCCCTACCTGCATCGACAGCACCTCGCCGACGAACTCGCGCTGCTGCCGGCCGGTACCGCACTGTCCGAAGGCCAGGACGTCGAACGCCAGCTCGACCGTTGCCGCGAAGCGCAGCCGGATCTCGTCGTCTGCGGCCTCGGCCTCGCCAATCCGCTCGAGTCCGAAGGGATGACGACGAAGTGGGCCATCGAACTGGTGTTCACGCCGATCCAGGGCTACGACCAGGCCGGCGATCTCGCAGCGCTGTTCACCCGACCGCTCGATCGCCGCAGCAGGCTCGTCGCCTGACGACCTAACCATGCAGCTCACCCTCTGGACCTACGAAGGCCCGCCGCACGTCGGTGCGATGCGGGTCGCCACCGCGATGCGTGACGTGCACTACGTGCTGCACGCGCCGCAGGGCGACACCTACGCCGATCTGCTGTTCACGATGATCGAGCGGCTGCCCCGCCGGCCGCCGGTGACCTACACGACGTTCCAGGCGCGCGATCTCGGCGGGGATACGGCCGAGCTGTTCAAGACCGCCGCCCGCGACGCCTACGAGAGGTTCAAGCCACAGGCGATGATGGTCGGCGCATCGTGCACCGCCGAACTGATCCAGGACGATCCGGGCGGCCTGGCGCGCGCGCTCAATCTGCCGATCCCGGTCGTCGCGCTCGAACTGCCGGCGTATCAGAAGAAGGAGAACTGGGGCGCAGCCGAAACCTTCTATCAGATGGTTCGTGCGATGGCCGGGCCGCATGTTCCGCCGCCGGGGACGCAACGTCCGCCGCGTCCGTCGGACCGCAAGCCGTCGTGCAACGTGCTCGGCGCGACCGCTCTCGGATTCCGACACCGCGACGACGTGCGCGAGATCACCGGCCTGCTGGAACGGATGGGCGTCGAAGTCGCGATCGTCGCGCCGTCGGGCGCGTCGCCGCACGACCTCGCTCGGCTCGGCGACGCCGACTTCAACGTGGTGCTCTACCCCGAGGTCGCCGGGCAGGCCGCGCAATGGCTGTCGCGCAACTTCGGCCAGCCGTTCACGCGGATCATCCCGATCGGGGTCACGGCCACGCGCGAGTTCATCGCCGAGGTGGCCGAGATCGCCGGCATCGAAGCGCCACATGGCGACCTCGATCCGTCGTCGCGCTCCACCTGGTATGCGCGTTCGGTCGATTCGACCTACCTGACCGGCAAGCGCGTCTTCGTCTTCGGCGACGCCACCCACGCGATCGCCGCCGCGCGTGTCGCCGCGATCGAATTCGGCTTCACCGTGGTCGGCCTCGGCACCTACAGCCGCGAGTTCGCGCGCGATGTCCGCGAGGCTGCGAAGCTCTACGGCATCGAGGCGCTGATCACCGACGACTACCTCGATGTCGAGGCGAAGGTCGCCGAACTGCAACCCGAACTGGTGCTCGGCACGCAGATGGAACGCCATATCGCGAAGCGCCTCGGCGTGCCGTGCGCCGTCATCTCGGCACCGATGCACGTGCAGGATTTTCCCGCGCGTCACGCGCCGCAGATGGGCTTCGAAGGCGCCAACGTGCTGTTCGACACGTGGGTGCATCCGCTGATGATGGGGCTCGAGGAACACCTGATCGGGATGTTCCGCGGCGACTTCGAATTCCACGAAGACGCGGCGCCGTCGCATCTCGGCGGCGCCGCATCGACACGCACCGCCGACGACGTGGCGATTGCCGAGCCGGTCGCCGAAGCACAGCAGGCCATATCCGTCGGGTCCCCGTCCGCTGTCGCGCAGTGGACCGCCGACGCAGAGCACGAATTGCGGAAGATTCCTTTCTTCGTCCGCGGCAAGGCACCTCGCAACACCGAGCGTTATGCGATCGACCATCGCGTGCCGCTGATCACCATCGAGACTCTCTACGATGCAAAAGCGCACTACAGCCGCTGACGCGGTCACGCCGATGCGAGTCGTCATCGTGACGATGGACGGGCATCTGTCGAGCGCGACCGAGCGCGCCCGCAGCACGCTCGTCAAACGCGTCCCCGGTCTCGTGCTGACCGTGCATGCGGCGGCCGAATGGGGCGACGAGCCTGCGGCGATCGACCGATGCCGCGGTGATATCGCACAGGCCGATATCGTCATCGCATCGATGCTCTTCATGGAAGAGCACTTCCTGCCCATCCTGCCGGACCTGAAAGCACGTCGGGACCATTGCGACGCGATGGTCTGCGCGATGTCGTCCGCCGAGGTCACCAAGCTCACGCGGATGGGCAAGTTCGATATGTCGGCCCCGTCGACGGGCCCGATGGCCTTCCTCAAGCGGCTGCGCGGAAAGCCGTCCGCGTCCGGCGGCAGCAAGTCGACCGCCGGCGCGCAGCAGATGAAGACGCTGCGGATGCTGCCGAAGATCCTGCGTTTCATCCCCGGCACCGCCCAGGATGTCCGCGCGTACTTCCTGACCCTCCAGTACTGGCTGGCCGGCTCCGAGCAGAATCTGACGAACATGGTCCACTTCCTGGTGGACCGTTATGCGGACGGACCGCGCAGAGTCCTGCGCGGCGCGAGCAAGACGAGCGAGCCGGTCGAATACGCAGAAGTCGGCGTCTATCACCCGAAGATGGACGTCGCACACGCAGGACGGATGGCGGCGAAGATCGATGCGCTGCCGCTCGTGGCCACGACCGGAAAGCGCGGCACGGTCGGACTGCTGCTGATGCGCTCGTATTTGCTGGCCAACAACGCCGATCACTACAACGGTGTCATCACCGCGCTCGAAGCGCGCGGCATGCGCGTCGTCCCGGCGTTCGCGACCGGCCTCGACCAGCGACCGGCCATCGAAGCCTTCTTCTTCAAGGACGGGCAGCCGACGATCGACGCGCTGGTCTCGCTGACCGGCTTCTCGCTCGTCGGCGGTCCGGCTTACAACGACGCGGAAGCTGCCGCAGACGTGCTCGCGCGGCTCGACGTGCCCTACGTCGCCGTCACGCCGGTCGAGTTCCAGACGCTGGACCAGTGGGGCGGTTCGGAACGCGGGCTGCTGCCGGTCGAATCGACGATGATGGTCGCGATTCCCGAGCTCGACGGCGCGACCGGCTCGATGGTCTTCGGGGGCCGCGGCAGCGCGACGCAAATCGCCTGCACCGGCTGCGCCCATCGCTGCACGTTCCAGAATGCCGTCGACACGCACGACATGCACACCTGCATCGAGCGCGCCGACATGCTGGCGTCGCGCGTCGGCAAGCTGATCGACCTGCGCCGCGCCGAGCGGGCCGAACGCAGGGTCGCCGCCGTGATCTTCAATTTCCCGCCCAACGCCGGCGCCACCGGTACAGCGGCTTTCCTGTCGGTGTTCGAGTCGCTGTTCAACACGCTGACGGCGATGCAGCGGGCCGGCTACACCGTCGACGTCCCCGAGTCGGTCGACGCGCTGCGCGAGAGCCTCATCACCGGCAACGCCGCGCAGTACGGCGCGATGGCCAACGTGCATACCCGCATCGCGGCGGACGACCACGTGCGGCGCGAGAAGCATCTGCGTGAGATCGAGGTGCAGTGGGGACCGGCACCCGGCAAGCAGCAGAGCGACGGTCGCAGCATCTTCGTGCTCGGCGCGGCATTCGGCAACGTATTCGTCGGCATCCAGCCCGCATTCGGTTACGAAGGCGATCCGATGCGGCTGCTGTTCGAGAAGGGCTTCGCGCCGACGCATGCGTTCTCGGCGTTCTATCGCTGGCTGCGCGAGGACTTCGGTGCGCATGCCGTGCTGCACTTCGGCACGCACGGCGCGCTCGAATTCATGCCTGGCAAGCAGGCCGGCATGTCGAACGGCTGCTGGCCGGATCGCCTGATCGGCGACCTGCCGAACCTCTACCTGTACGCGGCGAACAACCCTTCCGAAGGGACGATCGCGAAGCGCCGCGCAGCGGCCACGCTGATCAGTTACCTGACGCCGCCGGTCGCACAGGCCGGTCTCTACAAGGGCCTCGTCGACCTGAAGGAAGCGCTGCAGCGCTATCGCAGCCTCGAACCCGAAGCCCAGGCCGAGCGCGACGCGCTCGCCGCGATGATCGAGACGCAGGCGATCGAGCTCGATCTCGCGGACGCGGCCCGGCCGTGGGGCGACGACGTCGTCATGCGCATCGCGCGCCTTGCCGACGAGCTGCTCGAAGTCGAATACACGCTGATCCCGTACGGCCTGCACATCGTCGGCACCGCGCCGACCGTCGCGGAGCGCATCGACCTGCTGCTGTCGTGCGCCGACGCGTCGCATTCGCTGAAGCCGGCGCGGTCTGCCATCGAGGCTCTGGTCGCCGGCGCGACCGCTGAAGAAGTAGTTGCTCTCAGCGGCCTCGACGCGACGCCCGAGTCACTCGCGGTGATGCGCGAACTCGCCGCGGCCGATGCGCTGATGTCGCAGGACCACGAGATCGAAGGCATCCTGCGCGCGCTCGACGGTCGCTTCCTGCGTCCGTCGCCGGGTGGCGACCTGCTGCGCACGCCGGCCATCCTGCCGACCGGCCGCAACCTCCACGGCTTCGATCCGTTCCGCATCCCGAGCGCCTACGCGGTCAAGGACGGCGTCCAGCAGGCCGATCGCCTGCTCGCCAAGCACATCGCCGACGGCAACGCGTTCCCCGAGTCGATCGCGATGGTCCTGTGGGGCACCGACAACCTGAAGAGCGAAGGCGGCCCGATCGCGCAGGCACTGTCGCTGATGGGCGCGCGTCCGCGCTTCGACAGCTACGGCCGTCTCGCCGGCGCCGAGCTGCTGCCTCTGGCCGAACTGACGCATCCGCGCGTCGATGTCGTCATCACGTTGTCGGGCATCTTCCGCGACCTGCTGCCGCTGCAGATCAAGCTGCTCGCCGACGCCGCTTTCCAGGCGGCGAACGCCGACGAACCGCTAGCTCGCAATTTCATCCGCAAGCACGCACTGGCCTATCAGCAGCAACACGGCGGCGACCTCGAAACCGCATCGCTGCGTGTCTTCGGAAACGCCGAAGGCGCCTACGGCTCGAACGTCAACAGCCTGATCGACAACAGCCGCTGGGACGACGAGGACGAACTCGCCGAGACCTACAGCCGTCGCAAGGGCTTCGCTTATGGCCGCTCGGGTCGCCCGGTGCAGCAGGCGCAACTGCTGCAGAGCGTGCTGGCCGGCGTCGATCTCGCGTATCAGAACCTCGACTCGGTCGAACTCGGCGTCACGACCATCGACACCTACTTCGATACGCTCGGTGGCGTGAGCCGCGCGATCAAGCGCGCCAAGGGACCCGATGCGACGACCGCGCCGGTCTACATCGGCGACCAGACGCGCGACGGAAACGGTGGCGGCACCGTCCGCACGCTGAGCGATCAGGTAGCGCTCGAGACCCGCACGCGAATGCTGAATCCCAAGTGGTACGAGGGGATGCTCAAGCATGGCTACGAAGGCGTCCGCCAGATCGAGGTTCACGTGACGAACACGATGGGTTGGTCTGCGACCACCGGCCAGGTGCAGCCGTGGGTCTACCAGCAGTTGAGCGAGACTTTCATGCTCGACCCCGAGATGCGCGACCGCCTCGCGAAGCTGAACCCGACCGCGTCGGCGCGCGTCGCCAACCGGCTGCTCGAAGCGTCCGACCGGAATTTCTGGAAGCCGGACCCGCAGATGCTCGAAGCGCTGCGGCGCGCCGGTGAAGAACTCGAAGACCGTCTCGAAGGTGTATTCGCCGAGGTGAACCCGAACGCACGCTCGAATACCCCCGAAGGAGCACCCGCATGATGTCGTCCACCGTCGAATTCCCCGAACTCAAGCGCAG
>JBDTIS010000118.1:0-5409 GCA_039936235.1 Burkholderiaceae bacterium | reverse complement strand
CGACGGCTCCAATGATTGCGCGCTTCCCGAACCAACTCGGGACATAATTAGCACGAGATGATTTCATAGGGCCGCCCACCGCTACGCGCCATAACCGTGCCATCGATGTTGCAGAACATACCTTCGCCCATAGAATCGAAGATTCCATCACTCCCCAGAGGCACACGCTCGCCGTAATCAAAAGATTTTTAAAAACGTTGGCGTGATTAGTAATGCCCCAACTGCGCCGAATCGATGCGGTGTAGCCGGCGGTGCGGATTGTCGGGGTCAGGACTTGCCATTCGCCTCGATTGCTTCGGGGGTATTCCAAGCGGCCGACAATTCGGCTTAACCGAGAAACGATGAGATTGTTTGCAAAGGCCGACTGCGACATCGTCGGCCCGTCCTCGAAAGCGGTATAACGCTGACAATGCGAACCGTATGGGGAGGCAAATGGCAAGACCTGACCCCTTCCCCTACGGCGTTCGTGCTTCGGGCAGCCGCCAACCCGATCGGCCGGCTCGTGACGCTTGCCGACTTACACGACAACTGCGACCTGTCACGCATCGCAAACCCTCAGCAGCGCGACGACGCTCGCGTCGCAAAGTACAGGGCGGCGATTAAACTGATCGCGGAACGCCCCCGCGGAGCGACGTGAGGGATAGAAGCGCTTCTCGCTCCTTGCATTGCAGCTTTCCCCTTACCCCGCGTGCAAGGGTTCCAATTCCGCCGGATCACCAGAAACATATGCTGGGCGCGAAGCACAACCTCCGCTGATCGCGCCTGACCGCGCGACGAGGGAGCCGCCGACCGGCTGACGGACTTATGATCGGATCGTCGCTTCGTTCTTCGAGCCAACCAGAACCCGCCCCATGATCGCCCTGTTGGAAGCACGCAAGGCAGGGCTCTTCAGCCGCGACCAGTGGCTGCCGAACATCGTCGCCGGCGTGATCGTCGGCGTCGTTGCGGTGCCGTTGTCGATGGCTTTCGCGATCGCGTCCGGTGCGCGACCCGAGCAGGGGCTGTACACCGCCATCATCGGTGGCGGGCTCGTGTCGCTGCTCGGCGGCAGCCGGCTGCAGATTGCCGGACCGACCGGCGCGTTCATCGCGATCCTCGCCGGCATCACGGCGAAGTACGGCATCGCCGGACTGCAGGTCGCGACGCTGATGGCCGGCGCGATGCTGCTTCTGATGGGGTTCGCGAAGATGGGCGGCGTCATCAAGTTCATCCCGGCACCCGTCATCGTCGGCTTCACGACCGGCATCGCGGTCATCATCTTCGTCGGCCAGTGGCACGACTTCCTGGGCCTGCCGAAGGTCGGCGGCGACGCGTTCCACGAGAAGCTGTGGCATTTGATCGAGGTCATGCCGCAGGTCCATCTGCCGACGGTCGCGCTGTCGGTCGCGAGTCTGCTGCTGGTGCTCTACGCGCCGAAGATCAAGCCGCTGTCGCGCGTGCCGGGGCCGCTGACCGCGATGGTCGTCGTGACCGTCGCGCAGGCGACGCTGCAACTGCCCGGCGTCGCGACCATCGGCAGCGCGTTCGGCGGCATCCCGCAGGGGTTGCCGTCCTTCCACTGGCCCGACCTCCGGCTGTCGCAGGTGATCCAGCTGATCGGCCCCGCGTTCACGATCGCGATGCTCGGCGCGATCGAGTCGCTGCTGTCGGCGGTTGTCGCCGACGGCATGGCCGCAACGCGCCACGACTCGAACCAGGAGCTGATCGGCCAGGGCATCGCGAACATCGTATCGCCGCTGTTCGGCGGCTTCGCGGCTACCGGCGCGCTGGCACGGACGGCCACCAGCATCCGCAACGGCGCGACGAGTCCGCTGGCCGGCATCGCGCATACCGTGCTGCTGATCGCGGTGCTGCTGGTGCTGGCGCCGCTGGCGGCCAGCATCCCGCTGGCGGCGCTCGCTGCGATCCTGTTCGTCGTCGCATGGAACATGAGCGAGCTGCCGCACTTCGCCCACATCGTGCGCAGGGCGCCGCTGGCCGATCGCGTCATCCTGGTCATCACCTTCCTGTTGACGGTGTTCGCGGACCTTGTGGTCGCCGTCAACGTCGGCGTGATCCTGGCGATTCTCCACTTCCTGCGCCGCATGGCCGACGTCGTCGCCGCACAGCCGCTCGATGCCGCTGCGCTGAAGAACGAACTCGGCGAGCACGGGCTGCTCGCGTTACCCGAAGGCGTGCTGGTCTACGAGATCGACGGTCCACTGTTCTTCGGCGCAATCGACCAGATCGAACGCGTGCTGCTGCAGTCGCAGGCCGATGCGAGGGTCCTGATCCTCAGGCTCGGTCGCGTGCCGTTCGCCGACATCACCGGGCTGCAGGCGCTCGAACACGCGATCGTCAAGCTGCAGCAACGCGGCCTGCGCGTGATGCTCTGTGAAGCGCAGCCGCGCGTGATCATCAAGCTGCGCAACTCCGGTGTGCTCAAGACGCTCGGCGAAGGCAATTACGACCCGACTTTCCGCGCTGCGCTGGCGCAGGTCGCTCCGCCGAACGCGGACCTGCTCGACCCGGCCCGCCAGGGCGTCGGCGAGGTGGCCGATCGCTTCATCCGCACCAGCGAACTGCACCTGCGAACCGAGATTTGAAACGTCCCTGCACGACAGACGATCATCACCGTTACGCGACCATCAACCGGGCACTGCCCGGTGCCGTCAGGCCGCGCGCGGCGACCTTTTGCGTGTCGAGCGAGACCCTCATCGCGTCGTCGCCCCAACCCAACAGTTGCACCTGGCCGATGCCGGGCAGCCGCGCGAGCCGGTCCTCGACGTTCAGCACCGCGTAGTTGCGCAGGTAGTTCTCGTCGTAGCGCTCGTCGGGCGACTTCAGGTGAACGACCATCGTAAGGTCGGCTAGCTCTTGATCGTCGTCACGCCGATCTGCCGCACTTCTTCCGGCAGCCGCGCCAGCGCGCGCTGCACGCGGTTCTGGACCTGCGTCTCGGCCTGCTCGACGTCGGCTCGGTTCGTAGAGCGCGCGACGCGGATTGCGACGGGCGCGTCCGAGGACGCCGGTCGCTCAGCGGCCGGCGTCGGGGATCACCGCTTCCCGGTCGCGCTGTTCGCGTCCGCCGCTGCGACGTTCGTCGCTTCGGCATAGGTCGGTTCGGCGTGAACCGCATTCACGGGCGCTGCCATCTGCACGACGGTCGGTGCGATCTATGCGCATTCGGACACGCTGCAGGCCGTTGACGACGATCTGCTCGCCGGGCTCGAGTCCCTGGCGCACTGCGCGCAGTCCATCGATTACCGGTCCGAGGCGAACCTGCCGGTGTCGGCCTCGAACGCATTGAAGTCGACGCCGGTCGATGTCGAGACGAGGACGTATTTGCGGTCCTGGTCGGTGCCGACGGCGCAGTCGTCGATCAGCAAGACCTTGCTGCTCCCGTCGCCGCAGCCGGAGAATGCCAACGGAAGCAGCACGGCCAGCGCCAGCAGCGCGAGATACGGGGAACGCGCTGCGTTGCGGCGAGACGCAAAGCGGAAGTTCGTGATCGTTCTGGTCCCTCGAACGAGAGGTCTTTTGTAATCGGGCGCTTGCCGGGAAGCGATCGGCCATAAAGGGCAGGCGGTATCAGGCCGCGTCGTTCGAGACCGACGCGACGAACGTGGCCATCACGGCGAACTTGTTCGCATCGGTCGAGGAGCGGCGGCGCGCGTTCGCGTCGACCCCGGCCGGGGTGTGCATCTCGACCGTCTGCACCGGCACCGCCGCGGCCTGCAGCTTCGCGACATAGGCATTCGCCTCATCGTGCAGCGGATCGGCGATCGACACCGTCAGCGGAGGCGGCAGACCCTTCAGGCGCGTCGATGCGAGCAGGCATGCATACGGATGGACATGGTCGCCCGGCCTCGGCAAGCAGGTCGAGAGCGCCGTCGAGTGGATCGCGGCGCTGTTCGCGCACGACGAGCGGCTCATGCTGCATTCGCCGTTGCCGAGGCCGGTCGGGGAAGCCGTGGAGCCGACCGCACTCGCGTGAGGCGGCAGGCGTCTGCGTTCATCTGTAGAAGCGCCGACCTTCGTGACGGAGGGCGGCAACGTCGTCAGACGCCTGTGACGGCGGGTACCTCGTCGCACCACACCTTGAAGCTCTCGAGATAGTTCGGGCCGAAGGTGTTGGTCAGCGCCACGTCGCAGGCATCGCGGCCGCGACCCATCAGCACCCGGCCGATCCGCGGCGTGTTGTTGCGCGGATCGAAGGCGTACCAGCGGTCGCCCAGGAAGGCCTCGAACCAGCCGGCGAAGTCCATCACGCCATAAGGCGGCGGCGTGCCGATATCGCTGACATAGCCGGTGCAGTAACGGGCAGGGATGTTCATGCAACGGCACAGCGCGACCCCGAGGTGCGCGAAGTCGCGGCACACACCCCGTGCTTCGTTGTAGGCCTCGAACGCGGTGCGCGTCCGTCGTGCGTTGTGATAGCCGAACACGATGTGGTGGTGCACGAAATCGCAGATCGCCTGGACCCGGCCCCAGCCCGGTTCGATGCCGCCGAAGCGTTCCCAGGCGATGACCGACAGCAGATCGGTCTCGCAGTAACGGCTGCCGAGCAGGTAGACGAGCGTCGACTCCGGCAGTTGCGCGACCGGAACCTGCGGCGCCGATGGCACCACCGGGTCGGGCTCGCCGGTGTCGTTGAGTAGCGCGTCGGCCGTCAGAACGAAGCGTCCTGCGGGCGCGACCATGCGGCTGCACCAGTTGCCGAAACCGTCTCGGTACGAGCCGATCGGGACCGGCGGGTCGGCGACGAGATGATCCGGGCGCACGAGGTCCGAGGCGCGCGAATAATGCACGTTCAGCAGCGCGATGATCGGCGTATCCGCCGGACACTGGTAAGCCATTTCGAAACCGACTCGTAGTTGCATTCTCGCTCCCTGGTTTGCCGCTCTGCACGCAAGCGTCGGACCAGCTCGTGTCAGGCCGCGACGGCGTTCCCCAGCAAGTGCAGCGCGATCTCGCGGCGATGCGGGCGGAGCCGATGCTCCCATAGGTAGATTCCCTGCCAGGTGCCGAGAACGAGTTGCCCGGCCGACAGCGGGATGGCCAGCTGCACGGCCGTCAGTGCGGACCGGACGTGCGCCGGCATGTCGTCGGGCCCTTCGTCGTCGTGACGGAACAGCGGGTCGCCATCGGGCACGAGCCGCGCGAAGAAGCGATCGAGATCGTCACGAACGCTCGGATCGGCGTTCTCCTGAATCAGCAGGCTCGCGGACGTGTGGCGGACGAACAGCGTCAGCAGCCCTTCGTCGAAGCCGTTGCCGTCGACCCAGTCCGACACCGTCCGGGTGATCTCCACCAGGCCGCGACGACGCGCTGTCACTGCAATCGTCGTGCTGGCCTGTGTGAGCATCGGCCGAGGATAGTCGACGCGTCGAGCCTGGCGCGCGCCGGACGGCTCAGGTCCGCTTAGGC
>JBDTIS010000117.1:0-5436 GCA_039936235.1 Burkholderiaceae bacterium | reverse complement strand
AGCAGCGCGCTGCTCGTCGCCGGTCTCTTCGCGGTGGGCTGGACGCGACGTCGACGTGGGTCGGGGCCGACGCTTGGAGCAACAGAGTAAGCCGAAATCGTTGTCGACCCGACAGGTGATCGGGCGGACGCCCCGGTCGTATCGATCTGCGATTCGTCGCTCGACCCGATCCTCGCGACGGGGTACCCCAACCCCGGCACTCCTCCATCCCGCGCCACCGCAGCCTGGAATTTCATCTCCCTGCGCGTCGCCACTGCGAGCGTCGAGATTGCCGAGCTCGCACACCGCGACGATCCGCCGCGCGGCAGCAGCTTCGCGCCGGGAATGTGGCCGGCCTCGTCCTCGCCGCATTCGCGGACGTCTAGCGGTCGATCGGGGCATCTTGTTTGTGCGACGGCAAACTGTTCCAGGCCAGCTTGCGCACGATGGGTTCACAGCGACGAGAGGTAGATCGTGTTGATCGATATGGCGAACTGGGGGTGGCGATGCGCACGGTAGTCCACGTGGCTCGGCCAGACCGGCAACCGGACGGCTTCATGAAGCCTCTTCGGGGGAGTCGGCGGCATGATCGGCGGGCGACACGAAACGGCGCGGAGCGAAGCGTCCGAGGAAGCGCCGGTCGAGGAGATCCTTCCAGCGCCACACCCAGGCACCCGACAGCGAGAAGACGCCACGGGACGCGATCGCGCGGCGGTCCGCGGTCGACAGCAGCACGAGATGACGGTGCTGCGGTCGCCAGACACGCGGCCTTCCGTCGCCGAGCGCGGCGCGCAGGTTGCGGACCAGCACCGGTCCCATGCGCACCGCATAGACGCCGGCCTTCGGCAGCGGCCGCTCCCACGCGGCGCAATCGCCGGACGCGAACACGTCGGCGTGCGACGTGGAGCGCAGCATGCGGTCGACCCGGAAGAAGCCGGCCGCGTCGGTCGCGAGCGCGGTGTGCGCTTGCCATGCGTGCGACCGTGCCCCGGTCGCCCACAGGACGACATGCCGGGTCGCGGGCGGTCGCGCCGCGTCGCCGGAGCGGGAGGCGCTTTCGGTCTCGCAGCGCAAAGCGAGCACAGCGTCGAACGCGCGGTTCACGTGCACGGCGATACCGCGATCGGCAAGGACCCTGGTCGCGCGCCGCACGGCGCCCCGCGCGAGGCCGGGCAGGATCGTGTCGCTGCTGGTCCACAGCGTGGCGCGCACGTCGGCCCGCTGTGCCTGTAGCCGACGCTGCAGCGCGAGGATGGATTCGAAGCCGGCCGCGCCACCGCCCACGCAGGTGATCGCGATCGCCGCGTCGGGCCGGCTGTCGGCGAGGTCACCGAGCAGCGCGTCCCAGCGGCTCCTGAGCTGCGACAGCGGCCGCAGCGGCAGAACCGTCGAGCCGTCGATGTCGGGCGGAACCAGCGTCGAGCCGACGTCGAGCGACAGCACGTCGTAGTCGATCGACCCGCCGCTGCGCAGATGGACCCGGCGAACGGTGGCATCGAGATCGATCATCTCGTCCTGGACGAATACCGCGCCGGCATCCATGCACAGCGCCACCAGGTCGATGCAGATGGCGTCGTAGTTGTAGAGGCCGGCGAGCCAGCCGGGCACCATGCCGGAATACGGCGAGCGCGGGTCGGGCGATACGAGCCACAGTTCGACGCCATCGATCGGGGCCTCGATCCAGTTCTCGAGCACTTGCGCGTGCGCATGGCCGCCGCCGACCAGCACGAGTCGCTTCGCAGCGGGACGGCCCGGCGTCGTCCCGTCGTTCGTCTCGCCTGCCATCATCGATAGGCCCTGGCGAGATCGTCGGGCGACGCGCCGAGCCAGTAGCGCAGGCGCAGCGTCCACATCAGCGCGATAGTCCGCAGCACGCCGTCGCGTTCCCAGCGACGACCTGACGTCACGACGCGCTCGCGCAGGCACACTGGCTGCTCGATCGCGCGCAGGCGCTTCGACAGCTCGATGTCCTCCATCAGCGGCTGCGCCGGAAAGCGACCGACCTGCTCGAATACGGCGCGGCGTACGAACAGGGCCTGGTCGCCGGTCGCGATGCCCGACCAGCGCGACCGCGCGTTCATCATCGCCGACACCACGCGCAGCAGCAGCGACGCGCCCTCGATGGTCACGTCGAAGCGGCCCCACGCGTGGCTGGCCGTCGCGTCGAGGATGTGTGCCACGGCATGGGGTGGCAATGTCGAGTCCACGTGCAGGAAGAGCAGCGTGCGGCCGCGTGCCACGGCGGCCCCCGCGTTCATCTGCGCGGCGCGTCCCTTCGGCGATTGCAGCACCCGGTCGGCGGCGGTCGCCAGCGCGGATGTGCCGTCGCTGCTGCCGCCGTCCACGACGATCACCTCGACGCCGGCTGCGCGCGCCGGGCCGAGCGCATCGAGCGCGTCCGCGATCCGCGCGGCCTCGTCGAACACCGGCACGACGATCGACAGGTCCATGGCTAGCGGGGCGATCCGTGCGGCACGTCGTTGAGCCGCCAGTCGTAGTCGGTGAACCCGACCGGTGCGCCCTGGCCGCGGATCGTCGCGCGATCGCCCGGCGCGTCGGCGAGCTGGTCGGCGTACCCGGCGAGAAAGCCGCGGATCGACGTGATGCCGCGATGGCCCTTCGTGAAGTCGGCGCCGTACCAGTCGAACAGCTTCGAGACCTGCAGCGCGCGCGTCTTCGGATCGAAGCGGTTGCGCGTGCGATCGGACAGGAAGCGACGCACCTGGTCGTCGAGCTGCGCTTCGAGCCGCTCGGCGACGTAAGCCTCCTCGCGCAGCGCCGGGCAGCCGATCGACGCGCAGTTGACCGCGAAGTGGATGCGTGGATCGTCGTAGCGGCCGGGGGCGCGCAGCATTCCGTGCTCGATGTCGTCGAGCGACACCTGGTCGCCGAGGAGCGTGATGAAGCGCTGCTTCCACGGACTGCTGAACACACTGCCCAGGTCGCGGATCGAATCGAGCTTCGGATAGCGCGTGAGGATCAGCTCGATCGTGAATGCGTTGTACGCGTTGATGAGGAACGCCATCTGCTGCGGCTTCGACAGACCGTCGAACGCGGACTTCGATACGGCCGACAGCGCGCCCGTGTAGCGATCGAGCGCGACCCGGTCGGCGGCGAAGCCCGCGTAGTCGACCTGCGACGCGTGACCGCCGTCGATCTTCACCACGTGCGCGACGAGCAGCGCGGTCCACGCGGCGTCACGGTCCTGCGCGAACGACGACGAAGACGCCAGCCCGAGCGCCAGCGACAGCACGATCACGAAGAGCCGGCGTCGCGTCGTTGTCAAGAGCGCATCCATCGATGGTAGCGGGACGCGATCGCGAGCAGCCGCTCGGGTTGATGCGCGCGTCGCCAGACGCCGGCGACCGACTTGTTGATTTCGGCGAAGGTCGGATACACGTGGATCGTGCCGAGCACCTTGTTCAGGCCGAGGCCGTGCTTCATCGCGAGCACGTATTCGGCCAGCATCTCGGACGCGTGCTCGCCGACGATCGTCACGCCGAGGATGCGGTCCTCGCCCTGCGCGGTCAGCACCTTGATGCTGCCGTGCGTGGCGCCGTCGGCGATGGCGCGGTCCGATTCCGCGAACGGGAAGCGGGTCACCTCGTGATCGATCTGCCGGTCGCGCGCCTCGGTCTCGGACAGCCCGACCCGCGCGACTTCGGGCAGCGTGAAGGTCGCCCACGGAATCACCGACGTGTCCACCGCGAAGCGCTTGAAGCGACCGAACAGCGCGTTGATGGCCGCGTACCAGGCCTGGTGGGACGCGGTGTGCGTGAACTGCCACGGCCCCGCGACGTCGCCGACCGCGTAGATGTTCGGAAAATTCGTCTGCAGGAAGGCGTCGTGCTCGATCGTCTTCTGCGGCGACAGCCGGATGCCGAGTCCCTCGAGTCCGAAGCCCGCGGTGCGCGGCGCGCGACCGACCGCGACCAGCAGGACATCGAACGCGATGGCCCGCTCGGTGCCTTGCGCATCCGCGACGACGATCCGCTTCGACCCGTCCGTGGCCTCGCAGCGCAGCGCCTCCACGGCGAGCAGCAGGTCGACACCGTCGGCCCGCAGGGCCTCGGCGATGCACGCGGAGACTTCGGGGTCCTCGCGTGAAAGCAGCACGCCGCCTTGCTCGATCTGCGTGACCTGCGATCCGAGCTGCGCGAAGGCCTGCGCGAGCTCGCAGCCGATCGGTCCGCCGCCGAGGACGACCAGGCGCTGCGGCAATTCGGTCAGGTCCCAGACCGTCTCGGACGTGACGTAGCCGGTCGCGTCGAGGCCCGGCAGGGACGGCACGCGCGGCGAGGACCCGGTCGCGATGACGCTGCTGCGCGCGGTCAGCGTCCGCTTGACACCCGCGGCGTCGACTTCGACGGCCCACGGCGACACCAGGCGGCCGTATCCCTGTACGACATCGACTCCGAGGCCGCGATAGCGCTCGACCGAGTCGTGCGGCGCGATCGTGTCGATCGCGGCACGGACCCGTCGCATGACCGCCGCGAAGTCCACCGCCCGGGCGCTCGCCCCGGTCACATCGCGCAGGCCGAACGCGTTCGCATGCCGCAGATCGCGTGCGAGACGCGCCGAACGAATCAGTGTCTTCGACGGCACGCAGCCGGTGTTGAGGCAGTCCCCGCCCATCGCGCCGCTCTCGACCAGCGTCACTTCCGCACGGACCGCCGCAGCGATGTAGGCGGAGACCAGACCGCCCGATCCCGCGCCGATCACGATCAGGTTGCGGTCGAAGCGCGCGGGCCGGGGCCAGTCGCGATACACCCGCCGCGCCTGCCACGCACGGACCGCCCAGCGAGCGATCAGTGGGAACAGCCCGAGCAGCACGAAGCTGCCGAGCAGCGCCGGCGACAGCACGTCCGACAGCTTGCCGATCTCGGCCAGGCGCGTGCCGGCGTTCACGTAGATCACGGTGGCCGGCAGCATGCCGAGCTGACTGACCCAATAGAAGCGCGCGACCGGAATCGCGGTCAGGCCCATCAGCAGGTTGACCACGAAGAACGGGAAGGCGGGGATCAGGCGCAGCGTCAACAGGTAGAAGGCACCGTCCTTCGATACGCCGGCGTCGATGGCGTCGAGCCGGCGGCCGAAGCGCGAGCGGATCGCGTCGCGCAGCAGGTAGCGCGATGTCAGGAAGGCGAGCGTCGCGCCGATGCTCGCGCCGAACGAGACCACCAGAGCGCCGGTCCACAACCCGAACAGGGCACCCGCGGCCAGCGACAGGATCGCCGCGCCGGGTACGGACAGGCCGGTCATCACGACGTAGAGGGCGAAGAAGCCGCCGACCGTCGCTACCGGACGCCGGTCGACCAGCGCCCGCAGGGCGTCGCGGCTCTGCTTCAGGTTTTCGAGGCTGAGCTTGGTGCCGAGCTCGAAGTGCACGTACAGGAACGCGGCGACGATCGCGACGACCGCGACCGCCAGCCAGACCCAGCGCCTGCCGGACGCGCC
>JBDTIS010000116.1:0-20822 GCA_039936235.1 Burkholderiaceae bacterium | reverse complement strand
CCTGCTTGGACGGTGAGGTCCCTCCTTTGTCGGGACGACAGTGGCCTCGTATGTCGTTCCAAACGCAGTGAGGAACCTCTACCGCGAAGCATCGGTCCGCACGGCATGCTTGGACGGTGAGGTCCCTCCTTTGTCGGGACGACAGTGGCCTCGTATGTCGTTCCGAACGCAGTGAGGAACCTCTACCGCGACGCATCGGCTCGCGCGTCATCCTTCGACGGTGAGGTCCCTCCTTGATCGGGACGACAGTTGCCTCGCATGTCGTTCCGAACGCAGTGAGGAACCTCTACCGCGACGCATCGGTCCGCGCGTCATGCGTGGGTGGTAAGGTCTCTCTTCTTCGTCGGGACGACAGTCGCCTCCCTCGTCGGGACGACAGTTGCTTAGCCAGAGCGGCAGTCCCATCGGTCGCACTCCCTTGCGGATTGCTGGAGGCGAGTCCCCTTGCTGCGTCTCATAGACATCCTTGCGAGCGACGCACCGTGCGCGGCGACGCCGGGCATGCGCAACCTCATTCTCACCTGCGAGCAGCGCGCCAAGACCCGTTTCCGCGCGACGTTGTCCGATGGCACAGACGCAGTGGTCATACTGCCACGCGGCACCGTTGTCCGGCCCGGCACGCGTCTCGTGGCCGACAGCGGCGACCTCGTCGAGGTCGTGGCCGCATCGGAGCAGGTCTATCGCGTCATCGCGCGCGCCGACAGTATCGACCAGGCCTTCGACCTGTTACGCGCCGCCTATCACCTCGGTAACCGCCACGTTCGGATCGAGCTCCGCCCCGGCTTGCTGAAGCTCGAACGCGATCCCGTGCTGCGCGATCTTCTGCAGCGCCTGGACCTGGATGTGACGTCGACGTTCGAGCCCTTCGACCCCGAACCCGGCGCCTATGGCGGCGGGCATCGTCACGACACCGATGCCGACGGCGGTGCGATCGGCGAAGCGCTGTCGCGGGATGCGCACGCGATGCCCCCGCATGCTTCGGACACGGTGTCATGACGGACACGATCGAAGGCGAGGCGGCTCTGCTGCAATTGTCGAGCGCGACGCTTCCGGTCGGCGCTTACAGCTATTCGCAAGGACTCGAGACGGCGATCGCGGATGAACGCCTGCGCACGCCCGACGAAGTCGAGCGCGCGATCGGCGACGTGCTCAGGCTCGTCATCGCCCGTTACGAAGCGCCGGTCTGGTGGCGGCTGCGCGCCGCCCTCGATCACAATGACAACCAGGCGTTCGCGCGCTGGAACGAAGACTTCCTCGCGACGCGCGAGACCGCCGAACTGCGTGCCGAGACGCTGCAGATGGGCTATTCGATGATCGAGCTGATGCGTGGTCTCGCGATGCCGGTCGACATCGAGATCGACGCTTGGACATGGCCCGCTGCACATGCGCTCGCGTCGCGCACATGGCGCATCGCACCGCGCTCAGCGCTGAACGGATACCTGTTCGGCTGGCTCGAGAACCAGGTGCTCGCCGGGATGAAGGCCCTGCCGTATGGCCAGCTCGCCGGCCAGCGGATGATGCACGCGCTGCGCCCTGCGCTCGCCGAGGTGGTCGCATCCGCGTCCGAGTTTCCCGACGACGCCTTGTCCACGCAGGCGCCCGGCTACGCGATCACCAGCGCGCGCCACGAAAGCCAGTATTCCCGCCTCTTCAGATCGTGATTCGATGACCCATCCCACAACATCCACACCCCTTCGCATCGGCATCGGCGGCCCGGTCGGCTCCGGCAAGACGACGCTCGTCGAAATGCTGTGCAAGCGCCTGCGCGACCGCTATCAACTCGCCGTGGTCACGAACGACATCTATACGAAGGAAGACGAGCGCCTGCTGGTCGCGGCCGAAGCGCTGCCGGCCGAACGCATCATGGGCGTGGAGACCGGCGGTTGCCCGCATACGGCGATCCGCGAAGACGCGTCGATCAACCTCGAAGCGGTCGCCCGCATGCAGAAGCGCTTCCCCGACCTCGACGTGATCTTCATCGAGTCGGGCGGCGACAACCTGGCCGCGACGTTCAGCCCCGAACTGTCGGACCTCACGCTCTACGTCATCGATGTCGCCGGCGGCGAGAAGATCCCGCGCAAGGGCGGCCCCGGCATCACGAAGGCCGACCTGCTCGTCATCAACAAGACCGACCTCGCGCCGCACGTCGGCGCGTCGCTGCAGGTGATGGCGAACGACGCGGCGCGGATGCGGGGGGAGCGGCCGTTCGTGATGACCAATCTCAAGACGGGGGCGGGGCTCGATGAAGTTGTCGCGTTCGTGATCGAACGGGGAATGCTCGAGGTATGAGCCTCGAGTTTCAGTGGCGCGCGAGTCTGAATCGCCGATGAAGGTGCCGCAGACCGCCGTCGATTCCGTCAGCGAACGACACCCCTGACATCCGTGGGTGATCGGTAGGCATGGCCTGGTTAACGTGTTCTGGCTGATGCACGCCCACCCCGATACGCGGCGGTCGCGTTGGGCATCGGCGCCTTATCTACTCCAGGAGAAGCGTATGGACAGGAACGAGACCCGGTTGCCTGCAACAGTGATCAGCTGTCCGGTCGCGACGATGGACGAAGGACACGGGCAAGTCGGGAAGGTCGGCGGGACCGACACGCCGTTCAATCCCTTCACCCGAATGCTCGGCCCACGCGCGACGAGCTACGACCTGGTCAAGCTGGGCGCGCTCGCAAAAGGCATGGTGACGGCTCCAGATGCACTATCGGACGGTCCCGACCCCGAAGAGAACCTGTACATGCCGGCCGGCTATACCTACTTCGGTCAGTTCATCGACCACGACCTGACGCTGGACACCACGTCGACGTTGAACCCAGAAGACCTGAAGAATCCGGAGAAGCCGCTCAACGATCCGACCAACGTGCGTTCGCCACGCTTCGACCTGGACTCCGTCTACGGCAACGGTCCCGGCGATCAGCCTTACATGTACGCGACCGCCGACGACGCAACTGCTGGCCTGTTCGCGGGCGCTTCTCTGCTAGTCGACACACACGACCTCGCCCGCGCCAGCAACGGCCGCGCGATCATCGGTGACAAGCGCAACGACGAGAACTCGATCGTCAACCAGATCCAGCAGACGTTCATCGGCTTCCACAACAAAGTGGTGAGCGACCTCGCGACGGACCGGACCCTCCGCGGGGGTGCGTTGTTCAAGGCGGCGCGCGATCAGGTGCGCTGGGCCTATCAGCGGATCATCATCGACGACTTTCTCCCGCGGATCGTCGATCCGTCGGTGCTCGACGCGTTCCAACAGAACCCGGTCTACGCGCTCTATGCCGACGGACCGTTGCGGTGGAACCTGCCGCGTGAGTTCGTCGCGGCCGCTTACCGTTTTGGACACTCCGGCGTCAGGAGCGGGTATCGCCTCAATGGCGCCGATGGAGCGGACAACGGCACGATCCTGCCGATCTTCACAAACGTGCCGACCGCTCCGAACGAAAGCCTGATCGGCTTCGATCCGCTGCCGCCGTCGCACGTTGTCGACCATTGGGGTCGCTTCTTTCCGAGTGACACGCCACGTGCCGGCGAGCGAACCATGAGCAATGGCGGCACGACAAACGAGATCTCAGACAAGGGCACTGGTGGCAATGGCGCAGTGCGTCTGCAATACGCTTACAAGATCGATCCGAGCCTCGTCGACCCGCTCGCGAATCTGCCACCAAAGGTGGCGAGCAAGGACGACATCCCCGTGTCTGAGCGTGGCTTCCCGGATAGCCCGGGACCTTCGCTCTCGTTCCTCAACCTGCTGCGCGGTAATCGCTATCAGCTGCAGGGAGGGCAAGCCTATGCGAACGCGCTGAAGACGGCACCCCTCGATCGCAAATATCTTTGCGTGCGCGTCGTCAACGATCCGCCGGGTGGTCCACGCACATTCACCTTCAAGCCGATCAGCGAGCTCGTCGGTCGTGACGGATCGAAGATCGGTTCGGATCTCGACGACGACACGCCGCTCTGGTTCTACATCCTGGCCGAGGCGCAGAAGCCGATCGTCGACTTCTGGCTCGAACACGTCGCCTCGGATGGGAAATCGCTCGATCTGACCGAGGACCAGATGCTCGGACGCGACGCGCTGGGCAGCGATTTTCTGCCGTTTCCGCAGGACACGGACCCGAAGTCGATCCCACCGATCGTCGCGCAGCAGTTGCGCGACAGCCGCTGCGCGGGCACCCGTCTCGGTGCAGTAGGCGGCCGGATCGTGATCGAAGTCTTTTACGGTCTGATGGAATCAGACGGCGAGTCGGTACTGCGCAAACATCGGGCCGACGGCTGGCTGCCGATATGGAACGGGCCCGCGACGATGACGAACCTGCTTCGCTACGTCGATCCAGCCACGGCGCCTTGACGTCCGACCGCGGCTGGACACCTTCGTGCCTTTCACATCCCGGTTCGCTCGTTCATCGCTGATGCGCTTGTTCGTGAGAAGTGATTGTCAAACTCGCTCGAACACAGCGGCGATGCCTTGCCCGCCGCCGATGCACATCGTCACCAGCGCGTAACGGCCGCCAATGCGGTGCAACTCGTAGATCGCTTTGGTGGCGAGGAATGCACCAGAACAGCCGATCGGATGGCCCAGCGCGATGGCGCCGCCATTGGGATTGACTTTCTTCAGATCGAGCTCGAGCCCGCGGGCCACGGCAATCGCTTGTGCTGCGAAGGCTTCGTTGCTCTCGATCACGTCCATCTGATCGAGCGTCAGTCCGCCCTTCTTCAACGCCAGCTTCGTCGCCGGGATCGGTCCTTCACCCATGATCTCGTTGGGAACGCCAGCCACGGCGTACGACACGAGCCGCGCCATGGACTGATGGCCCGCCGCCGCCGCGACGGTCGCATCGGCCAGCACGAAAAATGCTGCGCCGTCGTTGATGCCCGAGGCGTTGCCCGCCGTCACCGAGCCGTCTTTCTTGAACGCCGGCTTCATCCTGGCCAGCGTCTCCATGGTGGTGCCGGCCTTCACATGCTCGTCCGTGTCGAATGTGACTTCGCCCTTGCGCGTTTGCTTCACGATCGGAACGATCTGCGACTTGAATCGCCCCTCGGCAATGGCCGCGGCGGCGCGGCGGTGCGACTCGACTGCCAACGCGTCCTGCTCCTCGCGGGTGATGCCCCATTTGGCGACCAGATTCTCGGCGGTGATGCCCATGTGGCCCACGCCGAAAGGGTCGGTCAGGGTGGCCACCATCATGTCGACCAGCTTGGTGTCGCCCATGCGTGCGCCGTTGCGCATCGCCGTCGACAAGTAGCCACCGCGGCTCATCACTTCCACGCCGCCGCCAACCCCGTAGTCGCAGTCGCCCAGAAGGATGTTCTGCGCGGTGGTGATGATGGCTTGCAGGCCAGACGAGCACAGCCGGTTCACCGACATCGCGACCGACTCCATCGGCAGTCCCGCCTGGATGGCCGCTACGCGCGCCACATACGGGAATCGGCTCTCGGTCGGGATGGTGTTGCCCACCGTCACGTAGTTGATGACCTCGGGGTCCACGCCTGAGCGCTTGACAGCCTCCTTCATCACGATCCCGGCCAGGTCGGCGGGTTCGATGTCGGCCAGTGCGCCGCCAAAGGTGCCGATAGCCGAACGGGCCGCACCCAACACCACCACATCGCGATTAGCCACGAGGCCTCTCCTTTTCAAACTGTTCGTTTTCAGATCGAACCTCAGCCTGCGCTGACGCAGCCGCCTGTGCTGCAGCGATAGCCACGAAGCAAATCCATCGGTTCCGGCGCTGCGCTGAAACGCTCAATGCCCTGACGCGCCAGAAGCGCCGATGCCCGTCTCGGAACGGACCTGCTGCGCCACGAAGCCGGCGCGATCCTGGGCTGCGCGAGGGCTGCGGTCGAGGATCGAGACAAGCCAGATGCCGACGAAGCCGATGGTCATCGAGAACAGGGCGGGTGACGCGTAGGGGAATAGCGCCGAGCCCTTCGGGTTGCCGAGCGTGGCTTCCCAGACCGCAGGCGACACCAGCGTAAGCCCCACCGACGACGCGAGGCCGAGGAATCCGCCGACGACCGCGCCGCGTGTCGTGCAATCTTTCCAGAGCACCGACATCAACAGCACCGGGAAGTTAGCCGACGCCGCGATGGCGAACGCGAGGCTCACCATGAACGCGATGTTCTGTTTCTCGAACGCGATGCCAAGCACAACGGCGACGATGCCGAGTGCGACGGTCGTCAACCGCGACACCTTCAGCTCCGCCGCACTGTCCGCCTTGCCCTTCTTGATGACGGTCGAGTACAGGTCATGCGAAACCGCCGACGCGCCCGACAACGTCAGGCCGGCGACCACCGCCAGGATGGTCGCGAACGCAACGGCCGAGATGAAGCCGAGAAACACGTTGCCGCCGACCGCGTTCGCGAGGTGGATCGCCGCCATGTTGCCGCCGCCGAGCAAGCCGCCCTTGGCATCCAGAAACTTCGGGTTCGTCAGCACGAAGGTGATTGCGCCGAAGCCGATGATGAAAGTCAGGATATAGAAATAGCTGATCCAGGTCGTGGCCCACAGCACCGACTTGCGCGCCTCTTTGGCATTGGGCACGGTGAAGAAGCGCATCAGGATGTGCGGCAGCCCGGCGGTGCCGAACATCAGCGCCATGCCGAAGCTGATGGCCGAGATCGGATCCTTGATGAAGCCGCCCGGGCCCATGATCGAGAAGCCCTGTACCGCCGCGTCCTGTGGCGACTTGCCGGCCGCCGCTGCGATGCCGGTCTTGATCTCGACCGCCTTGGCGAACATGGCCTCGGGGCTGAAACCGAAATGGTAGAGCACCATGAAGGCCATGAAGCTTGCCCCGGCCAGCAACAGGCAGGCCTTGATGATCTGCACCCAGGTGGTGGCGGTCATACCGCCGAAGAGCACGTAGATCATCATCAGCGCGCCGACGATGACGACGGCAATCCAGTATTCCAGCCCGAACAGCAGCTTGATGAGCTGCCCCGCGCCGACCATCTGCGCGATCAGGTAGAACGCGACCACGATCAGCGTGCCCGACGCCGCGAACACGCGCACCGGTGTCTGCGAAAAACGGAAAGCCGCGACGTCGGCGAACGTGAACTTGCCCAGGTTGCGCAACCGCTCGGCAAGCAGGAAGGTCACGATGGGCCAGCCGACGAGAAAGCCGATCGAGTAGATCAACCCGTCGAAACCACCGACCATCACCGCTGCGGAGATGCCCAGGAAAGAAGCGGCCGACATGTAGTCGCCGGCAATCGCCAGGCCGTTCTGGAAGCCGGTGATGCCGCCGCCAGCGGTATAGAAATCGGCGGCGGATTTGGTCTTGGCCGCCGCCCACTTGGTGATGAACAGCGTAAAGACGACGAACATCGCGAACATGCCGATCGCGGTCCAGTTGGTCGGCTGCTTCTCGGCCTGGCCGAGGTCGCCGCCCGCGGCCAATGCGGCGCTGCCGGCTACCACCATCACCAGGGTGCCGGTGACCTTCGCCCATGCACGGGCGCTCACTTGAGCGCCGCCTTGGCGATGAGTTCGGTCAGCGCGTCGTACTCTCTGTTCGCGCGGCGTACATAGATGGCGGTGATGATGACGGTGAAGACGATGACGGCCAGCCCGATCGGCATGCCGATGGTCGTGACCCCTGCGCCCAGCCGGGTCAAGAGAAAGGATTTGTCGAACGCCACCAGCAGAATGAAGCCGTAGTAGACGACGAGCATCGCGATGGTCAACGACCAGCCGAAGCGCGTGCGCCTGGCCTTCAACAACTGGTAGTTCGGATCGTTCAGGATGCGCGTGGTCAGATCGGATGCCATGGTCAGTATCTTTCTCCGCGCTGGATCAGCACGGCAGGGTTTTCGACGGGCGAGATGTCTTGTGTGATGGGCGTGTCGCGTGCGATGTTGCGCAGTGGCTGGCACAGCACGTTTTCACTGCGCGTCTTCCGACCTCCACCTCGGCCGCCAACGCTTCGCAGGCTGACATGCCAGGCATGAAGGCCGCGTCGTTGATACTGGCCGGCGGGGAGAGCTTGCTGGATGATGACTGGCGCATGTTGGTTACCGAGTTCGCGGCACGAGATGTCGAAATACGCCCCGTCAGCACGGCCGAATCGCGGACAGACGCCTTGCAACCCGCAAGGTCTGCAAAAAATCTTTCGCACATTGCCTTGTAGCGCATACGTCGTCTGTGCGCCAGCAGACATAGTGAAAGCCTGCATTCCCGCAGCGGAAGCTTCGTCGCCATGACCGAACGTCCCTGGATCGCTCGAGACCCATGACGAATCGCGACGAAGTCGCGGGCGCTGCTTCGCTAGACTTCACTGCCGAAGGTGCAATTTCACTTCCCGCCACGCGGTCCATTCGCCGGCAAAGACCGCGCGGATGAAGCCCGTCTTCGACGATCCGCTTCACGACCGCCCGGGCACCTGGCCGCTGGGCTACAGACCGTATGGTGGCGCGGACTACGGGGGAGTCGTTCGCCGTCGCCAAGAAACCGGATCGGCCCAGCCGCCGAAGCTCCGCTCTTGGGCGCGATGCCGTCGCCGGTCTGCGCGAACTGCCGTATCGAGTCAGGACTCTTCGTGACCAAGGCCAGGGCGGCGAGAGACCTGTAGATCGAGGACCGTCGCGGACGCTTATCTGTTTACGCCTGTCGTCGTGCCACCTGCCACGAAGTCGCTCGCGTTGCGCACGCCTGTCGTACGCTTTTCCATCCGCTCGTAGATGTCGGACTGCAGCCAGCCGAACGCTGCACTGATCACGCTGACGCTGATCACGTTAAGGACGAACAGTCGCTTCGCGGCCTCGTCGTCGTAGTGATGCAGCGGCACGGGCGCGTCTTGCTGGAGGAGATAGTAGACGGCTAGCGGCAGGGCGGTAAGCAGCAGCATCAGCCAGCGCTCGTTACGCCGGAAAGAGAACGCGGCTAGCGCCGTGCACGGTGCAAGGAACAGGGCCGTTCCCGAATTTGCGCCCAGGATCCAGATGGTGAAGACGGTATTGGCGATCCCCACCAGCGGGGTGGCGACGCGTCCCAGCAAGCCGCTGCGGCGCGAGATCAGCGGGATGATCAGGAACAGCGGCGCCAGTGCCATCTTAAGAATCGCGGTCGGAAGCGCCTGCGTGCCCGCAGACCACCACACGTAAAGCGGCCAGAACGGCAGATGCGTGCCGATCAGCAAGGCCACCCAGTTGCTTGCCTCCACCAACGGATCGGGATGGTAGGCGAATGCGCGCATCCGCTCGAACGCGACCTGCCAAGGCTGCCGGAGCCACAACCGGGCTTGGACAATGGCATCACTCAAGGCGCAACCTCCGTGGAAATCTCTTCACGCACTCAGCAAGAGAACGGGACGCAGGCCCCCGCCGGCATTCGGCACTTGGGTAAGCTTCGATCTCGACCTTGCCGACATAGACGATTCCTCGATGACGGCAATCCGGGTGGACCCCGTGGCGGCAACCGGAGTCGTAGGCATGCCGTTTCGCGGCGGTGCGAGCTTCTCGTCTGCTGCGATGTCCGAGGATTCCATCTGCCTATTCATCATTCTTAGTGCCAATCGCGCGGGTTTGCGTGAGCGCAGATGATGACCGACGCATTCTGAGCGATACCCGGGCTCGAGGTGCCATCGCCTTGTCAGACCCCGCCCCATCTCCTTCCACTCCCACCTTGCGGGAGTCTTTCCGGTAGTCATGGCGACATCGCCAGCGGGCCTTCGTCAGCAGCGATCGATGCACCGTTATCGACTCCAGCAAGTACAGGTCGCTCTTCGATCGTCGCCGCGAGTCGCGGTGGCCCGGGAGTGCGCGGATGCCGACGGCCTCGGTCTCGCGCCGATCGATGCGACGATTCCGAAATACCCTTCAGTTCGTCATGCTCTGGTGGGCAGTGTCGATGCTCGCGCACGCCGGCTGCAAGGTCGATACGCTCGAACTGCCGGCGAAGATGGTGGGCTCGCGCGACTGGTAGCGTGGGCATCAACGGGACGCAGGTGCCCATGACGGGGGACTGTGGCGCTTCTTCAGCATCCTGACGGACGCCGCTGCGGAGCAACTGAAACTGCCCACGAGCGCGCTCCCATGCTGCGCGTGGAGGGCGCGGGTCGATGCGCGCGTCGTCAGTGAGATCAAGACCTTCGTGTAGACCTGACCGGGCGATCCCCTCGAGGCCGGCCGCCCTCCGGAAAAAGGACCGGTCGAAGAGACCACAAATGGCCTGCGCCGGCGGACCCGTCGGATCGGGCTTCGATCGATTTCGACCATGCTCATGAACTGCGCCAGTCGAGCATTCGGATGGTCGATGACGACATGGTTCAACTCGATGCTGGTGTCGAGCAGCCTTCGCAAGGTTTTGATCCCGTCACCCAATAAGCCGACTCCTCGACCTTCGACGCGCTCGGCACGCCGGTTCTAGATAAGACCTTCGTGCTTCATTGCCGTTTGTACGGCAGGACGATCCTGCATCCGGTCGCGCAAGGCAGCTAGCTTCGTCGGTACTTCGATGCCGTTTTTCTTCGCCCACAGAAGCATGACGAACAAGTAGGCGTCGGCCACGCTCACGTCGGCACCGAACAGGAAGTCGCCTTGCAACCTGTCGCTGAGGTAGCCCATGCGCTTCAGGATTAGCTCGCTCGCCTTTCGCTTCTCCTCGTCGCTTGCTCCAGCGAAGAACGGCTTGAAGCTCTTGTGGATCTCGGTCGATATAAAGGCGAGCGCTTGGAGGAGGTGCGTGTGTCCCATCGGTCCGGAAGGGCGCAGGGACGCGTCTTGATGGGCGATCCAGTCGAGGATCGCGATGTTCTCGGTCAGCGTTTCGCCCGAGTCGAGAGTCAGGGCCGGCACATATCCCTTCGGATTGATCGCCACGTAATCGGCGCCGCTCTCCGTCCGCTTGGCCTTGAGGTCGACTTTTTCGTGCTCGAACGCTAATTTTGCCTCGTGCAGTGCGATATGGTCGGCCAAGCTGCAGGCACCGGGTGCGTAATAGAGCTTCATTTGCAAGTTCTCCAGTTATTTGTGATAGGTAGTCAGGCGACGCCCGAGCCGTCGCGGGCCGGATGATCGAAGGCTTTTCCTTGCGGCGCTCATTTGCCGGGTCGACAGCCGGGCCCTGCTGGACAACGTTCGTCGGCCTGCAACCGGCGATTATGCACAGGGGCGCATACCGCTCAACTGCCAACTTCCCAACTGCGAAGGAACTGCGAATGTCCAAAGGAATCTGGGTCTCGACCTACCAATCCATCGACGATGCCGATGCGCTTGCCGCCTACGCAAAACTGGCTGGGCCGGCGCTGGAGGGCGCAGGCGGACGCTTCCTCGCGCGGGGCATGCCCAGCGTCGTATTCGAGGCCGGCGTGCACCAGCGGGTCGTCGTGATCGAGTTCGAAAGCGTCGACGCCGCCGTGGCCGCGCACGACAGCGAGCCCTATCAGGAGGCGTTGCGGGCACTCGGCACTGGCGCAGTGCGTGACATCCGGATCGTCGAAGGTTCATAGACCGACTCCAACTCGCCTTCGGGACCTTCGACGTCCACGAATGCGAGGACGGATGGAACTCGCACTGGTCGCCATGCGGCAGCCGGTCGGATGACCGCTTTTGGCTGTGGATTCAACCGGAGACTGCGCAGCGATCGCCGTACCGACCGCCAACGCGATTTGCGGGCGCAAAGCCTCGAAGCGGTCGTCGACGGCTGTCCGCTTGTCGCCTGTAGCCACCCGTGCGATTGACGCCACGCGGGCGCTGGTGACGAAGGCCACCGCATCCCCAGCCGCAACGAGCCATTGCAGATCAGTTGACCGGCGTCGGCAACGGCTGCTTCGCGAACCAGGCCGCAACGTTGTCGATCACCAACTGACCCATCGCGGTCCGCGTCGCATGCGACGCACTCCCCACATGCGGTTGCAGAACCACCTGATCGAGCGCCAACAACGCTTCCGGCACGCGCGGCTCGTCGACGAAGACGTCGAGGCCGGCACCACCGAGCCGCCCCTCGACCAGCGCGTCGACCAGCGCCGGCTCGTCGACCACCGATCCGCGGGCGATGTTGACGAAGATCCCTTCGGGGCCGAGCGCGTCGATGACCGCCCGGCCGATGATCCCGCGCGTCGCATCGCCGCCAGGGCATGCAGCCACGAGGATGTCACAGGCCGTCGCGAGCGCGACCGGGTCGGCGTGATACGGATATGCGAGATGCTTGTCGTGCGGACCCTGGTAGGCGATCGATAGACCGAAGGCCTCGCCCCGCTTCGCGATCGCCTGCCCGATGCGTCCCATCCCGACGATGCCGAGCGTCTTGCCGCGCAGGCTCTGCGTCAGCGGCATCGCACCGTTGAGCCACGCGCCGGACCGCACATGGCGATCGCCGACTGCGACCCTGCGGATGGTCGCGAGGATCAGCGCCAGCGCTAGATCCGCGACGTCCTCGGTCAGCACGTCGGGCGTGTTGGTGACCTTGATGCCGCGTTCGGTCGCGGCCGCCACGTCGACCGCATCGACGCCGACCGCGAAGCACGCGATCAGCTTCAGCCGCGGCAATGCGCGCATTTCCGCCGCATTCATGCCGCGACCGCCCGGCGTGACGACCGTGTCGATGCGGTCGGCGAGTTCGGCGAGCTTCGCGCCCTGGTCGGACGCCTCCCACAATCGATGGACCGTGTAGTGCGCTTCGAGATGCCGCTGCGTCGGCGCGTAGATCGGCGCCGTCAACACGAGTTCGGGTTTCATGACGGCGCCGTCCATGCGACGACGCGTTGTCGTTGCGTCCCGAGCCTGTCGATGCCGAGCGTCATCACGTCGCCGGGCTCAAGGTAGCGCGGCGGCTTCATCCCCATCCCGACGCCGGGCGGCGTCCCGGTCGTGATGATGTCGCCCGGCATCAGCGTCACGAAGCGGCTGAGGTAGCTGACCAGGTGCGCGCAGCCGAAGATCATCGTGGCGGTGTTGCCGGTCTGGCAGCGGTCACCGTTGAGGTCGAGCCACAGGCCGAGCGCCTGCGGATCGCCGACCTCGTCGGCAGTCACCAGCCACGGCCCGACCGGGCCGAAGGTATCGCACCCCTTGCCCTTGTCCCACTGGCTGCCGCGCTCGAGCTGGAACTGACGCTCGGACACGTCGTTGACGAGCACGTAACCGGCCACGTGCGCGAGGGCATCGGCTTCGTCGACGTAGTGTGCCTTCGTGCCGATCACGATGCCGAGCTCGACCTCCCAGTCCAGCTTCGTGGAGTCGCGCGGCCGGATCACGTCGTCGTCCGGGCCGCACAGGCAGCTGATCGCCTTCGTGAACAGGATCGGTTCGGCCGGGATCGGCATGCCCGACTCGGCCGCGTGGTCGGCGTAGTTCAGGCCGACGGCGAGGAACTTGCCGACGCGGGCGACCGGCGTGCCGAGCCGCACGTTCGCGTCCACCTTCGGCAGCGATGCAGGATCGACGGCGCGCAGACGCACCAGCGCAGCCGGCGACAGCGCGTCGCCGTCGAGATCGGCGATGACGCCGGACAGGTCGCGAACGATGCCATCGGCGTCTAGCAGGCCGGGTTTCTCGTGGCCCGACGGGCCGTGGCGTAGCAGTTTCATGAGGATGTTCGGTGAGGGTTGAGGAACGTTCGGGCAGATTACAGCGACATGCCGCCGTCGGCGAAGAGCGCCTGACCGGTCGTGAACGACGACTCGTCGGACACGAGGAACACGAAGGTCTCGGCCAGCTCTTCCGCAGTCGCGAGGCGACCCATCGGCTGGCGCGCGATGAAGTCCTTGCGAGCCTGCACCGGATCGGCGAAGGCCTGGATGCGGTCGCCTAGCGACGGCGTGTCGACGGTGCCCGGACAGACGCAGTTGCAGCGGATACCCTGCTTCACGTGATCGAGCGCGATCGCCCGCGTGAAGCCGACCACGGCGGCCTTGCTCGCCGCGTAGGCCAGGCGATTCGGCGCGGCCTTGTGCGCCCCCAGCACCGAGGCCATGTTCAGGATCGTGCCGCCACCCCGATCGATCATCTTCGGCAGCATCGCCTTCGTGACGACGAACATCGCGCGGACGTTCAGATCGAAGCTGCGATCCCAGTCGGCGATAGTGCAGTCGAGCAGGCTGCCCTGATGCACCCAACCTGCGCAGTTGAACAGGATGTCGACCCCGCCGATCGCATCGACGGCCGATGCGACCGCCGCGTCGTCGAGCACGTCGAGGACCCGTGTCGTCACGCCGGCGACGCCGTCGAACGCGGTCAGCAGATCCGCGCGCAGGTCGGTCGCGACGACCGTTGCACCTTCCCTGGCGAACGCGAACACGCTCGCGCGGCCCATGCCCTGCCCGGCCGCGGTGATCAGCGCCGTCTTGCCTCCGAGGCGATCGGTCATTTGGTTTGTGGTGCGGTCAGTGATTGTCGCGAGGAACGAAACAGCCGAGCGGACCGCCTTCGCCTTCGGGTTCCGGCTCGTCGGGACGGGGCACGAACGCGCCACGCCGGCCGACCAGGAAGTCGAGGTCGGCGCCCTGGTCGGCCTGCAGCACATGGTCGACATACAGTTTCCAGTAGCCGCTGCCGAGCGGCGGCGCCGGAGCGGTCCAGTCCTTCATCCGGGTTGCGAGTTCGTCGTCGGAGATGTCGAGATGAAGCCGACGGTTCGGCACGTCGAGCTCGATGAAGTCGCCGGTGCGCACCGCGGCCAGCGGGCCGCCCGCGGCCGCTTCGGGCGCCGTGTGCAGTACGACGGTGCCGTAGGCCGTCCCGCTCATGCGCGCGTCGCTGATGCGGACCATGTCGGTGATGCCCTTCTTCAGCACCTTCGGCGGCAACGGCATGTTGCCGACCTCGGCCATGCCCGGGTAGCCCTTCGGCCCGCAGTTGCGCAGCACCATCACGCAGGTCTCGTCGATGTCGAGGGATTCGTCGTCGATGCGGTGATGGAAGTCCTCGATCGTGTCGAAGACCACGGCCCGTCCGCGATGGACCATCAGCGACGGCGTCGCGGCGCTCGGCTTGATCAGCGCGCCGCGCGGCGCGAGGTTACCGCGCAGCACCGCGATGCCCGCATGGTCCTTGAACGGTTCGGCGAGCGGCTTGATGACCTCGGTATTGAAGTTCTCGGCATCGGCGATGTTGTCGCCGAGCGTCCGGCCGTTCGCCGTGACGACGTCAAGATGCAGCAGCGACGCCATCTCCTTCATCACGACCGCCAGGCCGCCCGCGTAGCAGAAGTCCTCCATCAGGTGCTTGCCGGAGGGCTGCAGGTTGACGAGGCACGGCAACTCGCTGGCGAGGCGATCGAAGTCGTCGATGCCGAGCTCGACGCCGATGCGCCCGGCGATCGCGATCAGGTGGATGACGGCGTTGGTCGAGCCGCCGATCGCCGCGAGCGTGACGATGGCGTTCTCGAAGGCCGCGCGCGTCAGCACGGTCGACAGCACCTGATCCTCGTGGACCATGTCGACGATGCGGCGACCGGCCATGCGGGCCAGCACGTTGCGTCGTCCGTCGACCGCCGGGTAAGCGGCGTTGCCGGGCAGCCCGAGGCCGAGCGCCTCGACCATGCAGGCCATCGTGCTGGCGGTCCCCATCGTCATGCAGTGGCCGTGGCTGCGATGCATGCAGCTCTCGGCGTCGAAGAATTGTTCGAGCTTGAGCGTACCGGCGCGCACCTGTTCGCTCATGCTCCAGACACCGGTACCCGAGCCGAGCTCGATGCCGCGCCACTTGCCGTTCAGCATCGGGCCGCCGGACACGCCGATCGTCGGCAGGTCGGCGCTGGCCGCGCCCATCACCAGCGATGGCGTGGTCTTGTCGCAGCCCATCAGCAGCACGACGCCATCGATCGGATTGCCGCGGATCGATTCCTCGACATCCATGCTGGCGAGGTTGCGATACAGCATCGCGGTGGGTCGCAGCAGCGTCTCGCCGAGCGACATGACGGGAAACTCGAGCGGAAAGCCGCCGGCTTCGTAGACGCCGATCTTGACCTGCTCGGCGAGCGTGCGGAAGTGCGAGTTGCACGGCGTCAGTTCGCTGAACGTGTTGCAGATGCCGATCACCGGTCGACCGTCGAACTGGTCGTGCGGCACACCCTTGCCCTTGACCCAGCTGCGATAGTTGAAACCGTCACGGTCCTGGCGGCCGAACCACTGCTGGCTGCGCAGGTCTTCGGGTTTGCGGCGGGGTTTCTTCGGGTCGTTCATTCCATGATCTCTCTCTCGAAAACTATGTCATCCCGGAGAAGGAGGCGACGATCCTCCCCGCATCGTCGTCGCTCATTCCTTCACCGACCCCGTCATTCCGGACACGTAGTACTCGACGAAGAACGAATACACGAACGCGACCGGCAGCGAGCCGAACAGCGCGCCGGCCATCAACGGTCCCCATTGATAGACATCGCCCTGCACGAGCTCGGTGACGACGCCGACCGGCATCGTCTTGAATTCGGAGGACGAGATGAATGTCAGCGCGTAGATGAACTCGTTCCACGACAACGTGAACGCGAAGATGCCGGCCGAGATCAGCCCCGGCACCGCGAGCGGCAGCACGATCTTCGTCAGGATCTGCCAGCGACTCGCGCCGTCGATCAGCGCGCATTCCTCGAGCTCGAACGGAATCGAGCGGAAGTAGCCCATCAGCAGCCACGTGCAGAACGGGATCAGGAACGTCGGGTAGGTGAGGATCAGCGCCGTCCGCGAGTCGAACAGCCCGAGTTTGAAGACGACGTTGGCCAGCGGGATGAACAGGATCGTCGGCGGCACGAGATACGCGAGGAAGATGCCGAGCCCGACGTGCTTCGCACCCTTGAAGCGCAGCCGCTCGATCGAATAGGCGGCGAGGACCGAGGCCGCGAGCGAGAACGCGGTGGCCACGACCGACACGAGCACCGTGTTCCACATCCACGCGGGAAACTCGGTCTTGAACAGCAGCGTGTGGATATGGGCGAGCGTCGGGTTGATGACCCAGAACGGATTGCCCTCGCGCGACAGCAGTTCGGCGTCCGGCTTCACCGCGGTGATCGCCATCCAGTAGAACGGAAACAGCAGCACGATCAGGAAGACGACGATCGGCAGGTAGGCGGTGGCGAAGCGCCGCAGTCGCGTGTCGAGGAAGCCCATGCCGACGGTATCGGTGGTGTCCACGGCCTTCACTTGTCGGTCCCTCCCTGCTGCCACTTGCGTCGCTGCAGCCCGAAGAAACTGATCAGGATCGCCGCCAGCAGGAACGGCACCATCGCGATCGAGATCGCGGCGCCTTCGCCGAGCGCGCCGCCGTTGATCGCGCGCTGGAACGCGAGTGTCGCCATCAGGTGAGTGGCATTCAGCGGGCCGCCGCGGGTGATGACGTAGATCAGCTGGAAGTCGGTGAACGTGAACAGCACCGAGAACGTCATCACGACCGCGATGATCGGCGTCAGCAGCGGCAGCGTGACGTGCCGGAACTGCTGCCAGCGCGACGCGCCGTCGATCGCCGACGCTTCGTAATAGCTCGGCGAGATGGTCTGCAGGCCGGCGAGCAGCGTGATCGCGACGAACGGCACGCCGCGCCACACGTTGGCCGCGATCACCGCGAAGCGCGCATTCCACGGCGAGCCGAGGAAGTCGATGTACTGGTCGATGATTCCCATCTTCACCAGCGCCCAGCTGATGATCGAGAACTGCGAGTCGTAGATCCACCAGAACGCGATCGCCGACAGCGCGGTCGGCACGATGTAAGGCAACAGGATGACCGCGCGGAAGAAGGTCTTGAAGCGCACGTTGCGATTCAGCAGCAGCGCGAGCCACAGACCCAGCACGAATTTCACAACCGACGCGATGGTCGTGTAGAACAGTGTGTTGAACAGCGCGAGGCGGACCACGCTGTCGGTCCACAGGTATTCGTAGTTCTCGAAGCCGACCCATGCACCGGGCCGTCCGACCTTGGTGTCGGTGAAGCCGAGCCAGACGCCGAGCCCCAGCGGATACGTCAGGAAGACGATCAGCAGCGCCGCGGTCGGCAGCATGAACAGCATGCCGAGCGCGTTGCGATTGTTCTGGAGGCGTTCGAGCATGGTGACCTGGCGGGGTAGGCTCCCTCCCCTTCGAGGGGAGGGCTGGGGCGGGGATGGGTTCGGTGTCCGACAGTGGGTCATCTCATTGCGTCCATTGAACGCATCCGCCTCCGGGACTCTCCTTATGAAGCGGCAGAACCCTCGAACCCGGATGTCGCTCCGAACGCACGTGCGGAGCCTCCACCGCTCTGCATGGGACCGCACGACATGCTTGTACGGTGAGGTCTTCCTGCGTCGGGACGACGATTGCTCCTTCGTCGGGACGACGTTTACCCTGCCCGCAAATTAGCGTCCATCAGACCTTGTAGTACCGCTCCGCCCGCTTCTGTGCCCGCTCCATCGCTTCCTTCGGCGTCTTCGCACCGCTGACCGCCTCGGCGACCATGTTGACCATGATGAAGTCAGCGGCAGCACCCGCCGACGCATACCCGAGCTTCCCCGCGTACCCTGCGGGCCGGTAGTTCTTCACGGAGTCGCGATACGGTGTGTTCTTCGGATCGACGCTCCAGATCTGCCCCTTCGTGAAAGCGGCCAGCGGGGGCGCGACGTAGCCGCCGGCGCCGGTCTGCCAAGCGTCGTACTGCGGCTCTTCCATCATGAATTGCAGGAACGCCTTCGCCGCCATCGGGTACTTCGTGTACTTCATGATCATCTGGTTGAAGAACAGATGCGACTCGGTCGGTACGCCCACTGGGCCGATCGGGAACGCGGCATGGTTGATGTCGGCCGCCAGGTCGTGGACCTTGGGATCGGTCGCGTTCTTCGCCGCGTAGTAGATCGAGATGCCGTTGTTGGTCACCGAGATCTGGCCGTCGAGAAAGGCCTTGTTGTTGTTCGGGTCCAGCCACGACAGCGTGCCGGGTATGAAGGTGGCGTACAGCTCCTTGCCGTAGTCGAGGGCCTTCGCGGTCTCGGGGCTGTCGATCACGACCTTGTTGTTCGCGTCCACCAGCTTGCCGCCGAACGACCACACCAGCCAGTTGCACCACAGGCCGTCGCCGGTCGCGTTGCCCAGCGCCATGCCACCCGGCGTGCCCTTCTCCTTCAACGCCTTCATCATCTTCAGGAAATCGTCGTTGGTCTTCGGGAACGTGTCGAAGCCCACGGCCTTGACGAGGCTCTCGCGATAGACCATCAGCGTGCCCGACGCACCGAGCGGCAGCGCGATCCAGTGCTTGCCGTCGGGCCGACACATCTGCTGGGCGCCGACGAACCAGCCGCCGTACTTCTTGCCGAGATATTCGGCCAGGTCGGTCACGTCGAGCAGCTTGTCCGGATACAGGTTCGCGTCGTCGTTGGTGCCCAGGATGATGTCGGGCCCGGCGCCCGTGTTGGCGGCGACGGCCGCCTTCGGGCGCACGTCCTCCCAGCCTTCGTTGTCGACCCGCACCTCGACGCCGGTCGCGTCCGTGAACTTCTTGACGTTGACCATGTAGGCATCGATGTCGCCCTGCACGAAGCGGCTCCAGCGCAGCACGCGCAGCTTGGCACCCTTCTCCGGCGTGAGCTTGAGCGTCGGCGTCTGCGCGGAGGCGACGCGCGACCACAGCGCACCACCGGTACCGATCGTTGCGGCAACGGCAACGCCTGCCGAGCCTTCCAGGAACTTGCGGCGGTCGAACGAGCTCATCGATGGTCTCCTCGGGGTGTCTCTTGAAGGGGAAAGCCGGGCATCGTCAGGCGGCGAGCCGCTGTCCGGATGCGGCGTCGAACAGATGCGCCCGCTCGCTGTCGGGCTGCAGATGGATCGTGGTGTCGGGAGCGAAATCGTGGCGCTCGCGGAATACGGCCGCGAGATACGTGACGCCATGGCGGCACGATACGAAGGTGTCCGCGCCGGTCGGCTCGACGACGATCACCGTCGACGGGATACCGGTGGTTCCCAGCGTGAGGTGCTCCGGCCGCGTGCCGAGGATCACCGGCTGACCGTCGGTGCCGCCGGCGTGCGCCGGCGCGGCAATGCGCGTCCCGTCGTCGAGTTCGACCTGTGCGCCGCCGCCGGAGCGTCGCAGCGTGCCGGGCAGGAAGTTCATCGCCGGCGAGCCGATGAAGCCCGCCACGAACTGGTTGGCCGGCGTGTCGTAGAGCTGCAGCGGGCTGCCGGTCTGTTCGATGTGCCCGTCGCGCATCACGACGATCTTGTCCCCCATCGTCATCGCCTCGATCTGATCGTGCGTGACGTAGACGGAGGTCGTCTTCAACCGCTGATGCAGCTCCTTGATCTCGCTGCGCATCGCGACGCGCAGCTTGGCGTCGAGGTTAGACAGCGGCTCGTCGAACAGGAAGACCTGGGGATCGCGAACGATCGCGCGTCCCATCGCGACGCGCTGGCGCTGGCCGCCGGACAACTGGCGCGGGTAACGATCGAGCAGCGGCGTCAGCGCCAGGATCTCGGCGGCGCGACCGACCTTCGTCGCGATGGTCGCCTTGTCTTCCTTGGCGAGCATCAACGAGAAGGCCATGTTCCTGCCGACCGTCATGTGCGGATATAGCGCGTAGTTCTGGAACACCATCGCGATGTCGCGTTCCTTCGGCGGCAGGTCGTTGACCCGCTTGCTGCCGATCCGGATCTCGCCGTCGGTGATCTCCTCGAGGCCGGCGATCATCCGCAACAGCGTCGACTTGCCGCAGCCCGACGGTCCGACGAGCACCGTGAACGAACCGTCGGCGATGTCGATGTCGATGCCGTGCAGGATCGCCGTGTCGCCGAAGTTCTTCTTGACCGACTGGATGGTGACGCTGGCCATGGAGCAATTGGTGAAATTGGGTCCCGGCCTTGGCCGCGATGACATTCTTGTGGAGTATCGACATTGCGCTGCGACGGCGCTACCGGGCAAACCCTTCGACGCGATGCAACACG
>JBDTIS010000115.1:0-34305 GCA_039936235.1 Burkholderiaceae bacterium | reverse complement strand
CGAGATCGGCCTGCTGTATTACGACAAGTGCAAGCTGATCGCACACCACGTCGACGAGGCCGAAAGCGTCGCGGCGCTGATGCAGTCGCAGCTCCAGGGCGGCCTGCGGATCAGTACGTCCGTCGCGGTCGGGCGGCGCGTGCTGGTGCCGCTGATGATGCCGTTCATGCGCGACCATCCGCGACTGCAGATCGACCTGAGCTTCGACGATCGCCACGTCGGGCTGGTCGAGCAGGGCATCGACGTAGCGGTGCGCATGGGAGCGCTGGCGGATTCGTCGCTCGGCGCGAAGTACCTCGGCATCAACCCGTGGATTGTCGTGGCGTCACCCGACTATCTCGCCGAACGGGGCGTGCCGCGCGTGCCGACCGACCTGTCGCAGCACGACGCGCTGATCTACAGCACCGTGCAGGGCGATGCGCGCTGGCACTTCACCGGTGCCGATGGCGAAGCGCTGACGGTGCCGCTCACCGGGCCGCTGCGTTCCAACAACCTGTCGGCGCTGCTCGCGGCGGCACGCAGCGCGATCGGCGTCGCCGCGCTGCCGCGCTACGTCGCGCGGGATTCGTTGCGCACAGGCGCAGTGGTGCCGGTGCTGCCCGAGTGGACGCTGCCGGTCCAGGAAATGCACGCGGTCTATCCGTCTCCGCGGCTGGTACCGGCCAAGATCAGCGGCTTCGTGGCGTGGCTGCAGCAGCAGCTCGCCGGCGAATGGTGGCTCGACCCGCAACATGTGCTGCCGCGCGACGACGAACCGGCGTCGCGCTGACGCATGCCTGTCGCCGACTACAAAAGCCGATGGGCCGGCAAAAGAATCTCGTTACGATGCCAACGCTTCTAAAGAATCGTCGGCAATCCAGGAACGATCCGCGGCCATGTCGTTCGCGGAGTCCGAGGTTGCCGGCCAGACGGGGGCCGCCGCCAATACCGTACCGAAGTCCTCGTCGTCGATGAGGCCAGGGCGTAACTCGGCAAGCAGAAGGGCGACAAGACGCTCTGAACGATGAGCCAGCGCGGTGGGCTCCTCGCGCAGAGCGAGATTCCACGGGTCGCGGTGCAGAACGACGAATACATCGTCAAGCAGCGGATCGATTTAAAGGTGCGCGCGGACCAACGACGCCGGCAGATGACCAGCGTCGCCACCACCGTCGACGGCGCCGACATCCGGAACCTCGCGCAGTACCTCGTCGGGCTCCGAGTCTCGTCGCGCTGCCTTCACGTCGGCCGACGCCGCGCGAGCCGCGTCGTCACGCATGCGTCGTCGACGATCACCCCGCGACGCTCCGGCCTGACACCCGGCCGGCCGCACGCGTTCGCCGAGGCTTGCAACGGTCGTGCATTGCGGGCTGTACCTTCCGAACAACGGTGGCTTGCTCTCGCGGCAGTGCTCTGCGACGCTCGCTGACGCCGGCCGCCGGAACGGCCGTCAAACCCGAATCACCGAAAAGGAAACCGATGTCCAGAACACGCTATCTCGTTGTCGCCCTTCCGCTGGTCGCGGCCACGCTGATGCTCGGCTCCTGCGGTCACGACGACGGCGGCGTGCCAGCGGTCGCCGTAGCACCGCCGACCGCGAGTTGCGTGGCGTTGTCGAGCGACGGCACCAGCATCATCGTCGGCTCGAACCTGCCCGGCGACCCGGCGCTGCCGGAGGCGGCCTCGGGATATCGCACCGGCCTGAAGGCGATCTACGCGAAGCGCTTCATGGTGACCACGTCCAACGCGTTCGCGAGCGCCGCCGGTTGCGCGACGATGCTCAAGGGTGGCAGCGCCGCCGATGCCGCCGTATCGGTGCAGGCCGTCCTCGGACTGACGGTGCCTGAAGCGACCGGTCTCGGATCGGGTGGCTTCATGCTGTACTACGACGCCGTCAAGAAGACGGTGCAGTCGTACGACGGCCGCGAGTCCGCGCCGGCCGCGGCCACGGTCAACTACCTGCGCTACATCGACGACGTCACGAACCAGACGACACCGAGGCCGAGCGCACGCGCCAGCGGCCGTTCGATCGGTACGATCGGCGTGCCGCGCCTGATCGAGGCGGTGCAGAAGGATCACGGCAAGCTCGCGTGGAAGGATCTGTTCGGCGACGCGATCGCGCTGTCGACCAACGGCTTCAAGATCGGCGGACGCCTGGCTGCGGCGATCTCGTCGAACGCGGCGAGCCTCAAGCGCGATCCCGAGGCCACCGCTTACTTCTTCAACGCCGACGGCACACCGAAGGCGCTCGGCACGGTGCTGACCAACCCGGCCTATGCGCAGTCGCTGACGCTGATGGCCGCCAACGGCGCGGACGCGATCATGACTGGCCCGATCGCGGCCGACATCGTCGCGAAGATCGCGGTGACTTCGGCGCCCGACGGCACGCCGACTACGCCCGGCAAGACCACGCTGGCCGATCTGGCCGCGTACCAGGCGAAGCTTCGCGACCCGGTATGCACGACGTATCGCGCCTACTACGTGTGCGGCATGGGCCCGCCGACGTCCGGCGGCATCACCGTCGCATCGGCGCTCGGCATCCTCGAGAACTTCAACTTGGCGCCGAACAAGCCGACCGCGATCGATCTCGAAGGAGGGCATCCCACGGTGATCGGGGTCCACCTGATCAGCGAGGCAGAGCGGCTCGCCTATGCCGACCGCGACAAATACGTGGCCGATACGGATTTCGTCCCGTTGCCGGGTGGGTCCGTCAACACGCTGTTGAACAAGCCATACCTGCGGAGCCGTGCCGCGCTGATCAACCTCGGCACGAGCATCGGGACCGCCCAGCCGGGCAACCTCGGCCCGGTGCCGCTGGGCATCGATACGAACATGATCGAGCACGGGACCAATCAGTTCACGATCGTCGACGCCGACGGCAGCGTGCTGACCGCCACGACCACCGTCGAGTCGAGCATGGGTTCGTTCCACATGACGCACGGTTTCCTGCTGAACAATCAGCTGACCGACTTCTCGGCGGCGCCGACCGATGCGAACGGCGTGCTGATCGCCAATCGCGTCGCACCGAACAAGCGGCCGCGCAGCTCGATGGCGCCGACGCTGATCTTCAGGACGGCGGCCGATGGAAGCCGCGGCGACTTTTTGATGGCGACCGGTTCACCGGGCGGCGGCACGATCCCGCAGTACGTGCTGAAGACCATCGTCGGCGTGCTCGACTGGGGCCTCGACGCGCAGCAGTCGGCCGGCCTGGTCGACTTCGGCGCCAGCAACAGTCCGACGACTTCGATCGGCGGCGAGCATCCGAACGTCGACATCACGAACAACGGCAACAACGATCCGTTGATCACCGGACTGCGTGCACTGGGCCACACGATCTCGACCGCCGCGCAGTCCAGCGGCGTCAATTCGATCATTCGGGTCCAGGCGAACGGCGCGCCGGTGCTGCAGGGCGGGACCGACCCGCGCCGTGAAGGCGTCGTGCTCGGCGGGGACACGTTCGTCCCTTGATGGAGCGGAACGGCATCGGCCGATCCGTCGGCCGGCTGCCGCACGTACCAGCGCATGCTTCCGGCCTGTCGCCTCGATCGGCATGGAGACGGGCAGGGAGGCCTCAACGCCATCGATCGCCGCTCGTGACCCGAGATCGCATGCATCACCGGCGCATCGGCGACGGACCATCGGGTATGGTTGCGCCATGCACCTCGCGCACACCGTGGGCGACACCGTCTGGTCCTTCGACGATCTCAAGGATCTGCTCGCGAAGGCGACGCCGCTGCGCTCCGGCGACGTTCTCGCGGGCATCGCCGCCGCATCGGCCGAGCAGCGCGTCGCAGCGCGGATGTGCCTGGCTGCGCTGCCGCTGAAGACCTTCGTCGATCACGCGGTCATCCCGTACGAGGACGACGACGTGACGCGGCTGATCGTCGACGGTCACGATGCGCCCGCTTTCGCCGAAGTCGCGCACCTGACCGTCGGCGACTTCCGCGACTGGCTGTTGCGCGACGCGACCGATACCGCGGCGCTGACCCGCATCGCGCCCGGCGTGATGCCGGAGATGGCCGCCGCCGTCTCGAAGCTGATGCGCAACCAGGACCTGATCGCGGTCGCGCGCAAGTGTTCGGTCGTCACGCGCTTCCGTAACACGATCGGGTTGCCCGGCCGGCTTTCGATCCGCCTGCAGCCGAACCATCCGACCGACGATCCGATCGGCATCGCGATCTCGCTGCTCGACGGGCTGATGTACGGTGCCGGCGACGCGGTCATCGGCGTGAACCCGGCGACCGATGATGTACAGGCGCTGATCGGCCTCTGGCATGCGCTCGACGAGGTCCGCGAACGCTTCGACATCCCCACGCAGACCTGCGTGCTGACGCACGTGACGGGCCAGATCGCCGCCATTGAACGCGGCGCACCGATCGACCTGGTGTTCCAGTCGGTCGCCGGCACCCAGAAGGCCAACGAGAGCTTCGGCATCACGCTGGCGATGCTGCGCGAGGCGAACGACGCCGGGCGCTCGCTGAAGCGCGCGACGCTCGGCGATCCGTCGCTGGCGAATGTCATGTATTTCGAGACCGGGCAGGGCAGCGCGCTGTCGGCGCATGCGAACCACGGTGTCGACCAGCAGACCTGCGAAGCACGCGCCTACGCGGTCGCGCGCGCCTGCCAACCGTTGTTGACGAATTCGGTGGTCGGCTTCATCGGCCCCGAGTACCTTTACGATGGCAAGCAGATCGTCCGCGCAGGCCTGGAGGATCACTTCTGCGGCAAGCTGATGGGGCTGCCGCTCGGCTGCGACGTCTGCTACACCAATCACGCTGAGGCCGACTCCGACGACATGGACACGCTGATGACGTTGCTGGGTACGGCCGGCGTGACCTATCTGATGGGTGTGCCGGGCGCCGACGACGTGATGCTCGGCTACCAGAGCACGTCGTTCCACGACGCCCTGTACCTGCGCTCGCTGCTCGGCCTGAAGCGGGCGCCGGAGTTCGAACGCTGGCTGGCGAAGATGGGCATCGCCGACGATGCCGGCCGGCTGCTGCCGGCATCCGGCGGCAATCGGCTACTGCAGGACTTCACGGCGCAATGGACGCGATGAGCGACCTTCCGTCGACCGTGGCACTGCCCGATCCGTGGGAGGCGCTGCGCAGGCGCACGGGAGCGCGCATCGCGCTCGGCCGCACGGGCTCCGCGTTGCCGACGTCGGCGCTGCTCGCGTTCGAGTTGGATCACGCGCGGGCACGCGACGCGGTCCACCGCGCACTGGACGTCGCGGCGCTCGCAGCGGCGCTCGGCGGCTCCATCGTGCAGGTGCACAGCGCTGCCGCGGATCGCGCGACCTACCTGCTTCGTCCGGACCTCGGCCGCCGTCTCGACGGCGACAGCCGCGCGCGACTCGCCGCCACGAAGCCGGCGAACTGCGACGTGCTGTTCGTGGTGGCCGACGGCCTGTCCGCGCTCGGCGTGCAGTCCCACGCGGCGGCGTTGATCGCGGCCGTCGTGCCGAAGCTCGACGGCCTGTCGATCGGGCCGGTCGTGGTCGCGGAGCAGGGTCGTGTCGCACTCGGCGACGAGATAGGCGAGTTGTGCGCTGCGCGCGCGGTGGTCGTCGTAATCGGCGAGCGGCCCGGGCTGACGTCGCCCGACAGCATCGGCCTCTACCTGACGTTCGCGCCGAAGCGCGGTCGTCACGACGCCGAACGCAACTGCATCTCGAACGTCAGGCCCGAAGGACTGACGCCGCAGGCTGCGGCGACGCGGCTGGCATGGCTGATCCGCGCGTCGCTGCAGCTTGCGATCAGCGGCGTCGCACTGAAGGACGAAAGCGCGCCGATCGAGGCGGGATCCGGGTAAATCAGGAGGACGGCGGTAGCCGCCCGACGCCGTCCGCGCAGGTCGCCGCGGTAGAATCTTCGGGCGGTTTCGCACGATCGTTCCATTTGCGGGATTGCCCGACGCGCGGTTCCTCGAAGACTCTCCCGAAGCGCACCCATGCCATCGCTCAACCGCGTCGACGTACCGTTCATCGACGATCTCGGTATCGACTTCCTCGATGCGCCGGGAGGGGAAGGGCGCGTCGCGCTCGACCTGCAGCCACGCCACCTGAACAGCTGGAAGGTAGCCCACGGCGGCGTGATCATGACGATGCTCGACGTGGCGATGGCGATTGCCGGACGCTCGCTCGACCCCGACGCGCGCGGTGGTGTGACCGTCGAGATGAAGACCAGCTTCCTGCAACCCGGACAGGCCGGCTCGCGGCTGATCGCGAGCGGCAAGGCCTTCCATCGATCGACGACCATGTCGTTCTGCGAAGGCGAGGTCAGGGACGGCGACGACCGGCTGATCGCGAAGGCGATCGGCACTTTCAAGACGATCAGGCGGCTCACTGCGGCGACGCGGCGCGGACAATTGCCCGCGAGCGGGAGCGGTGGCGACGCCGGTTGATCAGTACCCGCGACGAACCTGCAGAACCCAAGGAGACGACATGACGGAAACCTATCGACGGATCGTTCTCGCGGCGCGGCCCGACGGCGCCGTGGCCCGCGAGGACTTCAGGCTCGAGACGCAACCGATTCCGACGCCGCAGCCCGGCGAGGTGCTGGTCCGCAACCACTATCTGTCGCTCGACCCGTACATGCGCGGCCGGATGAACGACTCCAGGTCGTACGCGACGCCCCAGGCGCTCGGGGAGACGATGGTCGGCGCGACGGTCGGCGACGTCCTCACCTCCGACAATCCGCGCTTCGCGAAAGGCGACACGGTCGTCGGCATGTACGGCTGGTCCGAATACGGCTGCTCCGACGGCGCCGGCCTGATGAAGGTCGACGTGACGCACGTGTCCGAGTCCGCCCATCTCGGCCCCGCCGGCATGCCCGGCATGACGGCCTGGTACGGGCTCAACAAGGTGATCGAGCCGAAGGCCGGTGAGACGATCGTGGTCAGCGCGGCGAGCGGCGCGGTGGGCAGCGTCGTCGGCCAGCTCGCGCGACTGGCCGGCTGTCGTGCGGTCGGCGTCGCCGGCGGCCCGGACAAGTGTGCGTACGTCGTCGCCGAACTCGGCTTCGACGCCTGCATCGACTACAAGGCCGCGCCCGACCGGAAGGCGCTCTACGCTGCGCTCAAGGAAGCCACGCCCGACGGGGTCGACGGTTACTTCGAGAACGTCGGCGGCGTCGTGATGAATACCGTCCTGTCACGGCTAAATCCGTTCGCGCGGGTCGCGATGTGTGGGCTGATCTCCGGCTACGACGATGCCGACGGACCGGAGCCGATCGAGAACCCGGCGATGTTCCTGGTCGCGCGTTTCAAGATGCAGGGCTTCATCGTGTCGGACCATCTGGCACTGTGGCCGCAGGGGCTCAAGGAACTCGCCACGCACGTCGCGACCGGCCGCCTCAAGTACCGCGAGACGATCGCCGACGGAATCGAGTCGGCGCCCGAAGCGTTCATCGGATTGTTGAAGGGACGCAACTTCGGCAAGCAGCTCGTCAAGCTGTTCTGACGAGCCGTCCGTCCGATGCCTCGATCCGCGTTTCGCGCTGTTCAGCGCGGCCGACCTACGGCACGCTCAGCGACAACGGGCGCCGTGCGCCACGATTGACGAAGTACCACGAGCGGCATCGATGCCGCGCAGACAGGAGCAACCGATGAATGCACCCGAACGACTTCCCGAGCGTGCCGATGTCGCGGCGCAGCCACCGATCGAGGGCATGGCCGGACGCGGCACGATGCCGATGCCGCCGACCTTCGCGACCGTGGCCGAAGAGCGCCTGCATCGCAAGCAGCGGCTCGCCGCCGGTTTCCGGCTCTTCTCCAAATTCGGCTTCGACGAAGGCGTCGCCGGCCACATCACCGCGCGTGATCCCGAGTTCACCGACACGTTCTGGGTCAACCCGTTCGGCGTGCATTTCAGCCAGGTCAATGTCTCGAACCTGATTCGTTGCGATCACGAAGGCAACGTCGTCGAAGGCAATCATCCGGTCAACACGGCCGCTTTCGTGATTCATTCGCGGGTCCATGGTGCGCGTGCGGACGTGGTGGGGGCCGCGCATTCGCATTCGACTTATGGCCGCGCGTTCTCCACGCTCGGCTGTCCGCTCGCGCCGCTGACCCAGGACGCTTGCGCCTTCTACGGCGACCACGCGGTATACGACGACTTCGGCGGCGTCGTCGTCGATCTCGATGAAGGCGCCCGCATCGCGGCGGCGCTCGGCGCGCGCAAGGCAGCGATTCTCGCGAACCACGGACTGATCACCGTCGGCAAGACCGTCGACGAGGCGGTGTGGTGGTTCATCACGATGGAGCGTTCGTGCCAGGTGCAGATGCTCGCCGAAGCGGCTGCGGCGCGGACCGGTGTAGCGCCGAAGCAGATCAGTGATGCGTCGGCACGCCAGTCGTTCTCGATCGTCGGCAGCGCGTTCGCCGGCTGGTTCCAGTTCCAGCCGCTCTATGCGCGGATCGTCAAGGAGCAGCCCGACCTGCTCGACTGAACGGCACGCCATCGCCTTTCGCTCGTCCTTCCCACATTTCGCTCAGGCCCGATGAATCCTTCATTTTCCGACAGCCAGATCATGCAGGTCGATCAACTGATCCTGCATCAGTACGCGACCTCGCCCTTTTCGGAAAAGATCCGCGCGATCCTCAGCTTCAAGGATGTGCCGTGGACCGCGGTCGAGGTGCCGTCGATCATGCCGAAGCCCGACCTGGTCGCGTTGACCGGCGGCTATCGCCGCACGCCGGTGCTGCAGATCGGCGCGCACATCTACTGCGACACCGCGCTGATCGCCGAGATGCTCGAGCGCCTCGCGCCGAGCCCGGCGATCTTCCCGCCCGAGTCGGCCGGTATCGCCCGCTTCTTCGCGCAGTGGGCCGACGCGACGTTGTTCTGGACCGCTGCCGCCTATGTCTTCCAGCCGGAAGGGGCCGCGGCGATCCTCGGCCATCTGTCGCCCGAAGAACGCAACCGGTTCGCGGTCGACCGCATGGCATTTCGCGGGGCGCTGCCGCGGATGGCTGCCGCAGAGGCCACCGCGTCGCTGCTGATCTACCTGCGCCGCTTCGAGACGATGCTGATCGACGGCCGGGTCTGGCTGCTGGGCAGCTCGGCGTCGATCGCCGACTTCTCGGTCTACCATTGCCTGTGGTTCATCCGTCGCGCCGGACCGCTCGGCGGCATCATCGACGACTTCCCGTACGTCGCCGGCTGGTACGAGCGGATGCGCAGCCTGGTACAGCCTCCGCATGCCGAAATGACCAGCCAGGCCGCATTGCACCATGCGGCAGACGAGATGCCGCAGGAACTCGAGTCCGAGTTCTACACCGATACGCACGGCATCGCCCTCGGCCAGCAGGTGACGATCACACCGATCGATACCGGCTGCGATCCGGTCCGGGGCGAACTCGTCCTCGCGCTGCGCGACGAACTCGCGGTGCGCCGCTACGACGAGCGCGTCGGCGAGCTGATCGTCCACTTCCCGCGCCTCGGTTTCGAGATGAAGAAAGCTGCATGACGGTCGACGCGCCTGCGGTTCCTGAAATATCGTGGACCTGGAAGCGCTTCGAAGACCTGTCGGCCGACGACGTCTACGAGCTGCTCGCGCTGCGCAGCGAAGTCTTCGTCGTCGAGCAGCGCTGCGTGTTCCTCGACGCCGACGGCAGCGATCGACCGGCCTGGCATCTGCTCGGCCGCACGGTTGCCGGCGCCCCCAGGCTGGCTGCCTATCTGCGCTGCATCGATCCCGGCGTGAATTATCGCGAGCCGTCGATCGGCCGCGTCGTGACGGCGCCGGCATGGCGCGGGGTGGGGCTAGGGCGCGCCCTGATGGACGTCGGGCTGCATCGCTCGCACGATGCGTGGCCCGGCGCGGACATCGTCATCAACGCGCAGCTGCGTCTCGAGCCCTTCTACCGGTCTCTCGGTTTTCGCACCGAAGGCGAGCCGTATGTCGAGGACGACATCGAGCACGTGCAGATGCGCCTCGCGCGCGAAGTGATCTCGAACAACAGGAGAACGACATGAAGGACTTCGCAGGCCGCACCGCGGTCATCACCGGTGGCGGCAGCGGCTTCGGTCGCGAGTTCGCGCGCATCGCCGCCGGCCTCGACATGAATGTGGTCATCGCCGACGTACAGCAGGACGCGCTCGACGCAGTGAAGGCCGAGCTCGATGCGAAGGGCGCCCGCGTGCTGGCGCGCAAGGTCGACGTTTCGAAGGGCGATCAGGTCGAAGCGCTCGCCGCCGAAGCCGAGGCGCTGTTCGGGGCGATCCATCTGCTATTCAACAACGCCGGCGTCGGCTCCGGCGGTCTGATCTGGGAGAACACGGTCCGCGACTGGGAGTGGGTCCTCGGCGTCAACGTCTGGGGTGTGATCCACGGGCTGCGGTCGTTCGTGCCGCGGATGCTGGCGAGCGCAAAGGCGGATCCAGCCTACACGGGTCATATCATCAACACCGCGTCGATGGCCGGCCTGCTGAACGCGCCGAACATGGGGATCTACAACGTCTCCAAGCATGCGGTCGTGTCGATGACCGAGACCCTGTATCAGGATCTCGCGCTGATCGAGGCACCGATCGGATCGTCGGTGGCCTGTCCTTACTTCGTGCCGACCGGCATCAGCCAGTCGCATCGCAACGCGCCCGACGACGTGTCCGGCGAGGCGGCCAGCGCATCGAAGCGCGCGGCGCAGATGATGTCGGCGAAGGCCGTCGGCTCGGGCAAAGTGACGGCGGCCGACTTCGCGGCGACCGTTTTCCAGGCGATCCGCGACGATCAGTTCTACGTGTTCTCGCATCCGCACGCGCTCGGCAATGTCGAGACGCGTATGAAGGACATCCTCGAGATGCGAAACCCGAGCGACCCGTTCGCCGCGCGTCCCGACGTGCGGACGCGGCTGCGCGAGGCGATGACGGACCTGGTCGCTCAGGTCGCCGGATCGGCGAATTCATGAACACCGGCATGAGCGCCGGCGCGCGGATCGAGGCGGGGCAGTACGCCGATCTCACCAACATGACGCGGCTGCACTACGCGAGCGCCGGCGTGGCGTCGGGCCGCAAGCTGATGATCTTCCTGCACGGCTTTCCAGAAGCCTGGTTCACGTGGGAGGCGCAGCTCGCCGAATTCGGCAGCGATTACTTCGCCGTCGCTCCGGACCTGCGCGGCTTCAACCTGTCGGCCAAGCCGGTCGAGGTCGACGCGTATCACATCAGGTACATCGCCGAAGACATCCGGCTGCTGATCGAGTTTCTCGGCTACACGTCAGCGACCGTGGTCTGCCACGACTGGGGTGGCGCGGTCGGCTGGCACCTCGGCATCTTCCATCCGGAATTGGTCGAGCGGCTGATCGTCGTCAACTCGCCGCATCCGTGGCTGTTCATGCGCGAGCTCGCGAACAATCCGGCGCAGCAGGCCGCCTCGGCCTACATGAACTGGTTGCGCGGGCCGGGCTCCGAAGAGGGATTGGTCGCGAACGACTTCAAGAACGTCGAACGTTTCCTCGCCAGCGAAGACGGCACGCCGCCGACCTGGTACACGCCCGAAGTCCGCGCGCGCTATCACGCGATGTGGTCGGTGCCCGGCGCTCCGAAGGCCGACGGCACGCCGTCGCACGCGATGACCGGCGGCTGCAATTTCTATCGCGCGACGCCGCTGCATCCGCCGACGAAGTCCGAGCCTGCGCGGCCGCTGCCGCCGGCAGCTGACTGGCAGGTCAAGGTCCCGGTCCGCGTGATCTGGGGCGAGACCGATCGGGCATTGACGACGGGCCTGATCGAAGGGCTGGACGATGTGTGCGCCGACCTGAAGCTCGAGCGCATTCCCGAAGGATCGCACTGGATCGTCCACGAGCAGCCGGATCGTGTGAACGGCCTGTTGCGCAGCTTCCTCGCCGGTTAGAACCGTCCGGTCGCTCGGGGATCTGGTCCGGGCACCGACAAGGCGATGCGCCGATTGCCGACGAAGGCGGGCGATCGGGGAGCGCACCCTGCGGTCACCCCACCATCCGAGGAGTCAACATGAACAGTTCGATCAAATGGGTCGCCCTCGCAGCGACTCTCGCGGCGCTCGGCGCCTGCAGCAAGACCGATACGCCGAAGACCGACAGCTCGATGTCGAACCCGTCGACCACATCGACCACCGCCACGACGCCGGCGCCGACCACCGACACGTCTCCTTCGCCGAGTTCAGCCGGCAGTGGCGCGACGCCGACCACGACGCCGGACCCTTCGACAGCCCCTTCGACGACGACGGGCACGATGAGCCCGCCGAATACGCCGTCCGGTACCTCGCCAGGCACTACCGCGCCGAACCCGGGCACCTCGGATCCGGAAAAGTCCGGCCCGACCGGCAATCCGAACACGACCTCGCCGTCCACCGTCAAGTAAGCGGCGCTCGCTATCTACAACACGGCGGCCGGGCTGCGATATCCGGCTGCCGCTTTTCGATCAGTAATTCCTCTTCCGGTCGTGCCGAGCGATGTGACCGACCTGATCGCGAGCCTGCCCACGGAAAGCAGCCAGTCATGCCATCTTCTCGATCGCGAGGCTGTCGACGCAGGCATCGTGCATCGCGGGGTCGAACTTCTTGCCGCCGACATCTCGGTGGGTCGTCACTCTTGCTGGCCGCGGTTGGCACAATTGCAGGGTAGTTGCAAGCGCATGCCCGCGCGGTCAGCCGCAGGCGAGAGCACCACAGGCCCGATGCTAGACTCCCCGGCTCCTGCAGAACCGACCATGCTGCTCGATCCCGCGCTCGATCCCGATATAGCCACCCTGCTTGCCCGCATACGACGCGCGGATCGGGCACCGTTCGAGACGATGACGCCGGCAGAGGCGCGGATCGCTTATCGCAAGGCCTCGCGGGTGCTCGACATCGCGCCGCGGCCGTTGCCACGCGCCAGCGACCATGTGCTGCGCACGCGCGACGGCACGGACTTGCGGGTCCGCCTCTACGCAGCCACAGAGGACGACGCGTTGCCCGCGATGCTGTACTTCCACGGCGGCGGCTTCACGATCGGCAGCATCGAGACGCACGACGCGCTCTGCCGGATGCTGGCCGACGAGTCTGGTTGCATCGTCGTCTCGGTCGACTATCGGCTCGCGCCCGAGCATCGCTTTCCGACCGCAGTCCATGATGCGCACGACGCGCTGCACTGGATGCGGAGGCACGCCGGCGTACTCGGATTCGATCCGTCGCGCTTCGCGATCGGTGGCGACAGCGCCGGCGGCACGCTCGCCGCAGTGACCGCGATCCAGGCCCGCGACGAAGGCATCGCCTGCGTGCTGCAACTGCTGGTCTATCCGGGGCTGCGTCGCGACAAGGACTCCGCGTCGCGGCATGCGCTCGCCGAAGGTTTCCTGCTCGACGCGACGACCATCGACTGGTTCTTCGATCAGTACGCGCCGACCGCGGCAGAGCGCGACGACTGGCGCTTCGCCCCGCTCGACGGCCGCGGGCCCGACGGCCGATCGGTCGATCTGACGGGCGTCGCGCCCGCCTGCATCGTCACGGCAGGCTTCGATCCGCTGCACGACGAAGGCGTCGCCTACGCAGCGCGGCTCGCCGCTGCCGGCGTCGCCGTGCGACATCTCGATTACGAGGGTCTGGTGCACGGCTTCATCCAGTTCGCAGGGGCGATCCCTGCGGCGCGGCGCGCGCAGCAGGACATCGCAGCAGCGCTGCGCGTTGCTTTCGCGACGCCATCCCCTCCCGGCTTCGTCGAGATCCGCCGACCCTGAAGATCCCATGAGCCTGTTCGCCGCCGCAACGATCCGTTCGCTTCTGTTCGTCGTCTCCCTCTTCAGTCTCACCCACGCCATGGCCGCCGACACCGAAGATCCTTACCGCTATCTCGAAGATGTCGACGGCGCCGCGTCGATGCAGTGGGTCGCGGCGCGCAATGCGATCTCGACCAAGGAACTGCAGGGCGACGCCGGCTACGACGCGCTGTACCGGCGTCTGCTCGCGATCTACGACTCGAAGCAGCGCATCCCGGCGATCAGCAAGGTCGGCGACTGGTACTACAACTTCTGGCGCGACGCCGATCACGTCCGCGGCATCATGCGTCGGACCACGCTCGACGAGTACCGCAAGGCCGAGCCCGCATGGGAGACCGTGATCGACGTCGATGCGCTCGCCGCGTCCGACCGGGAGAACTGGGTATGGAAGGGCTGGGACTGCCGTTATCCCGACTACCAGCGCTGCATCGTCTATCTGTCTCGTGGCGGCGGCGACGCGACGGTGGCACGGGAGTACGACCTCGCGAAACGCGTCTTCATCGCGGCCGACGAAGGCGGCTTCCAGCTTCCCGAGGCGAAAGGCAGCCTGTCGTGGATCGACGCGGATCACGTCTTCGCGGCAACCGACTTCGGTCCCGGCACGCTGACCGACTCGGGCTATCCCCGGATCGTCAAGCGCTGGACGCGCGGCACGCCGCTCGCGTCGGCCGAAGAGATCTACGCCGGTCGGCAAACCGACATCAGCGTCAACGCGTCGCGCAGCCATGTTCACATCGGCGACCAGGTCGTCGATCGCATCTTCGTGCGTCGCGGCATCGACTTCTATTCCAACGAAACCTTCCATCTGTCGACAAGGGATGGTCGCGACGCACTGATCAAACTCGACCTGCCGTCCGACGCCGAGTCGGGACTGTGGCGCGACCAGATCCTGATCACGCTGCGCAAGGCGTGGGCCGGCGGTACGCACGGATTGCCGGCGTCCACGACCTACCCGGCAGGCGCCTTGCTCGCGATCGACTTCGAGCGCTTCATGGCCGGCGAGCGCGGCTTCACGATGCTCTTCACGCCGGGACCTCGGAAGTCGCTCGGCCAGATGATCGGCACGCTGAATCACCTGCTGATCGACGCGATGTCCGACGTCCAGAACCATGTGTCCGAGTGGACGCTCGCCGATGGCAGGTGGACCAGCCGCGCCGTCGATCTGCCGCGAGACGGGACGATCGGGCTGTCGGGCGTCGACGAAGACACCAGCGACGACTACTTCGTGTCGCTCAGCAATGCGCTGCTGCCGACGACGCTGGCCTACGCGAGGGTCGGCTCCGACAGGCGTGAGGTGTTGAAGTCGCTGCCGTCGTTCTTCGACGCATCCGGCATGGCGGTCGAGCAACGCGAGGCGCGATCGGCCGACGAGACGCGCGTGCCGTACATCGTCGTCACGCCGAAGGGCTACCGGCCCGACGGCCGCGCGCCGACGATCCTCTACGGCTATGGCGGCTTCGAGATCTCGCTACTGCCGCGCGCGTACAGCGCGGGCAACGGTGCGGCGTGGCTGGAGCGCGGCGGCGTATTCGTCGTTGCGGGCATTCGCGGTGGCGGCGAGTTCGGACCCGACTGGCACGACGCCGCGGTGAAGATCAACCATCAGCACGCCTTCGACGACTTCATCGCGGTCGCCGAGGACCTGATCGCGACGAAGGTCTCGTCGCCGTCGCACCTCGGCATCATGGGTGGCAGCAACGGTGGGCTGCTGGTCGGCGCCGTCGCGATGCAGCGCCCGGATCTCTTCAAGGCTGTGGTCTGCCAGGTGCCGCTGCTCGACATGCGTCGCTACAACAAGCTGCTGGCAGGCGCGTCGTGGATGGGCGAGTACGGCGATCCGGACATACCGGCCGAGTGGGAGTACATCTCGAAATACTCGCCGTATCAGAACGTGTTCGCCGAAAGACACTATCCGCGTTTCCTGTTCACGACGTCGACCCGCGACGATCGCGTCCACCCGGGTCACGCCCGCAAGATGGCCGCGAAGATGCTCGACCAGAAGCACGACCTGCTGTATTTCGAGAACACCGAAGGCGGCCACGCCGGCGCCGCGAACAATCAGCAGTCGGCGCGGATGGGTGCGCTCGAATACACCTTCATGGCGCGGGAGCTGCGTTAGCCCTGGTGCAAGACCGGAGGCGCGGAGACCCTGGGAAATCGGGTTCGGTCCCGCATCAAATCGGAAGGAGGGATCCGATTGCTCGCGCGTCGCGACCCTGGGTAGCGAACACGAAGCGTCGTTGTTCGACGGCCACATCGGGTTCGCGGCGTCGTTCGATGAAAGTCACGCTGCCGTTCCGGTCGACGACCAATACCGTCGAGGCGCGCGTGCCGTAGCCCGGCATACGGATGAACGCGGCGGACAGCGCGCGCTCGGTATCGCGCGGGATGCCGGTGTCCGGCAGGCGATCGTCGACTGCGATGCGGCGATCGTCGAGCATGCCGAACAGGCGATCCGTCAACGTGTCCAGGTCCACCGATTCGGCCATCGCGCGGCGCGTCGCATCTACAGCGTGTTCGACCTTCGGCCACGGCGTGTCGAGGCGCGCGTTCGACAAGCCATGGATGCCGGGTGCGATCGCCACCGGCGATGCGCAGCCCGGACTCGACACGATCCACAGGCCCGCGGCGTCCGAGTTCCATTGTGCAGCGAGCAGGTTGAAGCCGTTGTAGCGACCCGAGGTCGTGGCGATGCGCGCGAGCGCGGACGAAGGCGCTGCGTCGTCGAGCAGGAAGTCGCCCACCAGTCCGCCGCGCGAAGGCGCGTCCGCACGCTGCGCCGAAGGATCGCGATGATTCGTCAATGCCGCGAAGCGCCCGTTGCGCGCTACGCCCATCCACGTGCCGCCGGCACGCAGGTCCCTGCCGGCGAGCATCCGGCCACCCGGCCACCAGTCGACCGGCGCGGCCGGTCGCGCGAAGAATTCATCGCGGTTGCTGGCGACGATCAGCGGGTAGTCGTCGTGGACCTGCCACGCGACAGCGATCAGACACACGTCAGTCGATCACGTCGAAGCGCTCGACGTGACGCGCGCCGGTGCGTTCCGAGAGTTCGTGGGCATCGACCGATGCGGCGAGCCGCCCCTCGAAGTCGTCAGCCACGTCCTCGTAGATCTCCATCCACGTCTGCCGCTCGCCGCTCGTATCGGCGCGACGGAGCAGGTGTACGTTCGACGCGGCCAAGGCCAGCGCTTCCTGCATCGTGCGCACCGCGACGGCGATCGAAGCCGCGTCCGCGACCGCGACTTCGTAGTAGACGTAGAGGTTCAATTAAAGTCTGGGGCGGACGAATACTTCGTTGTCCGGGAGAACGTACGGCAACGCTTCGGTCGTCAGCGGCGGCCCGTCCGTCGAACCGGCGTGCAGGTCGGCCGCGCCGAACGACGCGAGAGGCAGTTCGATCAACATCGCGATTCCACCGTCCGGTCCGCGCTCCGCGTTGACGACGAGACCACAGGGCTCGCCGTCGCCGGGCCTCCAGACATCGCTGCCGGGAGCCGGGACCACGTCGATCGCAGGTGCCGAAGCGAGCGCGGTCCGGCGCTTGAGCTTGCCGAGATACTGGCTGCGCGCCACGACTTCCTGACCGGGGAAGCAGCCCTTCTTGAAGTCGACGCCGCCGAGCGCCTCGAGGTTGAGCATCTGCGGCACGAAGCGATCCTGGGTCGCCGCGACGATCCAGGGCAGGCCGGCGCGGACATCGAGCCAGCGCCAGAACCCGCTATCGACCGCATCGCCTTCGTCGTTGTCGTCGACGGCGATTCGCAGATCGCGCCTGTGACCGTCGGCATCCGGAAAGCGGATCCACACGCGATCGTCGATGCGCGTCGTCGCCCACGGTGCCAGCGCCGCGACCGATGCGGGCAGGTCCTCTGCATCGACCAGGCCGTCGACCACGCGCACTTTGGTGGCGTCCTCGATCGTCAGCTTGGACCGCATCACGTACATTCGCAGGCGCTTCGCGATCGCTTCGGCGATGTCGCGCGAAACGAGCAACGACACGGCGTCGTCGTCCGACCAGATCACGAAACTCGCGAGCAGCCGGCCCTTCGGCGAGCAGTAGCCGGCCGGCGACGCGAGCGACGATGCGCTGGCCGGAACGTTGCGCGTCAGCTGGGTGTCGAGGAACGACCGCGCGTCGGGACCGCGCGCGATCAGCAGCGAAAGGTGGTCGAGCGTCGTGGTCGACGAGGGTCCGTCGGCGGTCGGGAGGGTCAGCGTTTCGTTCATGGTCTGTCGTGTGGCACGGCCTGCCTAGACCGGACGATCCGGGGGAAGCGGGCAGGGCGGCGGGTATCATTATGTCCCCTCGCAAAATCCTCCTGTCGCCGTTGAAATCCATTGCCCGTCTGCTGGTGCTACTCCTGTTGATCGCGGCGGCCGCGGGTCTCGCATTCGGTCAGTGGGCGAATCGACCGCTCGCCGTGCCCGCCGCCACACCGACGATCGAGGTGACCATCGCACCGGGCTCGTCGGTCCGTGCGATCGGTGCCCAGCTCGGGGAGGCCCATGTCCCGATTTCGCCCTGGTTGCTGGTGGCGCTGGCCCGCGTCGAGCGTCGCGCGACGCGGCTGCAGGCCGGCACCTATGCGGTCACGGGCGCGCTGACGCCGCAGACACTGCTCGACAGGATGGAAGCCGGCGACGTCGTCCGCGTCACGCTCGTGATCCCCGAAGGCTGGACTTTCGCGCAAATGCGCGCCGCGGTCGCGGCCCGGACCGACCTGAATCAGACCGCCGTCGCCATGAGCGACACGCAGCTGATGACTGCGATCGGCGCGGATCCCGTGTCGCCGGAAGGCCTGTTCTTTCCCGATACCTATCAGTTCACGCGCGGCACGACCGACATCGACCTGTACCGGCGCGCCTATCGCGCGATGCAGAAGCGGCTCGCAGACGCATGGGCGTCGCGCGCGCCGGATCTGCCGCTCGCCACGCCGTACGAAGCGCTGACGCTCGCGTCGGTCGTCGAGAAGGAGACCGGACGTCCCGAGGACCGTCCGCAGGTCGCCGCGGTGTTCATCAATCGGCTGCGACGGGGCATGCTGCTGCAGACCGATCCGACCGTCATCTACGGCATGGGCGCGCGCTTCGACGGCAACCTGCGCAAGGCCGACCTGGCCGCTGACACGCCCTACAACACCTACATGCACACGGGCCTGCCGCCGACGCCGATCGCGCTAGTCGGTGCGGCATCGCTGGCCGCGGTGGTCAATCCGCCGCGCAGCGACGCGCTGTATTTCGTCGCGCGTGGGGACGGCAGCAGCGAATTCTCGAACGGGTTGAACGATCACAACCGCGCTGTCGATCGCTATCAGCGCGGATTGTCGCGGACGCGACAATGACCGTGACCTCCGGGCACCCGCGTTTCATCACGTTCGAAGGGTTGGACGGCGCCGGCAAGAGCACGCACATCGCGTGGTTCGCCGAAGCGATCGCCGCGCACTCGGCAAGCGAAGTGGTGCTGACGCGCGAGCCCGGCGGAACGCCGATCGGAGAGGCGCTGCGCGCGCTGGTCCTGCATCAGCCGATGCATCTCGAAACCGAAGCGCTGCTGATGTTCGCGGCGCGCCGCCAGCACATCGCCGACGTCATCGAACCTGCGCTTGCGCGCGGTGCGTGGGTCGTCTGCGACCGGTTCACCGACGCCACATTCGCATATCAGGGCGGCGGGCGAGGACTGGCGCTCGACAAGATCGAGATCTTGCGCACGTGGGTCCATCCGACGCTGGAGCCGGCGACGACGCTGCTGTTCGACCTGTCGCCCGAAGTCGCGCAACAGCGGCTCGAGGCGACGCGCGACAAGGACCGCTTCGAACTGGAAGCACGCGATTTTTTCGTGCGCATCCGAACGAACTATCTGCACAGAGCGTATGCAGAGCCCGCTCGCTTTCGGGTGCTGGACGGCTCACGCACTGTGACAGAAATTCGCTTGGAACTCGAAGTAATCATTGCAAGTATCTGTCTATGAAATAATTTATCGAGAATTGACATTGTTCGTTGGCGTTGTGGCTGCAGTGTGTGAGATGAATTGGATAAGTCTTTGATAATGCATGAGTTGACAATCGTTCCACCGTGGCTTGCGCCGGATCTCGCGTCGCTGACCGCGATGGGTGACAAGACTTCTCACGCGCTGCTGCTGTACGGGCAGTCGGGGATCGGCAAGCGTCGGCTCGGACGGGCGTTGGCGCGTGCGCTCCTGTGCGAGTCGATCGACATCGCCAGGCGCGAGTTCGGCGGCTGCGGCGAATGCCCCGGCTGCCTGTGGTTCGATCAGGGCAGCCATCCCGACTTTCGTCGACTGGTTCCCGAAGCGGTCGCGGTCGCCGAAGGTTTCGACAACGCCGACGATGCGGTCGACGACGGTTCCGACGAGGCGGCCGACGCCGAGCCGGCGGCGCCGCGGTCGAAGAAGAAGGCGAGCAAGGAGATCAAGGTCGATCAGGTCCGCGCGCTACAGGCCTTCCTGTCGATCGCGACGCATCGCAGCCGCTATCGCGTGGTTCTCATGTATCCGCCCGAAACGCTCAACGATGTCGCGGCGAATGCCTTGCTGAAGATGCTCGAGGAGCCGCCATCACGGACGGTCTTCATCCTGGTGTCCGATCATCTCGGCCGCCTACCGGCGACCATCGTCTCGCGCTGCCACAAGGTGTTCGTGGCGACGCCCGAGACGTCCGTCGCCGCGGCGTGGCTCGCGACCCGCGAAGTCGTCGACCCTGCGGCGCTGCTGGCGCTGTCCGGCGGCGCGCCCTACACGGCGCTTGCGTTCGGCGAAGACGAAGCGGAGCTGGCTGCCCACGCTGAGCTCGTCGCTTTCCTGCAGCATCCCGCGATCGACACCGCGATGGCGACCGCCGAGTCCTTCGGCAAGAGCGCGGCCGCGCCGCTGATCCGCTGGATCCAGCAGTGGGTGGCCGACTGTATCGGCATGCGGCTCGCAGGGCGGATACGCTATCATCCGACGCAGTCGAAACGCATTGCCGGTCTGGCTGGGGCCGCCCGGATCGATGCGCTGATGGCGCTGATGCAGCGACTCGATGCGATGCGTCGGACGATGGACCATCCGTTGAACACGCGACTGCTGCTCGAAGGCCTGCTGATCGCTTATGCGGAAGCGCTGCCGCCGGCGGCGGACCGCCGACCATCCTGACCCCGACGCCCTGTTTGAGAGAACCGACTCGACCTTCGATGAGTGACGACGCAAGAGCCCCGATGGCGGTCGCACGACCCAGCGTCATGTCTCTCAACATCAAGGAAAAGGCGGCGTTGTACGCGGCATGGATGCCTTACCTGAAGCACGGTGGCATTTTCGTCCCCACCGGCAGGCCTTACGCGATCGGCGACGACGTGTACCTGCTTTTGTCCTTGATGGACGATCCCGCCAAGTTCCCGGTCGCCGGCAAGGTGGCGTGGATCACGCCGCAGGGCGCCCACAACAATAAGGTTCAGGGAATCGGCGTCCACTTCGCCGACGACGATGGCGGGCGCGTCGCGCGTGGTCGTATCGAAGAGCTCCTCGGCGCCGCGCTCAAGTCTTTGCGAACGACCCACACGGTGTGACGCGTGGCCGCGTCGGCCACCATCAGGGCCTCCATGTCCATGTCGGATTTCGTCATTCGCGATGCGGTCGAAGCGGACCTCCCTTCGGTGGTCGCGATCTACAACGCGACCATCCCGGGTCGCGGCGTCACCGCAGATCTCGAGCCGGTCAGCGTCGAAAGCCGGGTGGCATGGTTCCGCCTGCACAATCCCGATCGACGTCCTTTGTGGGTCGTCGAGTACGGCGGGGCGATCGTCGGCTGGCTGAGCTTCTCCGACTTCTACGGTCGTCCCGCCTACGGCGCGACGGTCGAACTGAGTATCTATCTATCCGACACGATCCGTCGGCAGGGGCTCGGGCGGATCCTGCTCGAACGGGCGATGGCGCTGGCGCCCGGTTACGGCGTCAGCACGCTGCTGGGCTTCATCTTCGGTCACAACGAGCCGAGTCTTCGACTGTTCGAGCGGCACGGCTTCGCGCGCTGGGGCACGCTGCCACGGGTCGCGTCGCTGGACGGGATCGAACGGGATCTCGTCATCGTCGGGCTGCGGATCGATCCGCCGTTCGACTGATCGGGGCGATCGACCGGCCCCGCTGCACTTCACTCAAAAAACCATGTTCGTCGATTCGCACTGCCACCTCGATTTTCCCGACTTCGCCGCACGGATGCCCGAGGTGCTCGGCCGCATGGTCGAGAACCGCGTCTCGCATGCGCTGTGCATCTCGGTCGACATGCCCGACTTCCCGCGCGTGCTGGCCGTCGCAGAGAGCGCGCCGCACCTGTTCGCATCGGTCGGCACACATCCGGACTACGAGGACACCGACGAGCCGACGGTCGAACGCCTCGTCGCGCTGGCCGATCATCCGAAGGTCGTCGCGATCGGTGAGACCGGCCTCGACTACTTTCGGCTGACCGGCGACCTCGATTGGCAGCGTGAGCGCTTTCGCGTACACATTCGCGCTGCGCGCCAGACCCGCAAGCCGCTGGTGATCCACACCCGTGCTTCGGCCGACGACACCCTGCGCCTGATGCGCGAGGAAGGGGCGGGGGAGGTGGGTGGCGTGATGCATTGCTTCACCGAGACCTGGGAGGTCGCGGCCGCAGCGATCGACCTCGGCTTCTATATCTCGATGTCGGGCATCGTGACGTTCAAGAACGCCAGGGTGCTGCACGAGGTCGCGCAGCGCGTGCCGCTCGACCGCCTGCTGATCGAGACCGACTCGCCTTACCTCGCACCGGTGCCGTTCCGCGGCAAGACGAACGAGCCGGCGTTCGTCGCACACGTCGCTGCGCGCGTCGCGGAACTGCGTGGCATCCCGGTGGACGAAGTGGGTCGTGCCACCACCGACAATTTTTTTCGTCTGTTCGATACCGCGAGACGTCAATGAAGCTGTTCATCCGGATCATCGGACTGGCCTTCGTACTGTCCACTTCGCTGGCATGTGGCGCCGCGACCATCGACGATCTGTTCGGCGCTGCCGCGATCGACAACCTGCGCGACGTCCGTCGCCTGATCCAGGATCGCGTGATCGATCCGAAGGTGCTGGACCCGCGCGGCGACACGCTGTTGATCGCCGCGATCCGCAACGACGCGTCGCGGGTGACCGATTTCCTGATCGCGGACAGGACGACGGATGTCGACGCCACCAACGTGTCGGGCGAGACCGCGATGATGATCGCTGCCTATCGCAACAAGAAGGACATCGTCGAGAAGCTGATCGCGCGCGACGCCGAGGTCAATCGCACCGGATGGACCGCGCTGCACTATGCGGCCTCGGTAGACGCGCGCGACATCGTCGCGCTGCTGCTCGAACACGCGGCGTACATCGATGCCGAGTCGCCGAACCGCACGACGCCGCTGATGATGGCGGCGCGCGGCGGCTTCGAGCCGCTCTGTCACCAATTGATCGACGCCGGCGCGGATCCGACGCCGGTCAACGAACGCAGCCTCAGCGCCGCCGACTTCGCGCGCCGCGGCAACAGTGTCGAGCTCGGGAAATACCTCGACGCCCAGGTCGTGGCCTGGCGTGCAAAATACGGGACGTTGCCGCCGAAGCGTCAATAAGACGATGCGCGACGGTCGATCGACTCCGATAACCCCCAATAGCCGATGAGAAACCTAGACACCACAGTCAGAGGTCCCGGGATCCTGTCCGGTTTCGGGCCGCGACACACCCTGCGCAGCGTGACCGGCGGCAGGCACGCGGCGCGATTCGTCATGCAGTCGCACGTGCTGAACGCGCCGCGGGCGAACCCGCGTGCGCTGCTCGTCGCAGCAGCGATTGCACTCGCTCTCTACCTGATCGGCCGCCGCATCCGCGGCTGACCGTGTTCGATCAGTGCGATGTTGCGGTGTGCCGCGCGACGCCCGGCGTGCATCGACGCGACCGCGTTGACGATCGACAGGCCGAGTCCGTGGTTCTCGCCGCTGTTCCATCGCGCCGGGTCGATGAGTTCGAAGCGGTCGAGTATTCGAGTCGCACGGGACGCCGGCCTCGTCGGTGATCGGATCGGGGAACTCCATCGCCTTCCGGACCTCGTCGCTCGACGAGGCCTTCGCGAGGCCCATCGTCTTCTCGCCCGCGTCGGCGCGCTCCATGCGCCGCCGGTGGTAGGCGCCTTACGGAATCATGCGGTGGCCGGCGCGGCCGGCCTCACGTAATCCGGCCCGACCGGGCATCCGACCGAACCGGCGCCAGCGTGGCGAGCATCACCGTTCGATGCTTCAGCTTCGTTGGACGGCTGAATGCGTACGGTTCGACGCGCCAATGGCAGGACATGGAGTCTGAACGAACCGGGATGCTGCAATCTACGGGCGTACGGATTGCAGGGGGATGTCGGACAGATGACAAGAATGCCAGGCGGCGATTTGCCTAGCTGGCGTCACGAGGCACGGTGAATTCGTCCCGAGTTCTACTGCGCATAATTTGTATTATGTAAACCGTGAGTTTTACCTTGCGAAGGGCGATGATCGTGGCGGCGACGTGGCTGAGCGCCGCGGTGTCTTCCGCACGTTCTGCGCTCTGGTCGCCGAGCACGACGTCACCGAATTCAATTGCGGGTTCGGCGACGCGCGCGTCAGTCCGCCGACACAATGTATCGGCCCTTTCATCACTTGGCGACACAATGGACTGGCAATCTGCATCCCGTACGCATTGGCGATGTATCCGGTATCCCTGAGTTCGTTCGCGCCAAAGGGTCCGCCGATGCGTCAGCTCGAACGCCGTTCGAACCCTCATCGATCCAGTTTCCGCGGCTCTCCGCAGAGTGCTTCGACGCTACTGCGGGCGACACGGCACCTGCGCGGACGGCGATGACAGAGGTGGCCTCACGAATCCGCACACGGCTATAAGTGGAATCTCTGCAACATCGACCCGGGCTGATTGCCTGACCATCGAAGTTGCTTTGGTCTCGAGTGACGACCTTACGATCGCGGGCGTGTTGCCGTGCGTGCGCTGCTGATCGCTGGCGAGTCGGAAAACACACGAGCCAGTTATGCGAGCGCGCTTCGCTATTGGGCGAACTGGTTCCAACTGCGATACGACCGGCCGATCGCCCTCCCCGTTTCCGAGGCATGCATCCTTCAGTTCATCGTGGATCACATTGAACGTGAGACCGAGGCCGGCCTGGCGTTTGAGTTGCCTGCCCCTATTGACGATTCGCTCGTCGCTGGTGGCTTCAAGCCGAAGCTCGGCCCGTTAGCGTTCGCGATCATTCAGCAACGCATTTCGGTACTTGCGAAGGTCCATTCACTGCAAGGGTTACAGGCCGACACGGTTCGGTTAAGGAACTGCTCGCGAAATCGCGACGTGCGCGCGAACGTGGGCGACCTTCGGTGCGCCGGCATTCAAGTCGTCGAAGCGTCACGGTTCGGGCATGATGGTCGGCAGCGCGGCCTCGACGATCGACGCCCCGATCACGCGTCACGACACGACTCAGATGCAAGACCCTTCACGCCCCGACACTTGGCGCGGCGCCGACTACGCGCAGCACTCGGGCCTGCAGGAGGCGATGGCCGCGCAAGCGCTAGGCTTGCTCGCGCTAAGGGGCGACGAGCACGGGCTCGACATCGGCTGTGGCGACGGCCGCATCAGCGCGCGCATCGCCGCACAGCGGGTGCCGCGTGGCTCGGTGTGCGGCACCGATGCGTCGGCCGACATGATCGCCTTCGCGCAGCGCCAACACGGCGAGGTGCCGAACCTGCGCTTCACCGCCATCGATGCGCGGCAACTGCACTTCGACGCCAGTTTCGATGCGGCGGTGTCATTCAACGCGTTGCATTGGGTGCCCGACTTGCTGCCGGCGCTGCGTGGGCTGCGCGCCGCCTTGCGTCCCGATGGCAAGGCCTGGGTGCGGCTCGTCACCCAAGGGCCGGTGATCAGCCTGGAAGCCGTGGCCGAGCAAGTGCGACATGAAGCGGCATGGACGCCGCTGTTGATAGGCTTCGACGATCCGTATCTGCGACTCGAGCCGGAGCAGGTGGCGACGCTGGCTTTGAGCGCCAAGCTGGGCGTGCTGAGCCTGCACACGCGGCTTGCGCATTGCGATTTCGGCAACCGCGCCGCTCTGTTCGGGTTTTGCAGCGCCGGCTTCGGCGCATGGACCCATCTACTGCCGCAGGAGCGGCACGACGACTTCGTCGGCGCGGTGCTCTACCGCTACCTCGCCACGCGCGACGGCGTCGCGTCGACGGTGTTTCGCTACTACCAGACCGATCTGGCGCTGACGGTGGCCTGAACGGGCGAAGCGGCCGAAGCCCCGAACCGTGCGGTCTGACCGCGCTCGTGCCGTAACCGCCGACGACAGGGAGAAGGAAGTGCAGGACCCTCGACCGTTGGAAGAGCCTTAGACTGCCGGCACCCTCGCTGCTTCGCCAAGTCACTATGCTGACGCTCTACTCCTACCCAAGCCTGTTCGGCGTCGCCGATAACAATGGCTATGGCCTGAAGGTGTTCGCCTTCCTGCGGTTGGCCGGCGTGGCATTCCAGCATGAGCACATCTTCGACGCTCAGCGCCACACGGACCATCTGGTGACGCGCCTGCTCGACCATCTGTACTGGGTGATGTCGTATTCGCGCTGGAAGGACGAACGCTATTGGCCGGCGTTTCGCGATGCCCTGTTGCGCGAGCATCCGCAGTTGAACGAAGAGGGCTTGCTGAAGGTCAAGGAACACAACGCATTGCGCTACCACTACCAGGGAATCGGGCGTTACGAACCGGACGCCGCGATGGCGCGCGGCGTCGCCGACCTGCAGGCCATCGCCAGCCTTGTGCCCGAATCCGGCTACGTGCACGGCGACAGACCTGGCAGCATCGACGCCGGCATCTACGGCTTCATCGCCAACATCTACTTCTACGACAGTGATACGCCGCTGAAGCAGTGCGTCGCGGCGCATGCATCGCTGGTACGCCACTGTCACGCGCTGCATGCGGCGGTGAGCGTGGCTGTCTCGCCCGAAGCCTAGGGCGCGCGGATGATCTCTTCGTCGGCCAAGTTGACCGATGCTCAAGCTGAAATCGCCCTGACGTGATCTCGGCTGGATGCAGGGACGCGCTGGCGCGGGCCTCTTAGGGGGCCGTCGTCACGCCAAGGACAGAATCGCAGTTTCATAATCTGCCGATGGACGAGACGGACATCCTCATCGCGGGCGCTGGTCCCGTCGGCCTGACGGCCGCCATCGAACTGGCGCGGCGCGGCATCGCATGCCGCATCGTCGACCCACTGCTCGAACCCTGCCCTATGCCAAGGCCGTGGGCGTGCAGCCGCGCACGCTGGAGATCTTCGAAGGCATGGGCGTACTGCGGCCAATCCTAGACGCGTCCGTCCCGTTGCGTGACCAGATTGTCTTCATCGACGTCCGCATGTCGTCGCAGCTCGAACTGCCCCTGCCCGCCGACGTGCACTTCGGTTTCATCGCCATCCGCAGTACGAGACCGAACGCGTGCTGGCCGAGGAACTGGCGGTGCGCGGCGTCGTCATCGAGCGCGGACTGAGCCTGACTGCCTTCGAGCACGATGCCGACGGCGTGACGGCCACGCTGAGGGGCCATGCCGGCGAAGCCGCCTGCGCTGCCGATACCTGGCGTCGCCTCGAGCGCATTGCGTCTACCTCGTTGCCCATTAAGCTGTGCCTGTCCTTTTACGTCAGCAACCATGAGGCGTACGGCAAGGACATCGAGGTACTCGAGGACGAGTACAGCGGCGCCGCGTGAGGAGCGCAAGGTCCACATCTTGGAGAAAGATCGCCTCGACACATCGGCGTCCGTTTTTTAGGAACGCCGCTGTTGGCCGACTATGCTTTGGACGATTGATGATCAAGTGGCCAGCATCGTAGGGCTGCGAAGGAGACACGCTTGCGGCCCTGGCAGAAAAATCAGATGGTCACAGACGTGTAGACCGGCGGCCGCTTTCGATGGAATGGGGTGGCCGCCTCGTAGGCCGCTCCGATACGCAAGAGCAGGGCTTCCTGCATGTCGTCGGCGATCACCTGCATTCCGATCGGTAAGCCCTTCGGGTCGAACCCGCAAGGTACCGAGATGGATGGAACCCCGACCCAACTGAACGGCAACGTGAATTGCCGCCCACGGTCGTAGGTGTCGCCGCTCGCACTGATCACGGGAGCAACCGTCGGCATGGTGGGGGTTACGAGCGCGTGCACCTGCTGGAACACCTCGCGGAACGCAGCCTTCTGCGCGGCGCGTTCGCGCAACAAACGCTCATAAAACTCAAGCGATACCGTTTCCCCTTTAGCGATGTTGGCTTGTACGATCGATCCGAACAGATTCTTGTTCGGCGTTCGACGATATTCGTTTCCTAGTATCTGGTTGAACTCGTATAGCAGGATGTTGAGCAGAGACGTGTACTCAAGGGGCCCAGCAAGCATCGGGATACGCACAGGAATCACTTGCGCACCGAGGCTCTCCAGCGTCCTAGTTGCCGCCTCAACCGCTCGCGCCACGTCGGCATCGACGTCGCGATAGGTGTAGTTTTCAATTACGCCAATCTTGACGCCGCGAATGCCGGTCGAAAGATCGCGAGAGAAGTTCTCCTCAGGCGCCTTGATCGAGTCCTTGTAGGCCGGGTCGTATCCTGCCATCGCTTGCAGAAGAATCGCCAAGTCTGCAACGTTACGACCTAGTGGCCCGGCACAATCGAGACTGTACGCGCGTGGGTAGACGCCCGCCAGACTCACCCTACCGAAGGTAGGGCGAATACCAGTGATCCCGTCCCAGCTCGCAGGCACCCGGATCGAACCACCGGTGTCCGACCCGGTTCCCCCCAGGCAAAGCCCGGCTGCGATCGCCGCGCCCGTGCCGCTTGAGGAGCCGCCGGCGGACCGGGTGAGATCCCAAGGATTATGTACATTGCCGAAGAACCCGTTTGTACCGGAGACCCCGGCAGCGAACTCGTTCATATTCGTCTTGCCAAGCGTCACGGCACCTGCTTCGGCCAGACGCCTCACCACGGTTGCGTCGGAGCGTGGTACCCGGTCCTTGAAGAACTCGGAACCGACTGTCGTTACGACGCCTGATGTGTCGTAGAGGTCCTTGTGAACGATCGGGATGCCGTGTAATGGACCCCGGTCTTTCCCGCTCTTTAGCTCCTGATCCATGCGCTTAGCCTGAGCGATGGCTGCGTCGGCCGTCACTGTGATGAACGCGTTCAGCTGCGGTTGGAGTTCCGAGATGCCGCGAAGATACGCCCGCGTCAGCTCCTCGGAGCCATATTTCCCGGCGCGCATCGCCTTGCCCGCATCGCCGATCGATGCCGGTAATGGGCCATCGCTGGCTCGACTGCCGGCGCCCGGCACCCCGCCGATTGCGGCGCAGCCCGAAAGCTCCGGCAGGAGCAGCACGGCACTAGCGCCTGCGATGCTTGCTACGACCCGGCGGCGTGAAGGCGAGGCGCAACCTGGGTCGAGGTCAGACACGGGGGGCATTTCGGGGTCCGGCAAGGTGCTCATGGCGCTCCAGATCATCGGCGGGTTAGAAGTCCCGCGAATGTACCCTTTGGGCCAAGCCGTCGCATATCGGCTCGTTGCCGGTGGTTGCCGCTGAAGCCAGTTTCATTGATGCAATGCGTGCACGACATTCCCGCCGTTGTGTTTTCACTACGAGAATGCGAGGTCATGCTGATTGAACATCTCCCAGAATTTCGAACTGGCCGGTACAGCATTTCGTGATGCATTGACGCCGTGGAGATGCCTCGAGGAAGGGCCGGTTCACAAAGGATCAGATCGTGTCGCGTTGTAGCAGGCTTGCCGGAGCCCAGCGTATGCCGTCGATGCCAGTGTCAATGTCGCCCGCAAGGACAACGACGTCCGCAGCGCCCCGACGGCTGATGCGCTTCTTGTCGACGATGCGCCCGATCTGGAACATCAATCTATTCCAATATCGCAATCAGGGTGCTGACCACGGATGGATTCGCGTGGGGCGGCACGTGCCGTCGGCCGAGCAGGCCGCGTTCCAGGCCTTCCTAAACGCGCGGCTATCCGTCTGGGGGCGCGACCGGGAATCCGCCGTATCGGCTGTTTCTCGGCGGCGAAGCGAAGTGAGGCACATCAGACCGGCAGCTTAAACTTGCAATTGGAATCTTCATAGGGCCCCGATTCCCTGACCCACTTGTCGGCGCTCATGGTGGGCTCACATACCTTCTCGCCGGTAAGTTTGTTCTTCCAGATGTAGTAACCACTCGGCTGGGCGCTGACCAGCGAGGCCGTCAGCAAGGCGCTAATCGCGAGGATGGACTTGAGCTTCATAACTTTCCTTCAAATTCGGGCGATGTCTATCGGTAGATGAGGCTGTTGCCGATCGTGACGATCAGGTTGCGGCCCTGAGCGACGATCGCCGACCGATACGCTTCGAAGCGCGCGTCGGTGATCGCATTGTCGTCGCGAACGCCGCCGCCGGTCGCTGCCGTCCCGCCGAAGAAGTTCGTCATCACCGGCACGTGGATGTGGCCGGCCGGGATGTCGATCCGGAAGACGTCGCGAAGCAGCGTGTTGCGATAGGCGCTCTCGTTCGACAGATAGTCGCCGCCGCCACCTTGCCGCGAGCACCATCCGAGATCCGGCGCGACCACGTTGGTCTGGTTGGGGTCGCCGGGAACGAAGTCTGGCATGCGGTTGACGACGCCGTTCGATGCACGGCTGATCGTGGCGAGCGCGTTGCAGTCGGGGAAGTACGTGTAGTTGCTGTGATAGGTCACATCGAAGCCCGAGGGTGCGGCGCTCGTAGCGCCGATCGGTCGGGCGACACCCTCGTACGAACGGGCGGTGACCATCGCCGGGATCGGCAGCGACGTATTCGTGAACTGCGGCGGGAAGTCCTTCATCCACGCGCCGGAGACGTCGTAGCCGAGCCAGCGGGCGGGGGGATAGACGTCGCAACCGGAATTCGGCAGCGAGATCGGCGCGGTTCCGGGCGCCGTGATCGTCCCGATCGGCAGGACGTACCCAGGCAGCCGCGTCGCGCCCATCGGGCAGTAGACGATGCCGTCGTTGCCCGCCGACGGGCCATGGAAGCGGCCGTTGAACGCTTCGAGATTGAAGATGTTGGCGCTACCCTGGCTCATCGTGACCGATGCGTCGACACGCTGCGGGCCAGGCTTGAACCAGGGCCCGAGCGTGTCTTCCTGCATGCCGAGGTTGAATGGGTCGTAGCTGACCGGCAGCAGGTAGGTCTCGACGTGCAGGATGCTGCCATCGTTGAGCGTGAACTCCCGACCATCGAGTTCCAGCGCGGTCGCGCCCGACGGGTTGCCATTACGCAGGCCCGTGTTGGGGGTTCCCGGCGTACCGAGCGTGAACGTGTCGAAGCCGCTCAAAATCAACCGCCGATAACGCGCGCCGCTGGCGACGTTGCCGGACGGCAGGTCGATGTCGGTTTGCCCCCGCGACGACCGCTCGAACTGCAACTGCAGTTCGGTCATCTGCGCTGAAGTCAGTCCGAACGACGGCTTCCACTGCCGCAGGACCTTCGTCATCTGGACGCGGGCCCAGTAGAGCATGCGGTCGTCGCTCGCAGGCAGCTTGCTACCCGCCGGTGAAGCCCGCCGGCCCTGCACGCGATCGACCGCGGCCCGCCACAACTGCGTGCCCTGCGACTTCACGGTCGTCAGCGCCACGTCGTAAGAGGACACCGTTGTCAGCCCGCCCGAGGAGCACAGGAGCGTCGCGAACGACGGCGCGAACTGATCGAATCCGGTATCGCGGACGATCCGGTCGGCGATCGGCGTCGTATCGGTGCCGACGACGTTGGTCCCGCTGTTCGGCAACGGCGTCGCGAGTCGCTGCTCTTCGTAGGCCAGCGCGACGGTCTGGTCGACGCTGCAACTGACCGACACCGGCTCCATTGGCGGCGGGCTAACGCTGCCATCGTCGCTGCCGCCGCAGGCGCCGAGCAACGAGATTGCGACGACCGCGACGACCCGTTTCATTCTGTTCGAGTTCATGGTTCCCCAAGATGGACGCGTCGCCTCGAGCAAGATTTGACCTACTTGCGCTCTGGCATCGGATTGTTAAGTGGCACGCAGCGCCTGTCGAGCACCGCATGCGCGCTTCACATCGCGAATGACAAACCGATGCGTCGACGCAACACCCGACGGCGTCGGTCGCCCATCGGCCGATAAACCAGTCAGTCGTTCGGGCTCGTCGAGGATTCGGCCAACAAGGCACTTCGCGAGGAACGGCAGTGACGTCCATGCGGTAATCGTTGAGCGCCGCGGGTGCGAATAAGCACGGGAAGTCGAGCCGTAGGCGTACGTTGGTGACGAAGCTGCTCGACAGCGCCGACCGGGACGCGCGCTCGATCATCTGGCGCGAGGCCAAGATCGACAAGTTGACCTTCGAGATCGCGCAGTTGAGGCGGCTCAAGTACGCGGCCAGGAGCGAGAAGTCCGACGCGCTCGATGCCGGGCAGAAGGCGCTCTTCGAAGAAGCGGTCGAGGCCGACATCGCGGCCATCGAAGCCGAGATCGAGGAGCTGAAGGCGACCCTGCCGGCCAAGCCCGATGCCGGTGAGAAGCAGACGCCCAAGCGCGCCCCACTGCCCGAGAGGCTGCCGCGCGTCGAGCGGCACCACGAACCCGAGGACACCACCTGTGCCTGCGGCTGCCTGATGCACCGCATCGGCGAGGACGTGACCGAGAAGCTCGACTACGCGCCCGGCTTGTTCACCGTCGAGCGCCATGTGCGCGACAAGTGGGCCTGCGCCGATTGCCGCACGCTGGTCCAGGCGCCGGTGCCGGCGGCCGTGATCGACAAGGGCATCCCGACGGCCGGTCTGCTGGCCCAGGTGCCGGTGGCCAAGCATGCCGATCACCTGCCGCTCTACCGCCAGGAAGCGATCTTCGGTCGGGCCGGTCTGGCGATCCCGCGCTCGACGTTGGCCGCCTGGGTAGGCCAATGCGGTGTTCGCCTGCAACCGCTGGTCGGTGCGATGAAGACCGGACTGTTGGCCTGCCCGGTACGCACCTTCACGCTTTATGCCTGTTGGATATACGCGGCTGCGTTTCCGGACAAGTACTGGACTTCAACGAAGTGGGTCGCCTCACTGCGCACTATCGCCCCCCCTATCCGCTTCCTGTTCGTCAGCGAAACCAAAAAAACGCAACCCTTAGGTTGCGTTTTTCGTTCCTGCGACCACGCGGTGATTACGCGAGATGCTTCTTCTGGCGACGGCTGCGAACGCATAGGGCGGCAAGGCCCGTACCCAGCAACAGCAGCGAACCCGGCTCAGGAACTACACGACGCGACAGCTGCGTCGAGGTGGTTGCAGCCAGCGCCAGACGGTAAGTACCGGATGCCAGGCCCGAGACGTTGATGCCGAACAGCGACATCGCATCTTCGTAACTCTTCGCATCGATGAAACCGGCGTTCGTCGTTGCCGCACTGGTGTTCAGACTTTCGCCGTCGGCCGTTACCGTACAGATAGGACCGCCTGCAGTGAAACAGTCGGCGGAGGAGCCGTCCGGGGACCACGTGACGGACTGCAGAGCGCCAACTTGCGACGGATCGCTCTTGGTCTGCTGCTGCAGCGTGAACGTCGTATTGATGTTGGCCTGGGCCGAGAACAGACCAGGGACCGCTTCGGCGATCTGCGCGTACAGATCGGGGTTGGCGCCGAACGAAAGGGCGATGCTTCCGTTGGCGGACGTCGTGAACGTGAACGCGAAGCCGGTCACCGACTGGATCAGCGAGGTGGCGCTGGCCGACGCACCGGTCTGCAGCTGCGATTCGGTGATTTGACGGGTGGACGTGAACGGGTCGCCGAGCAGTTCGGATTGGTCGATCGACGAGGCAGCATTCGAGAACTGGTAGCCGTTGGCCGGGCCCTTGAACGTGTAGTCGAGCGCACCGCGCGTGACAGTCGAGCCGGGCGCGTTCGCGGGACCGGCGGCCAGACGGGGCTGCCCCGAGTTGCAGTCGTTCGTAATCGCCGACGGAGCGCCCGGCGATCCGCTGCAGGTTGCGTTGGTGGCCGCAATCACGCCATTCAGCGCGGCGGTGTTGGTCGTCGTGAAGGTGAAGTTGGTCACGCCACCGTTCGCGACGCCATTGACGATCAGGCGCAGGTTCTGGAATTCCAGAGAAGAATCAGCATAGACGTAAGCATGCGCCGGGACGGCCGCAAATGCTGCGACAAGACTAGCCGACAGTACCAACCACTTTTGTTTTGATTTCATTTGGTGATCCTTAACTTTCGATTTGATAGAAGCAGATTGGGCTTTACCGGTCGACACTTGCGCCGGCATCGTGTTTCTATATGAGCACCAAGTGTGCCAATGGCAAAAAATTCCATGGAATCAATGATGGAAGCGTTTTTCGAAAGGCGTTGTAGAGATATTTGTAAACCACCCCGACAGCGTAGTGAGCGTCGATATCGCTGACTTGCGATCTGCGTGGCGTCGGGCCGGGCGCGTGCAGCGTAAGCGGTAAGCCGCCGGCGTTATTGCCTTTGGTGCGGATTACAAGATCAGATGTCGAGGACGTGGCGCAGGTGGGCGAAGCCCACTCGCCAAGAGGTTCCGTCGCCGGGGTCGACGGTCGCCGTA
>JBDTIS010000114.1:0-18926 GCA_039936235.1 Burkholderiaceae bacterium | reverse complement strand
GCAGCATGATGTCCGTGGTCTCGATGGCCTTGTGCCGCCTCGGCTGCACGCCGGCCGGCATCAGAAATTGATTGTAGATGTCGAGCCGGTCGATCGCCACCGGATACGTGATCAGCACTTCGTTCGCGAGCTGCCTTGGCTTCACGTACGGTGATTTCGCGAGCGGGTGATCGCGCGCCACGACGAGCACCTGTTCGTAGCCGAACACCGGCTCGAAGTGGATCCCTTCCTTGTACAGCGGGTCCGGCGTTACCAGCAGATCGATCTCGTAGCCGAACAGGGCGCCGATGCCGCCGAACTGGAATTTCTGCTTCACATCGACATCGACGTCGGGCCACGCCGTCAGATAAGGCGCTACGACCTTCAGCAACCACTGGTAGCACGGGTGGCATTCCATCCCGATCCGCAACGTTCCGCGCTCGCCCTGCGCGAACTGTTGCAGGCGTTCCTGCGCGAGCTCGAGTTGCGGAAGCACTCTCTGGGCCACCGACAGAAGGTAGCGACCCGCCTGGGTCAGTCGCAGGCTGTGGCCCTCGCGCAGCCAGCTATCGGTGCCGAGCTGCTGCTCCAGCTTCTTCATCGCATGGCTGACAGCCGACTGCGTGACGCAGAGCACGCTGGCCGCGGCAGTCAGCGACCCCTGTCTATCGACCTCATGAACGATGGCGAGATGATTGCGCTCCAGGATCGCCATAAATGCAATTCATGCTTCGTTGAGAAAAGACCATTTTACTTCATGGACACCTGGTTCCTAAGATGCGGCGACTCATCCACAGGGCAGATCATGATCATCACGCACAACCTCGGTTTTCCCCGCATCGGCGCCAAGCGCGAACTGAAGTTCGCGCTGGAGTCGTACTGGAAGGGACATTCCTTCCGCGAAGAACTGAAGGCGCTCGGTGCCGTCCTTCGGCAACGTCACTGGAAGGCCCAGGCGGCACTCGATCTCGTGCCGGTCGGCGATTTCGCGTTCTACGACCAGATGCTCGACATGAGCTTCACGCTCGGTAACCTGCCGGAGCGGGTCCGCGACTTCCGGGGCGATGCCCTCGACAACTATTTTCGTGTCGCGCGCGGCCGCTCGGCGCAGTCGGCCGAAGCGCACGCAGACTGCCGTGATGGCGGCGTGACGGCCGGCGAGATGACGAAGTGGTTCGACACGAACTATCACTACATCGTCCCCGAGTTCCAGGCCTCGACGCAGTTCACGCTCGACCCATCGCGCCTTCTGGAGCAGTTGCAGGAAGCGCGTGCGCAAGGCATCAGGGCGAAGCCGGTCATCATCGGCCCTGTGACCTACCTTGCACTTGGCAAAGCGAAGGACGGATCGAACAGGCTGGCGCTGCTCGAACGCCTGCTGCCGGTGTACTCGGAACTGCTGGACACGCTCGCAGCGGCAGGGGTCGAATGGGTCCAGATCGACGAGCCGATCCTCGTGACCGAGCTCGAAGCCGACTGGCAGCATGCGTTCACCCTCGCGTATCACCATCTGAAGAACTGCCGCGTGAAGCTGTTGCTGGCCACCTATTTCGGCGAGTTGCTCGAGAACCGCCACCTCGCGACGAACCTGCCGGTGGCCGGACTGCATCTGGATGCGATCAACGGACGCGATGACGTCGAGCCGGTCATGAACCTGTTGTCGCCGTTGAAGGTGTTGTCGCTCGGGGTCATCAACGGCCGCAACATCTGGAAGACCGATCTGAACGCCGTGCTCGACTGGCTCGAACCGCTGCACCGGCGCCTCGGCGATCGGCTGTGGATCGCTCCGTCGTGTTCGCTGCTGCATGTGCCGGTGGACCTGGGCAGCGAACAGAAACTCGATGTCGACGTGAAATCGTGGCTCGCCTATGCGTTGCAGAAGCTCGCTGAGCTCAAGTTGCTCGCAACGGCCCTGAATGGCGGCCGAGAGGCCGTCAAGGCCGAACTCGACGCCAACCAGGCGGCCATCGAAGCCCGGCGCAATTCGCCGCGGGTCAACGACCCCGCGGTAAAGGCGGCGGTGGCCGCGCTCACCACTGCGCTCGGCCAGCGCAGGAGCGCCTACACGCAGCGCGCCGTCACGCAGGCTGCATTGCTCAAGCTGCCGCCGTACCCCACCACCACTATCGGATCTTTTCCGCAGACCGCGGAGATCCGTCACGCCCGCAGCGAATTCAAGGCGGGCCGACTCGACGAGTCCGGCTACCAGATAGCGATGCGCGCCGAAGTCGAACGCAGCGTTCGCGAGCAGGAGGCGCTGGGCCTCGATGTACTCGTGCATGGCGAAGCCGAGCGCAACGACATGGTCGAGTATTTCGGCGAACAGCTGGACGGCTGCGCATTCAGTCAGTTCGGCTGGGTGCAGTCCTACGGTTCACGTTGCGTGAAGCCGCCGATCCTGTTCGGCGACATCAGTCGGCCGAAGCCGATGACCGTCGAATGGATCAGCTACGCGCAGTCGCTCACCGAGCGACCCATGAAAGGCATGCTGACCGGTCCCGTGACGCTCCTGAACTGGTCGTTCGTGCGCGACGACCAGCCGCGATCCGTATCGTGTTTCCAGCTCGCGCTGGCGATCCGGGCGGAAGTGCTCGATCTGGAAAACGCCGGGGTGCGTGTGATCCAGATCGACGAAGCTGCGCTGCGCGAAGGGCTACCGCTTCGCAAGTCGCAGTGGAAGCCGTATCTCGACTGGGCCGTCGAGTCGTTCCGCCTCGCAGCCAACGGTGTCGAGGACAGGACGCAGATCCACACACACATGTGTTACTCGGAGTTCAACGACATTGTCGCGTCCATCGCCGAGATGGATGCGGACGTGATCACCATGGAGACGTCGCGCTCGGACATGGAACTGCTCGATGCGTTCGAGAACTTCAGGTACCCCAACGAGATCGGTCCCGGCGTCTACGACATCCACTCGCCGAACATTCCGTCGCAGGACGATATCGTGCAGCTGATGAGGAAAGCCGCCGAGCGCGTGCCTGCCGAACGATTGTGGGTGAACCCGGACTGCGGCCTGAAGACTCGACAGTGGGCCGAAGTCATTCCGGCGCTCACCAACATGGTCGCTGCGGCGAGGCTATTGCGTCAGTCGGCCTGACCGTCGACATTCGTACGCGCTGTTGAAGCGGTCGGGCTGCGCGGCAGCGCCCGCGCTGCCTGTCGGCGGGGTGTCGCCGGACCAGTTCTCGAGCAAGCTCGGTCCGAAATACATCGTCGACTCGCACGCGGTGGCGATCAGTGCGCTCGCGGCGTCGCTGTGCCCCATGGCATAGCTGCGCTGGCGTGCCACCGACATCGCTATGTGTCATGCGCGTCGGCTACCAGGGACCCTCGTGATTCCCGTGTTGGCCGGCATCAGCCTGTTGATCGCGGCAACCATCACATACCTGTTACTGGACCACGGATGAAGGTCGGCGGTCCCGATGCCGGCCGCTTGTCTGTCCGGCCCCCCGGCGACGTGGGGCTGCAGCCCGAGCGGAGCGCGGTGGCCTGAATCGCACCGTTCTCGTCATGCTCGCCCTGGAATGCTGGCCCTGCGGACCGGCTGGTCCGCCTCGCGAACCGCCATCACGACCTTCGCGTTCAGTCTCCTGTTCCGCCCTGGGATTTCTCCTATTGCAACTTCGCTACGCGCAAGTAAGCTGGGAGTCGATCTTCACCTACTTCACGCGATGATGACGATCAGCGCCGACTACGAATCGCGCCGGCTTTCCGACACGTTCGAGTCCATCTTCTCCGCGTCACCGTGGCCCATGCTCGTGTTCGATGAGGCAGGCACCGTGCTGGGCGCGAGCGACGAAGGCCCATCGCGATGGCTTCGGTCCGCTGAACAACCCGGCCCGCCGCTGCGTCAGCGGGCTGCGCATTACCTCTCGATCCTGAGCGGCGACCGACCACTGGGGGCTGATCAGGAGGCGGACAGCGTCAGGACGGATCAGACCGGCATGGAGATCCACGAGCACTTGCACGTCCGTCGAACGGCATGGGGTTGCTTCATGACGATCGTCGATCAGACCGAAGTCCGTCAGATGCAGACCATGGACATCCAGAACGCGCGACTCGCGACGCTGGGCTTCATGGTGGCCGGCGTCTGTCACGAGATGACGAACCCGCTGACGTCGCTGCATTCGATCGTGCAGATCCTGGATTCGGAAGAGCACATCGACGAGGCGTTGCTTCGCAAGGGTCTCGATAACATCGCGATCAACGTCAAGCGGCTGCTGAACATCTCGCGCAAGCTCATCAAGTTCTCGCGCGTCGGCGATGAGCCGCGTCTTCGATTCGCCGTCGACGACGTCATCGAAGATGCATTGGCGGTACTCCATCAGGAGGGCTTGCCGCACGATGTCGAGCTTCGCCATTCGACCGCCGTGGATGCCATCGCCTACGGGAATGCCGGTCAGATTCAACAGATCTTCGTCAATCTGTTCGTCAACGCGGTGCAGGCGATGGGAACCGCAGGAAGGATGCGCGTCGAAACGCGCTGTGTCGGAGCGATGATCGAGATTCTCGTCAGCGATTCGGGGCCTGGCGTCGACCCGGCCGTGATGGAGCGTATCTTCGAGCCTTTCTTCACCACGAAGGCCGACGCGCACGGCACCGGGCTGGGACTTGCGATCAGTGCTGAATTCGCCCGTGAACACGGCGGCTCGATCGAACTCAGGCAGACGTCGCCCGACGGCGCCTCGTTCTGTGTGACGCTGCCCAAGGAGACCGCATGAAGGACAAGGACAACCCGGGCGTCGTCCACAGACACGCATGTCGTGGCACCCGCGTGCTGGTGGTCGATGATGACCAAGGGATCGGCGAGTGCGTCGCCATCCTCCTGCGTCGTGCAGGCTACGACTGTGCGATCACGCGACGCGGCGAGGATGCTCTCGCCCAGATCGACGCAAACGAGTTCGACCTCGTGATCACCGACCTGCGTCTGCCGGACGCGACGGGACTCGACATCGTCGCGGCGAGCAAGGCGAGGCATCCCGAGACGCAGGTCATCCTGATGACGAGTTACTCGTCGATCGAGAGCGCGATCACCGCGCTCCGGCTCGGAGCCAACGACTACATCATCAAGCCCTTCGACAACGACGACTTTATGTTCTCGGTGGAGCGCGCCATCGGCGAGCGCCGCACGCGAGCCGAGAATACCGCGCTCAAGCGCACGCTACGGAAGGCGTACACACAGGATGCGATCCTCGGGCAGAGCGACGGAATCAAGCGGCTCGTCGCGATGATCCAGCGCGTGGCGACGACCGATGCAAACGTACTGATCCAGGGTGAAAGCGGGACGGGCAAGGAACTGGTAGCGCAGGCGATCCACTACGCGGGCAATCGCGCGCAAGGTCCGTTCGTCCCGGTCAACTGCGGCGCGATTCCCGGCGATCTGATCGAGTCGGAACTCTTCGGTCACGCGAAAGGCGCATTCACCGGAGCGACGACGGCCAGCGGCGGCCTCATTCGCGAAGCCGGCGGTGGCACTCTGTTCCTCGACGAGATTTCGGAAATGCCCCTCAACGTGCAGGTAAAGCTGTTGCGCGTCCTGCAGGAGCGTCAGGTTCGCCCGCTGGGATCGCAAGAGACTTTCACCACCGACGCACGCTTTTTGGCGGCGAGCAATCGCAACCTGAAGGAAAGTGCGGAGAACAACAGCTTCCGTACCGATCTCTACTATCGGCTCAACGTCATTACCATCCATGTTCCGCCGCTGCGTGAACGCGGCAGCGACGTCGAGTTGCTTGCACAGCAGTTCATCCAGCACTTCAACCTGAAGTTCGGCACTCGTGTCGCCGGCATGCAACAGGATTTCGTCGCCTTCCTGTATCGGCATCCGTGGCCGGGAAACGTTCGCGAACTTCAGAACGTCATCGAGCGTGCGGTGATCCTCGCCGATGGCGATCTCCTCGGGGTCTCCGATCTGGAAGAGATGATCGTGCGACCCTCGACCGGTTGCGTCTCGCCGCGCCGGGACGGCGCGCCGCTTTCGATCGAGCAATACATTCGCGACGTCGTGATGATGTATCAGGACAGTCGGGGCGAGAGCGAGTTGGCCGCGATGCTCGGCATCGGGCGAAAAGCACTCTGGATGCGTCGTCGCAGCTGGGGACTCTATCGCCACACCGATCAGCCTGGCATGGCGTCGGAAGTCCCGCGAACGAACGACGACGATCGTTCGCAACGGTTTCAATAGCACGCGCCGTGAAGCCTATCGTGAATCTGGTTGCCGACATCGCGCTGACGCCCACCGCGGTGCTTTCGCAGACCGCGTTCTTTCGGGAACTGACTCCGTCGCAGATCGCGCGTATCGCCGCGTTGAGCCGGATTCAGAACTGCAGCGAAGGTCAGCAGATCTATCGCATCGGCGACCCGGCGAGGGCCGTGTACGTGTTGGTGAAAGGCCACGTGAGGATGGCGATTGCGTTCGGCGGGCGGAATGCCAGCGCCGGGGACATCCTGCGGCGCGGCGAGGTGTTCGGGTGGGCGGCGCTGACGCCTCGCTGCAACCTGCGTATCGCTACGGCGTCGTGCCTGACGCCGTGCGTCTTTCTGGCGATCGACGGGAACAGCCTGGCCGAGCTGATGGAGCAGGACCACACGCTCGGCTATGTCGTGATGAAGCAGCTCACGCAATTGATTACCGGAACCCTGACCGCTTTTGCGGGCGGCTGATGTGTGTCGACGGGACGATTGCCGTCAAGTGACGGGAAGCGCTCCGTGACGAAGCGAACGCCCAGTGCGACTCCGACTGCGATGCACAGTACGCCGACCGCCCTGCGCAGATAGCGCGCGTCGACGGCGTGCGCCAATTTGACGCCGATCGAGACCCCTACTACTTCGAAGACGGTCAATAGTGCGACCAGATGGAAGTCGATGTGCCCGTAGGCGAGGTTACCAATGCTTCCCGACAGGGCGGCGACGACTTGAATGACCTGGCTCGAGCCGATCGTGGGTAACAGGGGGAAGCCGAAGAGGACCATCATCGGCACTGAAAGCGCAGGCCCTCCGACGCCGGTGAGTCCGGAACCGAAACCGGTCAGCGCCCCGATCACGAACAGCAACGTACGGCGGGGTCGAGTGGGACGTCCGGCATCCGCCGTCAGAGGCGACGCGCGCGTCAGCAGCGTGTAGAAACCTGCCAACACGGTCAGGACTGCCAGAACGAAGCCGAGCAGATGCGCATCGATCAACCCGTTCGCCCATGCACCGGCGAAGCCGAACAAAGCGCCCCCGACGCATAGCGGAATGGTCTGCGACCAGTCGATGCTGCCGCGGCGCTGGAACAGCCACGTGCCGGCGATACCGGTGAAGATGAACGTCGCCAGTGCGGTCGCCATCGATGCCTGGAGCGGCAGCGCAGCGAAGGCGTTGATGGCGGGAATCAGCAGGATGCCGCCTACGCCGACGGCGCCGATCAGGACTCCCACGCACAGGGCGATCGCGTACAGGGCGGTCATGGTCCGAACTCACCGACCTCGAAGGTCCGTACACGATCGAAGAAGGTGCCGGTCGGGTTCTCGTCGCTGGGCCGGAAGTCGGCGAGTGCACCGGCGCTGCCCGACGTGATCCGCTTGCAACTCACGCACGCCTGCCAACCCACGCAGACGATGAGATCGATCACCAGTGCGAGTCGGGACATCGAAGCTTCCCTGTAAGGCTCGAGGGTCACTCGCCCGCCTTGTCGGGCCGGGCCTTGTGGATGCGTACACGATCCTCGTCCCGCGACCCGGTTCGATGCGAACAGCGAGGTGCCACGGTCGTTCCAGTCCTTGTATGGGAGATCACACAGAACCACGGCGTCCTTTGAAGCCGTGGTCTGTGGTGTCGCGGTCTCGCATCGATTGCAAGATCGATGCCACCAAACCTCGCAACGCACTCGATGCCGGTCGCGCGTAAACGTGCGCTGTGAACGCGGACGGCGGTCGCTCGCTGCCGCGCAATTCGCGGCGTAACGCGTTCCCCCGATGCTGCAGCGCAACCGTTTCGATAGGAAACGCATCGGTTTCAATTCGAAACGGACCGTCGACGCGCGCGCCAGCCGGCGGGCAGAAGATGACGGGCGCCACCCCTCGGTGGCGCTGCCGGACGATAGTTTCTGAACGGCTTGGCACGGACCGTGCTACAAGCTGTTGAAAGATCACAATGCGGCGGATACCCGTCAGCCCCGATTCGCACGACCACGTACGGAGAACCTCATGTCACGCAATGCCGCCGAATGGAAGCAGCGCCCGGACTTTCCCGATACGCACTTCGTCAGCACCGAGATCTACACCGACGAGCAGATCTTCCTGAACGAACAGGAAAAGATCTTCAACAAGTGCTGGATCATCGCCTGTCACGAATCGGAGCTCCCCGGCGCCTACGACTACCGAACATTCAGCCATCCGGGCGGCGCGCCACTGATCGTGATCCGCGGCGAAGACAACTCTGTCCGTAGTTTCTACAACATCTGTCCGCATCGCGGCAACACGCTGCTGTACGACCCGGTCGGCAATGCAAAGCGCATCACCTGCATGTTTCACGCTTGGTCGTTCAACGCGAAAGGCGATTGCATCGACATATCGCGCGGCAAGCAGGGATATCAGGAACGCTTCGGCTGCGAGAAGGCCGGCCTGCGGGAAGTGAAGACCGAAGTCGGATTCGGTGGCTTCGTGTGGGTCAATGTCGACGACGACAGTTGCACGCTGCGCGAGTACATCGGCGATGCGATGAGCATGCTCGAAAGCAACCTGAGCGAGCCGCTCGAGGTCTTCCATTATCACAAGGCCGTGGTCAATACGAATTACAAGCTGTGGCATGACACGAACAGCGAGTTCTATCACGACTACATGCACTACTTCAATCGCATCACCGGAATGATCCAGCCCGGTTATTTCGATCGCAAGTACACCGGCTATCCGAACGGACACGCGTCGGTCGGCTCCATGTCGATCAAGTACGACGCTTACGAAGGCAGCAAGGAGCGAGGCGTCGGCTGGCCCGGACTCGCACCCGGCGGGTGGGTATTGATCGACGTTTTTCCCGGGATGACCTACAACCTGCGCACATCGGTCCTTCGGATGGATACGGCGATTCCGCTCGGGCCGAACAAGCTGCTGATCGAGTTCCGCGGCCTCGGCCTGAAGAGCGACACGCCGCAACAGCGCGCCGAACGCATCCGAGATCACAACCAGATCTGGGGACCGTTCGGCCGCAACCTGCACGAGGATCTGCTTGGCGTTCACGGACAGGGTATGGCGATGCGCGAACGAACCGACAGCAGGTGGGTGCTGCACGGCCGTGAGGAGAACATGACGATCCACGACGAAGGTGGCATGCGCCATTTCTATGCCGAGTGGGGCAAACGCATGGGGCGCAACGCGTTCGATTCGGACCGACTCGCCGAGGCTCCGGTTACCGCATGAGCGTTCGATCATTTCCAATTGCAGGCAACGACGACCATGGATAACCGCCACGCCATATCCGAACTCATCTGTCGCTCCTGCATGACGCTCGATGAGAAGAAGTACGATGAATATCTCGCACTGTGCGCACCCGAGTACCACTATGCGATCACGGCGTACAGCCCCGAGATCCGCAAGAGCATGACCTGGCTCGAGCACGACAAGGCCGGCATGGCAGCGCTGTTCGCCAACCTTCCGAAGCACAACAGCGACCAGTCGCCACTGAGTCGCCATGTCACCGTCTATACCGTCAAGCAGAACGATGATGACCAGGAAGCGGAAGTGATCAGCGCGCTGCAGATATTCAGGACGACGCTCGACGGCGGGACCACCGAGCTGTTCGCGGTCGGCAAGATTTACGATCGTGTCAGCCTGAAGGACGGTGAGCCGCGCCTTCTGGACCGCAATGTGCGGCTCGATACGCGAATGCTCGGCTTCGGTTACCACGTGCCTCTCTGATCGCACGCCGCCTCGACCATGAAAGTTCAGCTCAATGCGAGGAACCGGGCCCACTATTTCGATGCGGCGGCAGGAGAGAAGATCCTGCACGCGGGGCTGACTCACGGCATCACGCTACCGTACGAGTGCGGGAGCGGTACGTGCGGCACCTGCAAGGCGAAGCTTCTTTCGGGCGAAATCGACGACGGGTGGCCGGATGCGCCCGGACGCAAATATCTGAAACATCCGGACGAGTTTCTGATGTGTCAGTGCAGCGCGCGCACCGACATATCGGTCGAGGTGTCCGGCTTCGTGCAGGACATCGACCCCGGCGTGTGCATCCCCGCGGCGATTCGGGGCCGGATTCGTGATGAGACATTGCTTACGCACGACGTCATGCAGTTGTACATCGACCTGCAATCGCCGATCGAATTCGACGCGGGGCAGTTCGTGCTCGTCGAATTCCCAGGCGTTCCCGGATCGCGAGGGTGGTCGATGGTCAACTTCGATCGCACCGCGTCGACGCTTCGCTTCGTCGTCAAGAAGAAGCCCGGTGGTGTCCTGTCCGACTGGTTGTTCTCCCAGCCGCATCCGGGGACCGAAGTCCTGGTGTATGGACCACTCGGAAGCGCGACGTTCTTTCCGTCGCTGGCCAGCAGCATTCTCTGCATCGCCGGCGGCAGCGGAATTGCGGGGATGATGTCCATCCTCAGCCGGGCGGCCGACGAGAATTACTTCGCCGATTTCGATGGCGACGTGTTCTTCGGCATTCGCACGATGAAGGATGCGTTCTACCTCGACGAATTCACGCGATTGCGTGAACGGTGCGGTGAGCGGCTGAAAGTGACGATCGCGCTGTCCGAAGATCGCGCGACGGCCTCCGCGAAGATCGACCATCCGCTGCTCGCATTCGACACCGGCTTCGTTCACGAGGTCGCGGGTCGCTGCATGCAGGGCCGCCTGCAAGGTGTCCGCGCCTATCTCGCGGGTCCGCCGCCAGCGGTGGATGCGAGCATCCGCATGCTGCTGATGTCGCGGGTATCGACCGCCAATATCCGCTATGACAAGTTCAGCTGAATCGCCCGCGTGAAAAGAACCCGTATCTGCAGCGCAAGCGAAGTCCCGACGAACGGGATAAAGGCATACGACACGGCGCTCGGGATCAAGATCCTGATCGCCAACGCGGGTGGAAGCTATTTCGCCTACCAAGGTCTTTGCCCGCATCAGGACGTGTGTCTGGACGAAGGCTTTTTCGACGGTTCGACGCTGACCTGCCATCAGCACTTGTGGCAGTGGGACATCGCGACGGGCGCTGCGGTCGGACTCGCCGAAGCGCCTCTCGAACGCTACGAGGTCGCGCAAGAAGGGGACGACATCTTCGTGCTGCAGTCGAGCGCGTTGAAGGTGTCCGAGATGTTCGGCGGCGCTTCCGACGCAACGATCGCGCGACTCGATGCGATCGCCCTGCGAGAGCAGCACGAGAGTCTCAGCACGCTTTACAGCGTCGGCGATCCGGCAGACGACCTCTACGTGCTCGAGTCCGGCCGGGTGGAGTTCATGGTCGGCCGCGGAGATCGCACGAGTCCTGCGGGCTTCATGCTGCGCAAGGGCGAGGTCTTCGGATGGGCGGCTCTGCTGGAAGATCAGCCCCGTCGTATCGCGAAGGCGGTGTGCCTCGAGAATGCGAGCGTGCTGCGCCTGAACGGCGCAGAAGTACTGAAAGTGCTTTCCGACGAACCCGCATCGGGCTATCTCGTGATGCGACAACTATCGACGCTGATCACGAAGCATCTCGGATCACCAGGCGAGAAGTAACGGTCGATCGATTGGCACGGCATCCGACAGGAGCAATGAAGCGAGCGGGCGCAACGGCGGCGGATTAGGGCGGGTCGACGATCTGGACATACAGACGCATAACGAGGAGACAGGCATGGGGTACTTCAAGCAACGTGCGGGCGCGGCACTCGTCGGTCTTGCGATCGCGGTGGGTTTCGTCGCCGGCTCGGCGCCGGCGGTGGCCGGCGATCTCGAATATGGAAAGGTGGGGGAACCGGTGAACCTCGTCGTCGGCTATCAGCCGTTCTATACCGAGTCATGGTCCGGAATCGTGATGCGCGGCAAGAAAATGTACGAAAAGTATCTGCCGAAGGGCTCGACCGTCGAGTTTTCGATCGGACTGCAGGGCGCGGTGATCGTCAACGCGATGCTGGCGGGCAAGCAGCATATCGGGTACGTCGGCGACATGCCTGCGATCGTGTCGACCACCAAGCAGGAAGTCGCCGACATCCGCATCGTGGCCACTCTCGGCGTCGGTACCGATCAATGCAACATCTTCCTTGCGCGGCCGGATGCCCCGAAGTTCAGCAATGGCATCGAAGGCATCAAGTGGCTCGACGGAAAGCGCGTGTCGATTCCCCTCGGGAGCTGCGCCGATCGCTTCGCCCAATCCGCTTTCAAGAAGGAAGGCGTCAAGCCCGCGGTGGTTCTCAATCAGACCATCGAGGTCATCACGAGCGGATTCCGCGCCGGCAAGATCGACGCGGCCGTGATCTGGGAGCCGACCGCGTCCCGCCTCGTGCAGGAGGGTTTGGCCAGGCGCATCGCGACCGGAGCGACGGTCAATGAAACGGATGCCGGTTATCTGACGATGCGAGCCGACCTGATCAAGCAGCGTCCGGACATCGTCAAGGCGTGGCTGAACGCCGAACTCGACGCACAGCTTTTCCTGGCAGACAAGAAAAACGCGATGGAGGTGTCGGCGATGGCGCTTCAGCAGGCAACCGGCTTCACTGAAAAGATGCTGTGGTCCTCGATGTTCGCCAAGTACTCGGATGAGTCGGGCGGTGCAGCCGTCCGCCTGGCACTTCCCTACACGCTGACACCCGAAGTGCTGACGCAGATCAGCAGTGCCGCGACCTTCCTGTACTCGATCAAGAGCATCAACACGGCGACGCTGCGGCCGGATGCGGTGATGCCTGAATTCACGCAGGCAATCTTGAAGGAGCGTGGCCTAACTCCGCCAGTCGGCAAAGTGATGGGGATGCCCGAGAGCGAGTTCAAGGGAAAGTAGAAAGCGACGGCGGTGACCGCGACGACAGATCGGTAAGTGTCGCGGCATTTGCCAACCGGGTTTCGGACGGAGGAGCCGCGTGGACCAGATCAATGCTTTACTGAGGCGCGCGATGCCGTTTCAGATGGTGTCGGACGAGATGCTTCATGACATCGCGTTGCTCGGCAAGGTGCGTTCCTATGCGCGCGGCGACACGGTCTACAACTGGGGTGACGAGGCCGACGACATCTATATCGTCTCGTCTGGTGCCATCCAGCACATCCTCAAGACCGAAGGCGAAGGCCTCCGCGAGAAGGTCATGCGCAGCGGCGATGTATTCGGCTGGGCGGCCGTACTAGAAGGCGCCCGCCGCCGGCTGGCGAAGACGGTGTGCCTCGAGCGGACGGAGGTGATTCGCGTCAACGGCCCGGAGCTGATGCGGCTGATCAAGCGTACGCCGGAAATCGGCGACGTCATCATGAGCCGCTTCGCGACCATGATCACGAGGGAATTTTCCGCACCCGAATCGGTCGCTGCGCGTATCCCTCGTTTTGGTGTTTCGGCACGACCCGCCAGTGCCCAGGGTGACGGCGTGGGCAGCGGTTGGGCTCTCACGATGTTTCGAATGTCGCAGTGGATCAAGAGTCCGAAGCCGTATCTGATGGTGACCGGCTTCGCGATCCTGCTCGGCTTCTGGTACCTGACAGTCCAAGTGTGGCGATTGCCCCGCTTCGAGGACATGCCCGGCCTGACCACCGTGGTCAAGGAGATGTTCAGCAAGAACCCGGTTTACGGGCTCTCGCTCTATACGCCGGAATACTACAAGGACATCTGGTTCAGCGTCCGACGCGTAGCCATCGCATTCGCGCTCGCCACGGCTCTCGGTGTTCCACTGGGCCTTCTGCTCGGATGGTCGAAGAAGTTTCGCGAATATGTGTTTCCGGTGTTCGAAACGCTGCGTCCAATACCGGTGCTGGCCTGGGTGCCGCTGGCCATTCTGATGTTCTCCGGGAGCGAGACGCCGGTGATCTTCCTGACTTTTCTCGCGTCGTTCTTCGCGACTGCGCTGAACACCATGCTCGGCGTTGAGTCGATCGACGAATCCTACAGTCGTGCAGCGTATTGCCTTGGCGCGAACAAATGGCAAGTATTCCGCGAGGTCATCATCCCCGGTGCCATGCCGTACATCTTCACCGGCCTCCAGATCTCGGTGGGGGTCGCTTGGTTCTCGCTGGTGGCCGGTGAGATGGTGTCCGGCGAGTTCGGACTCGGCTACGTGATCAACACGTCTTACACCATGGTCCGCTATCCGACGATCGTGATCGGAATGATCACGCTGGGCGCGGTCGGTTATCTCACCAGCGCGCTCGTCCGCGTGATCGGCGACTACATGATGCAATGGCGCGTGCGCGAACTTGCGCTGGGAGGACGTTGATGAGCGCTATGCTGGATTCACCGCCAGTGTTTGCGCACAAGGCCGCCGCCCAGGGTGCGATCCGGATCGAGGACGTCGTCAAGATCTACGATCCCGATGGCGCTGCGGTGATGGCCGTCGATCACTGTTCGATCGACATCCCGGCTGGCGAGATATGCATGATCGTCGGCCCGTCCGGGTGCGGCAAGACGACACTGCTGAATGCGATCGCGGGTTTCCACAGCATCACTTCCGGCAGCATCTTTCTCGACGGCGAGTTGCTATGCGGACCCGGCAAGCCTATCGCGGAACCGGGATCCGACCGGATCGTCGTGTTCCAGAACGGCGCCCTGTTTCCCTGGAAGTCCAATCTCGACAACGTCGCGTTCGGTCCGATGATGGCGCGCAAGATGGGCAAGCGAGAGATTTACGAGAAGGCTCGCAGCATGATGGCCGACGCCGGCCTGAGCGGGACCGAGAACAATTTTCCGGGTGAGGTCTCGTCGGGTCTCCGGCGGCGCGTCGAGATCGTTCGTGCGTTGATGAACGATCCGAAGGTCCTCCTGTTCGACGAACCGTACCGGGCACTCGACTCCCTGACCAAATCGGTGATGCACGAGGCGCTGCTCGAGATCTACTACAAGAACAAGGTCACCATCTTCTTCATCACGCACGATCTCGAGGAAGCGATCTTTCTGGGCCACCGGCTGGTCATCATGACCTCACGGCCTTGCAGGCCGAAGAAGATCCTCGACGTGGATATTCCCCACCCGCGCGATTACGGTGTCCTGACGAGTCGCCGATTTCGCGAACTGATGGAGGAGACCAGCGCCGTCGTTCACGAAGAAGCGAAGAAGTCGTTCGCCGCCGGCGAGAAGGAAGGCTGAGCATGCAAAAATTTGTGATGCGCCTGCGCAAGAAGGTGCTCAGCCGGGCGAGCTGGCGTGCCATCGTCGCGCTCACTGTCTTCGTGTTGCTGTGGGAAGCTGGATCGCGTTCCAAGGAGTGGCTCGGCTTCGCCTTGCCCTGGGTCGGCCAGGTGCCCGCGCCGAGCGCGGTGATCCGGGTGTGGGGAGGTCTATTGACCAGCCGGGGTTATTGGGAGAGTTGGTATCTGAGCATGCTGCGGGTGCTGGTGGGTTTCGTGGCGGCGATGGTCATCGGCATTCCGCTCGGTCTTCTGATGGCTGTCAGCAAGACATTCAACTCGCTGACGTTTCCGAGCTTCGAGGTCCTGAGACCGATCCCGCCGCTGGCGTGGGTCCCGGTGTCGATCATCTTCTGGCCGACGCAGGAACTGTCGATCGCTTTCGTCACATTCCTGGGCGCCTTTTTTACGGTGGTAATCAATGTGGTCGGCGGTGCGAAGTCGATCGACGGACGGTTCTTCCAGGCGGCCCAGTCGATGGGAGCGTCGCAATGGGACATCTTTCGCCGGGTCGTGCTGCCGGCCACGCTACCGTCAATCGTCGTCGGCTCTTCGGTCGGCATGGGCATCACCTGGAACGTCGTGGTCGCGGCGGAGATGATCTCCGGCGGCGGCAGTAACGGCGGCTCGGGCGGCGGCCTTGGATTCTTCATATGGAATTCCTACGTTGGCGGCTCCTATGAACAAATTGTCGTCGGCATGATCAGCATCGGCATCGCCGGCTACGCGTGCAGCGAAGTCCTGCGAGCGCTGGGCGGACTCGCGACGCCTTGGCTGACGAAACGTTGAGGACTCCGATGAAAGACATTCATACGAACGCGGCTGGCCACCTTTCGGGTAAGGCATCGCCTGCCACCGCAGGCCAGATCGAGGTGACCGGCGTTACAAAGTCGTATGGCTCCGCCCTGTTCGAGAAAACCGTCGTGCAGGACTGTTCGTTCGTCATCGAACGCAACAAGCTCACGGTGATGATCGGCCCTTCCGGCTGCGGCAAGAGCACGTTGATCCGCCTGCTGGCCGGATTCGAGAAACCGACGAGCGGCACGATCTCGATCGACGGCAAGCCGATCACCGGTCCAGGCAAGGATCGGCTGGTCGTGTTTCAGGAATCGGCACTGTTCCCGTGGATGACGACGTACGACAACATCATGTACGGGCCACGCGCGCGCGGCGAGGACAACGCTCAGTCACGTGCACAAGCCACCTTTCTGCTCGAGAAGGTGGGTCTCAAGGCATTCACCAACAAGTACCCGCCGCAGTTGTCGGGCGGCATGCAACGCCGCGCTGAACTGGCACGCGCGATGATCAACAACCCGGACGTGATGATCCTCGACGAACCGTTCAGAGGATTGGACGCGATGTCGAAGGAGCTGATGTGGGAGTACTACGCCGGCCTGTTCGAGGAATCGCATAGAACCAACTTCTTCGTCACGACCGACATCGACGAAGCGATCTTTCTCGCGGATCGCCTGATCGTGATGACGAATGTGCCGACGCAAGTCCGCGCGACGCTCGACGTCGACATTCCGCGCCCTCGTCGCCTCGTGAATATTTTCGACAACGACCATGCGAACGAAGTGAAGATGCAGGCGCTTTCGTTGCTGCATGAGGAAGCGATGAAATCGTTCTCGGGCGGAAGTCGCGCCGCGGCGGATTTCGTGCAGGCCTATTCGAAGCGAGGCGCGCATCCGCCGGCTGATGTCAAGCCGCTCTGAGACAGCTCGCGATCGACGCCGCACGCAATGCACAACAACGATGCAGTCGCAGGACCATCAGCGTTTTTGCAAACAAACGGGGGAGAAGTGGACGTGGCCAATAAAGTGATCGATATGCGTAGTCGTCCTGCGTTCCTGCATGACTTCTACGGGAAGACACCAGGGACGCCCGAGTTCGAGGTTGTCAAATGGCTCAACGGACGGGTCGGCACGAAGGACGTCATGCACTTCACGCGATCGAAGAACGTCGCTGCATTCGTCCAGGAGGTCAAGGAGTCGGGCATCACCTCGTCGGTGATCGTGGGACGGGACACGCCCGGTATTAAGCACAGCAACGACGAGATCCGCAGTTTGGTGAAGGGTCAGAAGACCCTGGTGGGGATCGGCTCGATAGACCCCCATCGCGTCGGTGTCAGGGCGGCGGTGCTCGAGGTCGAGCGGGCAGTCCTCAAACTCGGCCTGAAGGCCATCAACGTGGAGCCCGGGTTCGGAAGCCCCCCGCGCAGCGCCGACGATCCGATGCTGTTCCCCATCTACGACGCGTGCGATCAGCTCGGGGTACCGGTCAGCATCATGTCCGGACCGACGGCTCCCAGTCTCGACATGGTCAGGCCTTCCGCCGTCGGACACGTCGCGAAGGCTTTCCCGAAGCTGTCGATCATCTGCTATCACGGCTTCTATCCGTTCATGGACGAAATCATCGGCGTCGCCTTTCGCTGGGAGAATGTGGCGATCGTCCCGGACATGTACATTTTCGCGCCCGGCGGACGGCGCTACGTCGAGGCGGCCAACGGCTGCATGCGCAACCAGATCCTGTTCGGAAGCTCGTATCCGTTCCGTCCTATGCGTCAGTCGATCGACGACTATCAGGCACTTGGCTTTCGCGACGATGTGATCGACGACGTGATGTACGGCAACGCGCGACGCGTGCTCAAGTTGACGGTCTGACGGTGACGCCTTGATCGGCGACGTCGCCATCCGTCGCGCCCTCTCAACCGACCTGCCGCGGCTGCTGTTGCTGTACCGGCTGCTGGAGGTCGTCCCCGAGCCGAAGGTTCCGCTCGACGAGGCGCTGGTGCGCCTACGCGAACTCGAGTGCAATCCCCTGCACCAGATCTACGTTGCTGAAATCGATAAGCGCATCGTCGGGACATTCGTGATGGTTTTTATCCCGGGCCTGTCGCACAGCGCTCGGGCCTCGTGCATCGTCGAGGATGTCGTGGTCGACGACGCACTGCAGGGCGCCGGCATCGGCAAACGGATGATGCGATTCGCGATGGATCTTTGCGCAGCGCGCGACTGCTACAAACTGACGCTGTCGAGCCACGTTCGTCGGGACCAGGCTCATCGTTTCTACGAGGGCCTGGGCTTCACGCGCCACGGATACAGTTTTCTCATCGATGATGCCGCCGGTCGTAGCAACGGCGACGCCACTGCGCCGCCGTCCGCTGTGCGCGACTAAGGACTCACGCAGTCGAAACTATCCGCTGAGGTCGCATCTCCGGTTCCCCGGAATTTCGCAACCTTCGGGTAGGTGCACAACAGACGTTGCATCTTGATCGTCTTCGTTGCGGCGGCGTCGTCCGTGTATTTCGTCGCGATCATCGTTTCCGGAGCCACGCCCTTCTCGACCCAATTTTCCAGAGCCTTCTGAAGGTCGTGGGCCGGATCGCGCGATGGAGGAATCTGCTGACCGACGCCGCCGAAACTGGTCGCCCCGGGACCAAAGTAGCAGTGGGTCATGCTGGGGACCATCAACAACGGCCTCGCCCGTTCTCGGATTCACAGGGCCTTGCCAGAGTTTCGTCAGCGCGGTCACCTGCGGTGCAGTCAGGCAACTGTTCGAGTCGGCGCCAGTACAGAGCAACGACGCAGCGCTAAAACCGCACTTTCTCGGGTCCTCGATCAATCCGTCGACTAGTCCGTCTTTCGCGTCGCACTGCGCGGTCACGGCCGCAGCGATCGC
>JBDTIS010000113.1:0-14482 GCA_039936235.1 Burkholderiaceae bacterium | reverse complement strand
ATGTACTGAAGAACTGCGACCGGGCGGGGTGCCGCGGCGCAGTTATTCTAACTTGCGCACGAAGCGCCGGGATTCCGGTGCTTCGCGCCCCTCTGAACTCACTCCGGAATCGAAACCGTACTGCCGGTCACGGTGATCGTGTTCTGTGCGGTGGGCGTCGCGACGAACGTCGGGACGTTCGCCGTCGTGATGGCCGGTGCGGAGCCCGGCACGCCGCCCCGTGGCACGGTCCGTACGATCTGGGATGCAGGCAGCGCCGCGCCCGTCTTCAGGTTCGCGTACACGGCGTCGAGTGCGCGGATCAGATACAGGTGCAGAGGCACGTAGCGCGAGTCGTAGCCGGGCAGCGTGCCTGGCAGACCGATGAACGTGTCGAAGTGCTGCGCGTTCGTGACCTCGATGTAGGACAGCTTGCTGGCCGTCCCCTCGATCACCTTGTTCATGCCCAGGTAGGGGCGTGACGTGTGGCTGACCGGGATCAGCGCGTCGTCGCGACCGTGGACGATGATGGCCGGCTTGCCGCGCAGGTTGCCGGTCCGGTAGGTCTCGGCGATACCGGTCTGCAACGCGGTCGACGTCGTCAGCAGTCCGCGCAGGCAGCGCGAGCCGTCGAGGTTGTAGTCGGCGCGGCCGCTACTCGGCGAGATCGACAGCACGCTGCGCTTCGCGCCACCGGTCGACGCGTTGTTGATCAACTGGATGCCACTGCCCGGAGGCACGCCGTTGCCGTTCGCGAACAGCGCGGCGAGCGTCGCGGGCAGCAGCGCGATCGGATTGCCGGTCGCGTCCGCGCCGGCGAAGCTGTAGTTGCACAGGTTGTCCGCCACGCTGGCGCGCGAGTAGGTGTTCGCGTAAGTGACCGCGATCGCCGAGTAGGTTTCGAGCGCACTCAGCGATGCGTAGATCGCATCCGACTCCGGCGAATACCCGTAGGTCCGCAGGTGGCTGAGCGCCTCGTCGGCCTGTGCGGCGGTGGTCGTCGCCGTCAGCAGTCCGGCGTCCTTGAGCGACTGGCAGCGCGCGATCGCGAAGGCCGGAACGATGAACGCCTGGCCCGGCGTACCGGCAAGCTGCGTCGACTGGGTCGCGCACAGGCTGTACAGGTCGGTGTTCGTGAAGTAGTCGAACAGCGTCTTGCCGGAATTCGCGACCGTCACGCCGCCGCGCTGAACCACGATGCCCGCGGTCGGCGGGATCTCGACGTTCGGCTCGGCCACCGCGACGCCGTCGATCAGACCGCCGGTGTCGAGTTCGGCCGCAGCCAGCGCGGCGCCACCGCCGTTCGACGCGGCCGACGCGATGACGATCGTGTTGGCAGCCTTGAACGCGCGCACGCGGGTCCCGTCCGGCGCGACCAGCCCGTATCGCTGGTTGAGCGCGTAGAACGCGAACTCGACCGCCTGCAGCGTGAACTTGCCCCAGTCCTTCTCGGGGTTGCGCTGCGAATGCGCGTGCTTGAGCGCGAGGCGGTTCGGTGTCGCGGTGTTGAATGCGGCCTGCTGGGTCGCTGTCAGGTTCGCGTGGAACACCGCGTTCTTGCCCGCGAGCGCCGCGGTCGTGCGGGTGCCGTCGATCAGCGCGACGCTATCGTTCTGCAGGTCGTGCGGCGCGGGTTCGGTGCCCTTGTCGGTGAGCGCGACGGCGCATCCCCGCTTGAGACCCCACTCGGCGGTCGAGATCGCACCGTAGACGCCGCGCGAGCCGGACGACGTCGCTGTCACGATGCACGGATTGTTCTGGTCGAACGTATTCGGGATCTGCGCGACCAGCGTCACGTTCTCGAAGCCGCTGCCGTCGTCGGAGAACGCCGTGTATTCGACGCCGGCGATCTTGCCTTCGCTCGTGGTGACGTTGCCGGCGGCGTCGACATTCGGGCCGTACAGCGTGCCGTAACCGCCTGCCGCCGTCGGGTCGAGGAGTGCGCGGTAATTGTTGTAGATGGCCGACTTGCGCAGTTCGGCGGCGGTGGGGCTGGTCGGGTTTGCGAAGGTGGGCCCGATCGCGGCGCCGAGCCCCGTCTTGCCGAGGCCGGCGGTCAGCAGGTCGTCGGTCGTGCCGTCGTAGGTGATCGTGGTCACGGTGCCGACGTACGCCGGCTTGACGTTGAGGTCGAGCACCGGAAAGTCGTCGCTGCCGCCGTTACTGCCACAAGCCGCCAGAAGTGCCGCCGTGATCATCGCCGTAGCGGCGGGCCGGAGGCGGTGATGATGCGCACGCTGGATGGACGGCGCGCGCGTTTGGGGCGCGCGGCGGGGGGTGGCGGTCATGGGGGTCTCCGGGGTCGGGTCGAACGTCAGTGAATGGCCCGGGAAGTCGATCGACAAGACGTCGGTCCCGGCGGGCGCCGATTATTGCGTTCAGGCGGAGCACTTCGCAATGCTCCTTTGCCCTGAGTCGGCCGGCGCGGGACGCGCCGCCGCTGCGTGCGTACGCCGACCTAGGCGGCCGCCTTCTTCGCAACCCGCTTGATCGCCGTCTTCTTCGCCGTCGTCTTCTTGACCGCGACCTTCTTCACGGCCGGCGCCTTCTTCGTGACCGCGTCTGGTGCAGGCTCGGCGGCGACCGCCTTGCCCGTCTTGACCGGTGCGGACTTGGCCGACGGTTTCCGCGGCTCGAATTCGAAGCCGACCTTGCCCTTCTCGGCGTCCCACACGAGGAAGGCCTTGAAGAAGCGGTTCGTGCGCGACGACTTGAAGCCCGGCAACAGGTCGGTCTTGCCGGTCGCGAGCAGCTTCCTGATCTCGTCGGGCGAAACTTCCTGCTGCAGGATGATCTTGCCGGTCTTGAAGTCGCAGGTCTTCGGCGGATTGATCGCGTGTTCGCAGACGTACGAGAGGCCGAGTTCATAGACGTCGCCGCCGCTCTTCGGACACTTGCCGAGACTCTTCTGGCCGGTGAAGTCGACCGGGTCGCTGTTCTCGTCGTCGCTGTTCTGGCCGAAGTCGAACTCGAGTTTCAGGTTCTTCGTCTCGTCGTCGGTGACGATCTTGAGGATCGCCGCGAAGGGGCGACCCATCTTGCTGCGAAACCCCTGCAGCGGACCGATCTCGCGGTTCTTCAGGAATTCCTCGACCTCGGGGATCTCGAACTGGCGGCCGCCGGGGATCTTGCTGATCGAGAAGCCGCAGCCGGTGTCGGTCGGTGTCTTCTCGCCGACGCACGCGAAGCGACGATAGTTTTCGTGGATCTTGCCGCCGCATTTCGGACACGGCGTCTCGAGCGTCGCGTAGTCACCGGGAATCGTGTCGCTGTCGTATTCCTTCGCGCGCTTCACGATGACCTGCGTCATCTGCGCGATCTCGCGCATGAATGCCTCGCGGCTCATCGTGCCTTTCTCCATCAGCGCGAGCTTGTGCTCCCACTCGCCGGTGAGTTCGGGCGCCGTCAGCTCAGGGACGTTGAGTCCGCGCAGCAGCGTCATCAACTGGAATGCCTTGGCCGTCGGGATCAGCTCCCGGCCTTCGCGGAACATGTACTTCTCGTAGAGCAGCCCTTCGATGATGGCCGCACGGGTCGCCGGCGTGCCGAGGCCCTTGCCGGCCATCGCCTCGCGCAGGTCGTCGTCGTCCATCAGCTTGCCGGCACCTTCCATCGCCGATAGCAGCGTGGCTTCCGTGTAGCGCGCCGGCGGCTTCGTCACCAGGCCGACCGCCTCGACCTTTTCGGTCAGCGGCTTCTCGCCGGGAGCGACCGGGACCAGGTTCGCATCATCGTCCTGGGCTTCCTTGCCGTAGACCTGCAGCCAGCCGGGCGCGACCAGCACCTTGCCTTCGGTCTTGAACTGGTGACCCGATACCTCGGTGATGCGGGTCGTGACGAGGAATTCGGCCGGCGGGAAGAACACCGCGAGGAAGCGCTTGACGACGAGGTCGTAGAGTTTCTGCTCGGGTTCGGAAAGGTTCTTCGGTGCCTGCAGCGTCGGGATGATCGCGAAGTGGTCGCTGATCTTCGAGTTGTCGAAGATCTTCTTGTTCGGCCTGACCCATTGACTCTTCAACACCAGCGATGCGGCCTGATGGTAGTTGTTCGAGTCCTTCAACATCTTCAGCGTGTCCTTGACCGTGTCGATGTAGTCCTCGGGCAGATGGCGGCTGTCGGTCCGCGGATACGTCAGGACCTTGTGACGTTCGTACAGGGACTGCGCGAGCCCGAGCGTGTTCTTGGCCGAGAAGCCGAAGCGGCCGTTGGCGTCGCGCTGCAGAGTCGTCAGGTCGAACAGCCCCGGCGCCATCGAAGTCGATGGCTTGGACTCTTCGGTGACCGTGCCGCTCTTGCCGCGGCATGCCGCTACGATCGAGTCGGCAGCGGTCTTGCCCCACAGCCGCGAGTCGCGCTGGTGCGGGTCTTCGTCGGTGCGCTTGAACTTCGGATCGAACCAGCGACCCGGATAGAGGCCCGCCGCGGCGACGAACTCGGCCTGCACCTCCCAGTAGTCGCGCGGGACGAACTGCTTGATCTTCTCTTCGCGCTCCACGACGATCGACAGCGTCGGCGTCTGCACGCGGCCGACGGTCGTGAGGAAGAAGCCGCCGCCCTTCGAGTTGAAGGCGGTCATCGCCCGCGTCCCGTTGATGCCGATCAGCCAGTCGGCCTCCGAGCGGCTCTTGGCGGCGTCGGCCAGCGGATTCATCTGCGCGTCGCTCTTCAGATGCGTGAAGCCTTCGCGGATCGCGCCCTGCGTCATCGATTGCAGCCACAGCCGCTGTACCGGCTGCTTCGCCTTCGCGTGCTGCGCGATCAGCCTGAAGATCAGCTCGCCTTCGCGACCTGCGTCGCAGGCGTTGATCAGTTGATCGACGTCCTTGCGCTTGATCAACCGCGTCAGCAACTTGAGCCGCGACTCGGTCTTCGCGATCGGATTCAGGTCGAAGTGGGGCGGAATCACCGGCAGGTTGGCGAAGCTCCACTTGCCGCGTTTGACGTCGTACTCCTCGGGTGCAGCGATCTCGACGAGATGGCCGATGGCCGACGAGAGGACGTAGTCGTCCGACTCGAAATAGTCGTCGTGCTTCCTGAAGCCGCCCAGCGCGCGGGCGATGTCGGTCGCGACCGAGGGCTTCTCGGCAATGATGAGTGCCTTGCTCATTTCACCTGCAATGAAAGTTCGCCGGTAGGCGGGGAGCCTCGGGAGGCGGCGGGGCGGTGCGACACACCGTGACGATGCAGACCCGAATCGGCCGCAGACCGGCCTATATGGAGGCCGGGATCATACCCGCAAGATTTTTACCACCGCAAACACCGAATGAATGTCGCGCTCGGGTTCGGTACTTCCGTCAATGCATCTGGCGCGGTGCGCCGTCCTCGAGCAATTCTTCGAGGATCAGGGCATCGGGTTCTTCGCCCTGGCTCCAGAAGACCATCAGGACGATCACCCGCAGCGACTCCAGCGATACCGGCGTCTCGTCGGTCGCGAGCGCCCTTTCGATGACGACTTCGCGCAGCAGAGGATTCAGGACGCCGGCCGATTCGAGGAATGACAGGAAGCCGATGCATTCGGCGCTCAGGCGTTCGTACTCGACATCGACGTAGACGCGGAACGACGTGCTGTCCGCATAGGCGACGGGGATGGTGGTCTGCGTGACGTTCGCGAGCCCGGACAGCCATGACAGCGCGCTGTCGATCTCGTCGCCTTCGAAGCCGGCAGCGGAGAGTTTCCTCGCGAGCGTGTCCGCATCGGGGCACGCGTCGGGCCGGTAATAATTCTCGTAGAGATAGACGAGGACGTCGAACATGTGACGTCAATGTACCCGGTCGGGAGGATCGGTTCAAGTCACCTGCGAAGTCGTGTGCGCGGAGGCAACATCGGGACGTGTTCACTGCTTCCTCGGGTCACGCGACGATGCGCTGCACCCTGCCGCCGGGCAGCCGCGCGATGCGGCCGGCCATTTCGAGATCGAGCAGCAGACCCGCCAGACGCGTGGGACTCCATCCCGATCGCGTTCCCAACTCATCCGACGAGATCGGGTCGAAGCCGAGCAGTGCGATGAGGCGCTCGTCGTCGCTGTCGTCCGGCCGAACGGTCGATGGTGCGGGACCGCCGCGGCTTCGAGGTGCCCGGACGTCTCCCTGGAGTTCGTCGAGCACGTCTTCGACCGATTCGACGAGTTTCGCGCCCTGACGGATCAGCTGGTGACATCCCTTGGCGAGCGGCGAGTGGATCGAGCCGGGGACCGCGAACACGTCGCGTCCGCACTCGGACGCGAGTCGCGCCGTGATCAGCGAACCGGAACGCGCGGCGGCCTCGATCACGAGGACCCCGCGCGCCATCCCCGCGATGATGCGGTTGCGACGCGGGAACTGGTGCGCGGACGCCGGCGTGCCCAACGGGAGTTCGGAAACGATCGCGCCGTGCTCGGCGATGCGACGCGCGAGGGCGCGATGCGACGATGGATACACGATGTCGGCACCGGTCCCGATGACGGCGACCGTCGAGCCGCCGCCCCGACCGGCCGCGAGCGCGCCTTCGTGGGCCGCCGCGTCGATCCCGAGCGCGAGGCCGCTGATGATCGTCTGCCCCGCGGCGGCGAGCGACTCCGCGAAGCGCCGCGCATCGATCGCACCCTGGGGTGTCGCGTTGCGGCTGCCGACGATGGCCACGGTCGCGGCAGCCAGCAGAGCCACGCGTCCCTTGACGTAGAGCAACGGGGGCGGGTCGGCGGTCTCGAGCAGCGCCGGTGGATAGCGCGTGTCGGCCAGCGTGACGAGATGATTGCCGGACTCGGCCAGCCATGCCCGGGTTCTGGCGACGAGCGGCGCAAAGGTCGCTGGCGGGGGCTTCCGCAGCGCGTCGACGATCGCGAGAGGAACGATTTTCCGCTGCTGGTCACGCGTGGCCGCGAGCACTGCAACCGGCATTCCGAACGCTGCGAGCAGCGCTCGACAGGTCGCGGGTCCGATCCCTAGTGTCTGCGTGAGCCGCAGCCACCCGATCAGCTCGTCGTCGCCGATCGATCCGCCGATCGATCCGCCGAGTCCTGCGGCATTCGCTGCGGCCGACATGACGCACGATGATCAGGGTTGCGTGACCGAGTCGCCCACTTCGACCGGATCGGTCGTGGACGTGATCAGACCGTAGGCGATGCGATCGAACACGCGGAAGACGAACAGCAGTCCTTTGCGTTCTTCGGGCAACGTGATCTTTTCGCTGACGCCGTTGGTCCTGTCGACGATCGTGCGTCCGAAGGACTTGATCGCGAGCACCGTGCCGATCTCCAGCCCGTCGGCCGCCCCCCGGTTGACCGCGACGATCATGTTCACTCCCGCGTAAGCCACGCCCGAATAGGTCGAGATGACGCGACCCGCGACGGGCTGCGCCGGTGCGTGCGGCATGTAGTTGATGACGACCGGCTTGGTCGCCGGCACGAGGCGATCGCCGGCGTTGATCTCCATCTTCGACGACGTGATGAGGATCGTCGCCGGATTGCCGGGCCGCGTGACCTGCGCGGTGCCGAGGTAATCGGCCTGGTACGCGATGACGTCGCCGGTATCCGGATCCTTCAGCGCGTGGCCCGGACGGAACAGCTGGTACACGGTGACCGACGGATCGGTGATTCCCGCGACGTAAGCGATGTCCCCGTCGCCCAGGACCACGCGCTCTTTCGACGCGACGACGCGCGGCGCCTCGAGCATCGTCGCCGACTCGACGATCAGCGGCTGCGTGAGGTAAGGCTCGATCGCTTCCGGCGGGATACTCGGAATCGCATCGTGTCCGGCTTCGACGCGGATCTGCGGCGACAGCTTCACCGTCGGGTTCCCGTTCGGTCCGCCCTGCAGGCGCATCGTTCCGCTCGTACGGTCGATCACGATGACCTGCCCCGGATAGATCCAGTGCGGGTTGCGGATCTGGTCGCGGTTCGCCTGCCAGACCTCGGGCCATCGCCACGGCTGCTTGAGGAAGCGCCCGGCGATGCCCCACAGCGTGTCGCCGCGAACGACGGTGTAGGTGTTCGGCGCCGTATCGATGAAGACGTCGGATGTCGCGCGTCGCGAAACCGACGGGCTGTCGGGGACCGCGCTCGGATAGCGCGGCGTCTCGGGGGCTGCGCTCGACTGCGCGTGGGCGGTCACGCTGAACAACGACGCGACGGCCGCACCTTGTGCGAGGCGGATCACCCCCGACGTGACCGGACTGCGCATTCCGGGCGATCGGATCCGGCGGTGGAAGAAGATGTGGTGGATGTCTTGCGGGAGGAGGGCGCTTCGGGACGGACGGACGGAACAGGAGGCTGTGCTAGACTTTTTTTCGAAGTTCATTCAGTGCCGCCTCGTTGTGCACGCGTCTTCCCGGGTTGGAATTCGCTTGAAATTCTCCGATTAATCTTTTGATGTCGCAATCATTATTCCGGCCAGTCCGTTTGGTACTGTTGTTATGGCGTTACTTCCTATCCTGCATTATCCGGACCCCCGTCTAAGGAAAGTCGCTCAGCGGGTGACGCAGTTCGACTCCAGACTCCGGACGTTCGTCGGGAACCTGTCGCAGACCATGTACGACGCGAACGGCGTCGGCCTGGCGGCGACGCAGGTCGATGTCCACGAGCGAGTGATCGTGATCGATACATCGGACACGCGCGACCAGTTGCAGGTGTTCGTCAACCCACGCATCGTCCAGGCGAGTTCCCTGCGCCGCGTCGCCGAAGAGGGCTGCCTTTCGGTGCCTGGTGTCTACGACGAGGTCGAACGGCCCGACGCGGTCACCGTCGAGGCCGAAGACGAACGCGGCCGCACGTTCAGCATCGATGCCGAAGGCCTTCTGGCGACCTGCATCCAGCACGAGATGGATCATCTGAGCGGCAAGGTCTTCGTCGATTACCTGTCACAACTCAAACAGAACCGCATCCGCAGCCGCATGCGCAAGCTGGATCGCGACATTGCCTGACCGGCGCGTCGGCGCGCCGGTTCACGACTTGGTGTTTCGATGAATCTGGTCTTCGCGGGCACGCCCGAATTCGCCGCGCACGCACTGGCGGCGCTGATATTCGCGGGTCACGAGATCGTCCTGGTAATGACGCAGCCCGATCGCCCCGCCGGTCGCGGACTGCAGGTCCACGCGTCGGCGGTGAAGGCTCTCGCGGTCCGGCACCGCATTCCGGTGATCCAGCCGATGGGTCTGCGGCTCGGGGGACGCTACGATGCCGATGCCCGCGCCGCCCGCGACCGGCTGACCTCGACGACGCACGACGCCATGATCGTCGCGGCCTACGGGCTGATCCTCCCTGAATCGGTCCTGACGATTCCGTCGCTCGGCTGCATCAACATCCACGCGAGCCTGCTGCCCCGCTGGCGCGGCGCGGCACCGATCCAGCGGGCGATCGAATCCGGCGACACGACGACCGGCGTGACGATCATGCAGATGGACGCGGGCCTGGATACTGGCCCGCTGCTGCTCGAGCGAGCGATCGCCATCGACCCGTCGGACACGGCGGCCACCCTTACCACCAGGCTCGCATCGCTCGGTGGCGACGCCATCGTGCAGGCGCTGCCGCTGCTGCAAGCCGGCAGGCTGCCGCCGCGTCCGCAGCACGCGGCCGACGACGAATCCGAAGTGACCTACGCGGCCAAGCTATCGAAGTCGGAGGCGACGCTCGACTTCACGCTCGGATCACGGCGTCTCGTAGACCGGATGCGTGCCTTCGACCCGTGGCCAGGCTGCACGGCGGAGCTCGAAAGCACGACGTCGCGCGGGGGATGCCTGTTCAAGATGTGGCACGCCGAGATCGTTCCTCCCCGGGTGTTGACTACATTGATCGCGTCGGCCGCCGCGACGCCGCGACCGGGACAGATCCTGGCGCTCGTCGACGATGCGACGGCCGATCAGGCGCTCGCCGGCGGAAGCGCGGTGGTCATCGCGACGGGGGACGGCGCGATCGCGGTGACCGAATTGCAGAAGCCGGGCGGCAAGCGTCTTCCGGCGCGACATTTCGCGCGCGAGTTACGCGACGCTGGCGCGCTGTGCTTTGCGACAGGACGAGGAACGCCTAGTGCTTGACGGGAATCGCCGCCGCAGGAGTTTGTAGCGATTCGGCGGGTCGTCGTTACGCCCGGGGAACCGGGCGCACTGCTTAAGCTCGGCGCGTTGCAGGCAGATCCGGTCCTGTGCGAGCGCATCGGTCGATCGGCGCGTGCGACGGCCCAGCGTTTGTTCCGGGACGATCTGCCGGAACGCACGCGCAAGGCCTTGCTGTCCGACCCGCTGGCCATGCCGGCGCGCGCCGCTTAGCCACTACAATTCGATCCGCGGCCTTCCGCCGGGTCACCGTCTCCTGCATCGATGTCCACATTCGCCGATCTCGGCATCGTCCATCCCGGCGTCTTCTGCGCCGCCGTCCTGCTGTTGAATCTCACACCCGGCCCCGACACCGCGTTCATCGTCGGTCAGAGCGTGACGCATGGCCGCCGCGCCGGGCTGATGTCGGTGCTCGGCATCTCGGCCGGGTGCATGGCGCACACGCTCGCTCTCTCGCTCGGCCTGAGCGCGTTGCTGGCCGCGTCGGCCGGCGCCTTCACGATCGTCAAGGTGGCCGGTGCCGTGTATCTGGTGTTCCTCGGCGTGAGGATGATCCTCGCGACCCTGCGCAAACGCCACGACGTGGAGCCGCCGGGGGTCATCGCGCCGCGGCGGTCCGGCTCGCGAACGTTGGCGCAGGGATTCGTCACGAATGTCCTGAACCCGAAGGTCATCCTGTTTTTCCTGTCGTTCTTTCCGCAGTTCGTCACAGCGACCAGTCCGTCCAAGGGGCTCGCGTTCGTGGTGCTCGGCGCCTTGCTGATCGTGATCAGCACGGTCTACAACGGACTCGTCGCCTGGCTGGCCGGTGGCATCACGCACCGGATGCGCGGCGCGCCGCGGATGAAGGCCTGGCTCGAGCGGTCGGTCGGCACCGCGTTCGTGGCGCTCGGCGCACGCATCGCGTTCGCCGACCGCTGACCCGCGCCGGCTTCCCCGGCGACTAGAATCCGCCGATGCGAACTCCCCGATGAACCGCGCCGTGCGGCGTGCCGCACCTTCTTCCGGCCACTCGCCGTCGCTTCCCGCCGATCGTCGCAAGCGCCTGCCGCCGGACTCGCTGGCGTTCGCGTTGCTGGGCGCCGCGCGGGTCTGCGTCGGCGTCCGCGCCGGTCACACGCTGCGCGACGGACTCGAACGGGAACGCAGGAGTCTCGACGCGATACCCGGTCTCGCGTCGGCTGCGCGATTGTCCGACCCTCAGGCCGCGATCCACGACCTCGCGGCGCGGGCCCTGCGACGGCGCGGCAAGGCCGACGCGCTGCTCGCGACGATCGGCCAGCGCATCCCGGAGCCGGCGCTGCTGCGCGAGTTAATGGTGGTTTCGATCGCGCTGCTGGTCGATGCGCTGTCGCCGACGTTCGCGATCGGCACGTCGTTCGACGAGCGCGTCCGCGACCTCCCGTATTCGCCGTTCACGCTGGTCGACCAGGCCGTGCACGCGGCCTCGTCGGACCCCGACCTCGCACGCGGCAAGGGCTTCGTCAACGCGGTGCTGCGGACGCTGTTGCGCAGGCTCGACGAGGAGCCGCAGGCGCTGCAGCAGTCGCTGTACGGTCCCGGCGCGACCGACCTGACCCGCTTCGAACTGCCGTCTTGGTGGGTGGCCCGACTCAGGACCGCTTATCCCGATCGCTGGCAGGCCGTCGTCGAAAGGTCGCTCGAACAGGCGCCGCTCGTGGTCCGGGTCAACCGCCGCAGGACGAGCCGCGACGCCTACCTGGCGGGTCTGCACGACGCCGGGATCGACGCGGATCCGATCGGCTTCGACGGCGTGCGCTTCGCGAAGGCGACGTCGGTGCAGCGCATTCCCGGCTTCGCGGACGGTGTGGTGTCGGTGCAGGACGAGGCCGCCCAGCGTGCCGCGCCGCTGCTCGGGCCGGTCGACGGGATGCGCGTGCTCGATGCCTGTGCGGCGCCCGGCGGCAAGACCGGTCACCTGCTCGAGATCGCCGACATCGACCTCGTCGCGCTCGATTCGGACGCGGCGCGACTCGCACGCGTCCGCGAGAATCTCGAACGGCTCGGGCTGGTCGCGCAATGCGTCACCGGCGATGCCGCCACGCCGGACCGATGGTGGGACGGCCGCGGATTCGACCGGATCCTCGCGGACGTTCCGTGTACCGCATCGGGCATCCTCCGCAGGCATCCGGACATTCGCTGGCTGCGACGCGAAACCGACATCGACGGACTGTCGCGTACGGCGCAACAGATCACGGCGGCGTTGTGGTCGATGCTGAACCCCGGTGGTAGATTGCTTCTCGTGACTTGCTCGATCTTTCCCGAAGAATCCGTAGGCCATGCGGACCAGTTCTTGGCGCGCCATGCGGATGCCGTGGTCCTCGCTGCGCCGGGGCAGTTGCTTCCCGCCAGCGTCGGCAGCGGCGACGGCCTTTCAGATCACGACGGTCTTTTCTTCGCGCTATTCGAAAAGATGCGCTGATGCGGCTCGGGATCGCCAGTCCTGTGTCCGCCGTCCCGCGACCTGAACGCGCAGCGTCGCGTGCATGGCGCCGATGGCTCACGCGGACGTGGGTGTGCGCCGGTCTCCTGCTCGTGTGGGGCGTCGCGCAGGCGTCGCTCGATCGCATCGAAGTCAACCAGGCCGTCTTCGAATCGCGCGACGACGGTTACTACTTCAGCGGCGACTTCGAGCTCGAACTGAAGCCTCGCATCGCGGAGGCGCTCGACCGTGGACTGACGCTGTATTTCGTCGTCGAGGTCGAGCTGACGCGCTCGCGCTGGTACTGGTTCGACGAAAAGACCGTCAACGCGACCCTGAACTACCGGCTGTCCTATCACGCGCTGACGCGTCAGTACCGCGTGTCCACCGGCAATCTGCAGCTCGGCCTCGCGACGCTGCCGGAGGCGCTCGGCGTGATCGCCCACGTCCGCGACTGGAAAGTCGCGGAGAGGTCGATATTGCGGCCCGGGGAGACGTATGCCACGGCCGTGCGGATGCGGCTGGACACCACCCAGTTACCGAAGCCGTTCCAGATCAACGCGATCACGAATCGCGACTGGACGCTCGAGTCGGACTGGAAGCGCTCCACGTTCGAGCCGCGCTGAGTTCGGTGCTTTCGCAGGGACGGTAGAGTGCGGGCATGACTGCTCGTGAACCGCAACGGATGACGCAAGCGGACCGACGCCCGGGCCGGCGTCGTTCGAGGCCGTTCTGGCGTACGCGCACGCTGCGCTATGGCGTCGCACTCGCGGCGTCGATCGCCGGGGTACTGCTGTTCCTGCTCGCATCGGCGTCGTCGAACACCCCGCTGTTCGAACGTCATTACCCGCTGTTGCTGGCGCTCAACGCGACCGCGGCGGTGGCGTTGCTGCTGATCGTGATCGTGCTGGTGATCCGGCTCGCGCGGCGCTATCGGGCCGGTCAGTTCGGTGCCCGCATGATGGTCCGCTTCGCGGTCTCGTTCGGGCTGATGGGACTGGTTCCCGGTGCACTGATCTACCTCGTATCGGTACAGTTCCTCGGCAAGAGCATCGATTCGTGGTTCGACGTGCGGGTCGACAACGCGCTCGAGTCGGGCCTCGCGATCGGACGCACGACGCTCGACGCGATGCTGGCCGACCTCAACAACAAGGCACGCACGGTCGCGTTCGGCATCTCGGACGTCGGCGAGTCGCAGCAGGGCCAGGCCCTGAACCGGCTCAGGCAGCAGACCGGCGCGCCGCAGGCCCTGCTGTTCACGGCCAACGGGCGGATGCTCGCCGAAGCGGTGGGCGGCAGCGACAGCGGCGCGCTCGCGCCGGCGTTACCGCCGGTGAACGTGATACGCCAGTTGCGGATCTCGCGCGGTTATTCGGCCGTCGAAAGCGTGTTGCCGGAAGTCCCCGATGTCTCGTCGGGCGCCGGGAGTTCGCAACGCGGCCCCGCGCACATCAGCACGAACGACGAGACGCACGGGCTGCGGCTGCGGGTCGTGGTGCCGGTGCCGGCGCAGGCCTTCCTGCTGCGTCCCGACGCGATGTACGTGCAGCTCGTGCAGGAAGTTCCCCCATCGCTGGCCGCGAACGCCGAGGCCGTCCAGAACGGGATGCGCGACTACCAGGAGCTGTCGCTGTCGCGGACCGGTCTGCAGAAGATCTATTCGGTCACGCTGACATTGACGCTGCTGCTGTCCATCTGCGCGGCGCTGGCCGTGGCCTTCCTGCTCGCGAGCTGGCTCACAGAGCCGTTGCTGCTGCTTGCCGAAGGCACCAAGGCCGTGGCCGGCGGTGATTACAGTCCGATGCGCGCGATCGCGACCAACGACGAACTCGGCACGCTGATGCAGTCGTTCAATGCGATGGTCAGGCAACTCGACGATGCGCGCGTCTCGGTCGACCGCAACCGCGCCGCGCTGGTCGCCGCGAACACCTATCTCGAAAGCATCCTGTCGAACCTGTCGGCCGGCGTGCTGGTCTTCGACGACGGATTCAGGCTCGTGACGGCCAACGACGGCGCGGCCCGCATCCTCGCGACGC
>JBDTIS010000112.1:0-13634 GCA_039936235.1 Burkholderiaceae bacterium | reverse complement strand
CGCACGATCACTCGCTCCGCGTGCAGTTCGATGCGCTGGTGAAGGCATTCGCCTAGGATCAGCGGGGCCGGCGCCTGCGAGCGAAGGAGATCACATCGTCGGCGGCCGGCACGATCGCTACGACGATCAGCGCGATGGCGAGCGGGACCGTCGCGACGTAGCCGACCTCTTTGAAGCCGAATGCGCCGACCACACCGCCGAGGAAGAAGCAGGCGGCGAGCATGGACAGGATGAACAGCCGCGACCGGTCCGCACGGACTGCAGAACGCCGTGATGCATTCCAGTAGAACAGCTTGCCGAGTTCGATCCCGATGTCCGTGACGATGCCGGTGAGGTGCGTCGTTCTGATCTCGGCGCGCGACAGCTTCGTGATCAGCGCGTTCTGCAGGCCCATGATGAAGCACAGCAGCATGACCGTCACCGGCACGAAGAACCCGTGCATCGCCGAGAGCCTGCCGCCGAGCAGCCCGAAGCACAGCAGCAGGACGGCCTCGAGCAGCATCGGCAACGCGTATTCGCTGGCCAGTTGATGCTGCCGCGCATAGTTGACCAGCACGGCCGAGACCGCGGCGCCGGCGAGGAACGACAGCAGCGCACCGGTCCCGTCGAGCACGAGGGCGTAAACGCCGAGCGCCACGTTGTCGGCCATCGCGGACACGATGCCGGTCATGTGCGACGTGTACTGGTGGACGGCGAGGAAGCCGCCGGCGTTGGTCGCGCCGGCGACGAACGCCAGCAGGAATCCGAGTTGCCGATCGGGCCCCGGCGAGCGCTTCCGACCCGCCAGACGCCGCGCGAAAGTGACCGGCATCGCGCTCAGGACCTTGCCACTCAATGCACCAGTTCGTCGTAGGCCGATCGATCGGTCGCGTAGCAGCTGCACGCGGCGGCCTCCAGGCCCTTGCGGTCCACGACGGTCATCGCGCCACGCTGGTATTCGATCAAGCCGAGCCGTTGCAGGAGGCTCGCCGCCGACGTGACACCGACCCGCCGCACGCCGAGCATGTCGGACATGAACTCCTGCGTGACGTGGAAATGATCGGTGTGTGCGCGGTCCTGGCTCATCAGCAGCCAGCGCGCGAGCCGCGGTCCGATCAAGTGATAGCGCGTACAGGCGGCCGACGAAGCGAGCTGTGCCATCCGCACCGATACGTAGTGATTCAACGCGAGTTTGAGCGCCGGACTTCGCCTGAGCGCCGCCTTGAAAGTCTGCACCGGGATGCGCCACGACGAGCCGGGTCCCTGCACGACGGCCCGCAGCGGCGACACGCAACCGCCCAGCGCGACATGCACGCCGAGCATCCCCTCTCGACCGACCATACCGACTTCCAGAACGGACGCCCCGTCGAGCAGGTTGAGCATCGAGATATAACCGTCGATCGGGAAGTAGACGTGGGTCGTCTTCTCCGCAAGCTGGTAGAGCGTCTCAGACGGCACCAACGTCACCGGCTCGCAGATCGCCAGAAGCGCGTTGCGATCCTTGCGCGGCAGCAGGTCGATCAGGTGATTCTTCGCGGTCACGGTCGGCTCCGGTCGCTCGAATCCGGTCCAGAACCCGATGCGGGTCGCGAATGGATCGTCGCAGTGACGAAGCGAGTTTGGTCCTATCGTGCGGGGCGGTCTGTCTCCCAGCGCACGGACCGCAGTAAACAATGAGATCAGGACGAAATGGTGTCCGGGAGCAGACGGTCGTATTCCTTTTTCACGACCCCATAGCATTCGCAGGTCAGCTTCTCGATGCCGGGCCGGTCGAGCACGGTGATGTGCCCCCGCGCATAACGGATCAGCCCGGCCTTCTGCAGCTTCAGCGCGCCTTCGGTCACGCCTTCGCGACGGACGCCGAGCATGTTCGCGATCAGCTCCTGCGTCATCACGAGGTCCATGCTGTCGAGGCGATCGAGGCTCAGCAGCAGCCAGCGGCACAACTGCTGGTCGAGCGAGTGATGACGGTTGCAGGCGGCGGTCTGCGCCATCTGCGTGATCAGCGCCTGCGTGTAATGCAGCATCAGATGCAGCACCGGCGCGCGCTTGAACTCGGCCTTGATCACTGCCGACTTCAAGCGGAAGCCGTGACCGGCGCTCTGCACGACGGCGCGGCTGGTGGTGGACTCGCCACCCATGAAAAGCGAGATGCCGACGATCCCCTCGTGACCGACGACGGCGATTTCGGCCGATGCACCGTTCTCCATCACGTACAGCAGCGAAACAATCGAGGTCGTGGGGAAATAGACGTGACTCAGCGTGGCCCCTGATTCGTAGAGGACCTCGCCGAGCGGCATCTCGACGAGTTCGAGTTCCGGGCGCCAGCGTACCCACTCGTCGGCAGGCAGCGCCGCGAGTAGGTGATTGAGCTTGGGGTCGTAGCGTCTCGGCATAAACAGGCTTCTCTGATCTTGCGCAAACGTATTATGTGCGCTTTGGAACAAAGAGGCTGCCTTGACGGCATGAGGCGACTACTTCATGGCAAGACTCGTCTTGAATTCAGCCTGATATTCGTCGAGTACCCGGCGGGTGAACTTGCCGATCGCGACGTATTCGATGTCGGTCAGATTCGCCAGCGAGACGCGCGCGGACGTGGCGACGACCTCGAAACCGTTGCCCGGCAGCAGCACGACGCCGGTTTCCGCGGCGAGACGAAACAAAAAGCTGGTACCGAGATCGCTCGCGATGAACCATGCCTTGAACGCCGGTCCGTAAAGCAGGCCGCCGATCTCTTCGAGATCGATCAGAGAGTAGTAGTCGACGTCGTTCGGCCCGGGCTTCACCGTGACGCCCATGCTCGCGTACAGGCTGCGATGGCGCTGACGAATCAGTTGCTTGGCCGCATCCTTGTAGCGATGCGCACGATCCATCAGCCCGTTGAGCGCGAACAGCGCCATCTGCAATTGCTGCGGCACCGACAGGCCGGCCGTGTGATTCAGTGCGACCGCACGGCTGTCGGCGACCAGTCGGTCGATGAACGCGAGCTTGCGCGGCTCGGTGGTCAGCGACGCGTAGCGGACGTCGAGTCGCTGCAGTTCGGACTCCGGCAACGCCGCGAGCGCCGCATCGAAGGCATTGTCGGCGTGGACCGCGATCGCGCCGAGTCGCCAGCCGGTGGCGCCGAAGAACTTCGAGAACGAGTAGACGCACAGCGTGTTGTACGGACACGTCGCGAAGATCGACACGAAGTCGTCGGCGAACGTCCCGTAGACGTCGTCCGTCACGATGAACAGGTCGGGACGCTTCGTCTTCACGAGCGTGGCGATCTGGTCGAGTACCGCGTCGGATAGCTTCATCGATGGCGGATTGCTGGGGTTCACGAGGCAGAACAGCTTGATCGCGGGATCGAGCAGCTTGTCGATCTCGGCCTGCGGCAGTTGCCATCCGGCATGCTCGTCCATCCGCACGTCGACGATCGTCAGGTCGTATTCGGGCAGGACCGGGATCTCGAGGTAAGGCGAGAAGATCGGCGTGCCGATGGCGATCCTGTCGCCCCGCTCGATCAGGCCGTTCGCCTGCAGCGTCTGGAAGATATAGGTCATGCCGGCCGTGCCGCCTTCGGTCGCGAACACCGAGAAGTCGCCGCTGCGTGGCACGGTGCCGAACATCTCCTGCGCGAGATACGCCTTCACGATCTCCTCGGTATGCGGCAGCATCCGCGGTGGCGTCGGATAGTTGCAGCCGAGAAACGCGCTGACCATCTCCGTCAGGAAAGCCTGCTGGTCGAGGCCGAGCTGATCCTTCACGTACGAGATCGCCGAGCGCAGGAAGCGCACGCCTTCGGCGTCGTGATGCAAGGTCGCATACGCGTCGAAGCGCTGGACCATGCCGTCGGCCTCGGGCAGCCCTCCGAAGCCGCTATCGAGATAGGAATACGAACGTTCGGCCTCGGTGATCGCGAAGTCGCCGAGGCTGAGGAACGCCCGGCGCGGCAACGTCGCGAGAAAATTCGGATTGCCGCGGCCGGCGTTGAGCATCAGCCGCTGCGCATCCGACGATGCGATCGCGATGAGCTTGTCCTTCAGTTCGAACGGACTGAGGTTCTCGTACTGATGGAAGTCCTGCTCTGCCATGAAGTTGTCCGATGCGAGTCAGGGCGCCGCGTTCTTCGTGATGATGCCGACGATGACCGGGCCCCAGAGGGTGAGGAATACATTGGCGACGGCGTACGTCACCGTGAACGAAACGACCGGCGTGGCATTGCCCGCTTTCTCGAGCAGCGCCGCGAACGCGGGATTCGCGCTGCGACCGCCTGCCACGCAGGCGAGCGCCTCGATCGGACTCTGGATACGCAGCACGTAATACGAGAAGAAGAACGTGATGACCTGCGGGATCAAGGTCACGCCGACGCCCAGGAAGAAGAGCGTCAGGCCGTACTTCTCGATCGCCACCAGCGCCTGCGGACCCGCGGCAATGCCGACGATGCCGACGAACACGGCGAGGCCGAAGTCGCGCAGGAAGGTGGATGCGCCGAGCGGCAGCGCCGCGAACTTCGGATGGACGCTGTGCAGCCAGCCGAACAGCAGGCCCGACAGGAGGCAGCCACCGCCGCTGCCGATCGAGATCGCGATGCCGAACAAGCGGAACTGGACCATGCCGATCAGCATCCCGATCAGCATGCCGAGGCCGAAGAAGATGAAGTCGGTGACGGCCGCCGCCGTGATCTTGTAGCCGATCTTCGCCTGCACACGATCGAGGTCGACCGGGCTGCCGATGAAATGCAGTTCGTCGCCGGTCTTCAGCGCGAGCTTGTCGGCCAGCGGCAGGTTGTGACCCATCCGCAACGCCGACGTGAGGAACACGCCGTGACGACTCTCGACGGTGGCCGAGTCGTGGATCTCGCCGAGCGTACGGCTGCCGAGCGCGCGATTGGTGAGGATGATCTCGCGCGCCTCCTCGACGACCAGCAGTCCGTCGGGCGCGACGACCTCCGGTCCGAGCAGGCGCGCAGCCGACTCCAGCACAGCGACCAGCCCCGTGATCGCGACGAGGTCGCCGACGGTCAGCACCGTGCTCGCATCGACGTCGATCGCCGCGCCGCCGCGGAACACCGCTTCGACGGACGCATCGGACAGTTCCCGGTCGATCGCCAGGGCCGTCATCCCGACCGCTCGACTGCCGGCTGCCAGCGCGTAGACCCGCGTGTCGATCGTCCGGATCGCGTTGAACTGGCCGGGATCGAGTTCGGTGCGGCCGCCGGACATGACCTTCGCCAGCTTGATGGCTTCGGCGCGGATGTCCCACTTCATCACCATCGGCAGGAACCACGTGACCATGATGATCGGCCCGAGCGAACCGAAGATGTAGCAGACCGCATAGCCGACCGCGACGTTGGTCTGCATCAGCTTCGTCACCTCCGGCGTGAGCCCGAGCTTCGTCAGCGCGTCGCCGGCGGTGCCGATGATCGCGGACTGCGTCAGTCCGCCTGCCGCCAGCCCGGCAGCCATGCCGCGGTCGAGATCGAAGACCCACGCTGCGATGAGGACGCACAGCAGCCCGGTCGCGCACATCACGAAGGCCGATGCGAGTTGGTTCAGCGAGCGCCGGTTCAACGCGTGGAAGAACTGCGGACCTCCTTGGAAACCGACCGCATAGATGAACAACGCGAAGAAGATCGCCTTGATGCCGGGGTCGATGGTGATCTGCAACTGGCCGATCAGCACGCCGACCAGCAGCGTGCCGGCGATACCGCCCAGGACGAACCTGCCGATCCTGATCTTTCCGGCCAGATAGCCGAGCGCGATGGTGACGAACAGAGCCAGCAGCGGTTCGCGGGTGAACAGGTGTTTGATCAGATCCAAGGAAGACTCGATGCTCAGCGTGGACGGCACGTCGACAGGTCGACGCGAGCCGCCGTTGTAGCGGGGTTGGCGCCACGTGTCTGTGCGGTAGCGAACCTCACGCGACCGCGCGGCGATCGATCGGTGTTGCCCTGGCACGACGCATGCAGAAAGAACGTTTTTGCGTGCGGTGGCATACAGACGCGGCGCCGATCGTCGACGACAGTCGGCCCCAGCCCTACCGCAGCCGGCGCTCGCCCAAAAGGGTAGTGGCCGTGAAGAATCGCAAGCGCTGTTGGCAACAGCCGGCTCGAAGCGGCCCGTCCATCGACGTCGATGGACAACTCACGGACACCGATCGGACCACGCTTGACCCTGCCCTCGATCGCTCGCCCGTTCACCGCATCGCGATTCCTGTGCCGCGCGTCGGCCGCTATCGTGGCCCTCGCCACGTTCGGCGTCGCCTACGCGCAGGACGAGGCGATTCCTGCGTTCAAGACGCTCGACTCGATCGAGGCGCGCGTGCAGGGGTGCGTGACTTGTCACGGTCAGAGCGGCCAGGGCACCAGCGATGGCTACTTCCCTCGCATCGCCGGCAAACCGGCCACCTATATCTATAACCAGCTCGTGGCGTTTCGCGACGGAACCCGCAGGTATCCGCCGATGAACTATCTCGTGGCGTACCTGCCCGACCCCTATCTGCGCGAGATCGCCGAGTACTACTCGAAGCTGAGACCGGCGTTCGCGCCGCGCGAAACGACTGCGGTCACCGATGCCGTGCTGGCGCGCGGCGCGGCGCTCGCGACGGAGGGTGACGCGGACCATCAGGTTCCTGCGTGCATCGCGTGTCACGGCCGCAACCTGACCGGGATGGAACCCGGCATCCCCGGGCTCGCCGGCCTGCGTCCCACCTACATCGTCGCGCAACTCACGCGCTGGCGCGTCGGCGACCGCCACGCGCTGCAACCCGACTGCATGAAACGCATCGCGTCCCGACTCTCCGAGACCGATATCGCCGCGGTCGCCGCCTGGCTTTCGCGGCAGGATCCGCCGCAGAACGCGTCTCCCGAACGCTACGACCGCGTCCGCATGCCGCTCGCCTGCGGCAGCCAGCAATGAGCCGACGCTTCGTGCTTCGCGGCATCCTGGCGCTCGTCGTGCTGGCTGTGATCGTCGTCGGCGGCGGATGGCTGCTGCTGCGCGAAGGCTATCTGCCGAAGACGCCCGGTGTGCTGCCTGTCTCGGCGACGACGCAGGCGCTCGGCCGCGGCGAGTACCTCGCGCGCGTCGGCGACTGCGTCGCATGCCACGAGGCGCCCGGCGGCAAGCCGTTCGCGGGCGGCCGCGCGATGCCGACGCCGTTCGGCGACCTCTACGTTCCCAACATCACGCCCGACGACGAGACCGGCATCGGCCTCTGGACCGCGGCCGACTTCTACCGAATGATGCACACCGGCGTGTCGCGCGACGGCAGCCTGTTGTATCCGGCGATGCCGTTCGCGTCGTACACGAAGGTCAGCCGCGCAGACTCCGACACGCTGTTCGCGTATCTACAGTCGGTGGTGCCGGTCCATCAGAAGAACCGGTCGCACGAACTGCGCTTTCCGTACAACCAGCGCGACCTGCTGATCGGCTGGCGGGCGCTGTACCTGAAGGAAGGCGAGTACGTCCCCGACGCCACGCAGACCGCCGCGTGGAACCGTGGCGCCTATCTCGTGCAGGGCCTCGGTCACTGCACCCTGTGCCACACCGCGATCAACGCGCTGGGCGGGTCGAGCGAATCGAAGGCCTTCGAAGGCGGGATGATCCCGAACCAGAACTGGTACGCGCCCTCGTTGACGTCGAACCGCGAGGCCGGCCTCGGCGATTGGAGCATCCGCGACATCAGCGACCTGCTGCAGACCGGCATCTCGCACCGGGGCACCGTCTACGGCCCGATGGCCGAAGTCGTCTACAACAGCCTGCAGTACCTGACCGACGACGACGCCAATGCGATGGCCGTCTACCTGAAGGCGCTAGCGCCGCACGGGTCGGACGCGCCGGTCCCGGACAGCGCGCGGCTCGTAAGGCCCGCAGTAATGGAGTCCGGCAGGCGCATCTACGTGAAGCAGTGCGCGGTGTGCCACGGCGACGAAGGCAAGGGCCAGACACCGACCTATCCGCCGCTGGCCGACAACCAGTCGATCGTGATGGCGTCGCCGGTCAATGCGATCCGCATGGTGCTCAACGGCGGCTATCCGCCCGGCACCTCCAAGAATCCGCGGCCACACGGCATGCCGCCGTTCGCACAAGTCCTGAAAGACGAGGAGGTCGCCGCGGTGCTGACTTACGTCCGCGTCGCATGGGGCAACGTCGGGACGCCCGTGTCGCCGTCTCAGGTGAACGATCTGCGCAAGGCGCTCCCGGAATGATCGACGACACTTCGATGAAACCCGAACAATCCGCTGAAGACACCGAAGTCGACAAGATCGTCGCACGTGGGCCGGCGGGCGCATTCGCGGTCGCCGGCGTCGCGACGGCGATCGTCATCGCCCTCTACTTCGCGTTCTACTTCTTCGCCTACTTGCCGCGCGGAGTAATGCAGTGACCTCGTCCGCCGAAGCGCTGGAGCACGGCTCCGAATCGGTCGCGGCCAGGGCGGAAAATCGCTGGGCCTGGGTCGTCGCCGCGATCGTCGTGCTGCTGCTCGCCACGATGATCTTCACCGGCGTCCACTGGGCGGCGATGCCGCCGTCGCGCGTCGAGACGATCGACCCGAGCACGCTGCACGTGTCCGGCGAGTTCATCGAAAGCAACCTCGGCACCGGTATCGGTTCCGACGGCAAGGTCGTCGTCAGGCTGATCGCGCAGCAATATTCGTTCGAGCCGCAGTGCATCGTGGTGCCGGCCGAGATGCCGGTGACGTTCCGCGGCACCAGCAGCGACGCGATTCACGGCTTCATCATCGGGACGACCAACGCGAACGTGATGCTGGTGCCTGGCTTCGTCGCGACGTTCACGACGACCTTCGCGAAGACCGGGGACCACCTGATGCCGTGCCACGAATACTGCGGCACCGGACACGGCTCGATGTGGGCGCATGTGCAGGTGATCGCGCCGAACGAATTTCTCGCGCGCGTCAGCGGCGGCAGGAAGGCGACCTGTGTTGCAGGCTAGGCGGCTCGTCCTCGCTCATTTCTGGATCGCGTTCATCGCGTTCGGCGCGGCGATGGTGCTCGGCGCGTGGCAGATGTTCGTGCGCAGCCCGCTGTCGCACTGGATCGACAACCCAGAGATCTACTACCGCTCGGTCACGGCGCACGGCACCGTGATGGCTTACGTGTTCCCGTTGCTGGTCGCGATGGGCTTCGGCTACGCGATCTGCGAACTGTCGCTCAAGCAGCCGCTGGTCGGCCGCCGCTGGGCGTGGTTCGGCTTCTGGCTGGTGATCGTCGGCACCGTGATGGCGTCGGTGCCGATCGCGCTCGGCAAGGCGTCGGTGCTGTACACGTTCTATCCACCGCTGATCGGCAGCCCGTTCTATTACCTCGGCGTCGTGCTGGTGGTCGTCGGCTCGTGGGTCTGGGTCGCGCTGATGGGCGTCAATATGAGGGTGTGGAAGCGCGCCAACCCCGGCGCCACGGTACCGCTCGTGATGTTCGGCAACGTGGCGTCCGCCTACCTTTGGGCGTGGACGTCGATCGGTGCGGCCGTCGAGATCCTCGTGCTGATCCTGCCGGTGGCGCTCGGCTTTCGGGACACCATCGACGCAGGACTCGCGCGCGTGCTGTTCTCGTGGACGCTGCATGCGATCGTCTATTTCTGGCTGATGCCGAGCTACATCGCTTTCTACACGATCGTGCCGAGGGCGATCGGCGGACGCCTCTACAGCGACACGATGGGCCGCGTCGCGTTCGTCCTGTTCCTCGTGTTCTCGATGCCGATCGGCATTCATCACCTGTTCGCCGATCCCGAGGTCGGATCCGGCTTCAAGTTCATGCACGCGGTGTTCACCGCGATGGTGACTGTGCCGACCTTTCTCACCGTGTTCACGATCGTCGCGTCGATCGAGATCGCCGCGCGACTGCGCGGCGGCAAGGGGCTGTTCGGCTGGGTCAAGGCGCTGCCGTGGGACAAGCCGATGATGCTGGCCGTCACGTTCTCGTTCGTGATGCTCGGCTTCGGCGGCGCCGGCGGCCTGATCAACATGAGCTCGCAGATGAACGAGACGATCCACAACACGCAGTGGATCACCGGCCACTTCCATCTCATATTCGCCGGCGCGATCGTCATCATGTACTTCATGCTCGCCTACGAGTTGTGGCCACAGCTGACCGACTGCGCGGCGCTGTCGAAGCGGGCCGTGAAGACCCAGCTGTGGCTGTGGTTCGTCGGCATGCTGGTTCTCACCGGTCCGTGGCATTGGGTCGGCATCCTGGGGATGCCACGCCGGATGGCCTACTTCGACTATGCGAACCCGGCGCTGCGCGAACTCGCATGGCCGGTCGTGATGTCGGCGCTCGGCGGCTTCGTGCTGCTCGCATCGGCGGCGCTGTTCATCTTCATCCTCGCGACCGCCCGCAGGACCAACGTAGCGCCGGCCCCGTTCACGTTCTCCACCGCCGTCCACATGCCGAACAAGGTGCCGCTGGCGCTGAACGGCTTCGGCATCTGGGTCGCGCTGATGGTCGCGCTCACCGTCGTCAACTACGGCGTCCCAATCGCCGAGCTCGTGGCGCTCAAGGGCACGAGCGTGCCGGCTATCCCGGTCGGAGGACGGTGATGGACGAACCCGCCCTCTTCTCGTGGCGTAACCCGTGGCTGCGGCGCAGCATGCTGTCCATCTGCGCCCTGATCGTCGTCTCGGTCCTGGTCGGCTTCGTCTGGCTGCCGTCGCAGCATGCGGACTTCACCGCGCAGGGCATCTGGTCGAGCATCTGCCGCGCGGCCGGCGCACCGAGCCAGTGGGGAGACAAGCAAGACGTGCCGACAGCCGGCATCCACACGACGAATGTGGTGTTGAACGAGACGATGGGGCGCGCAGGCACCGAGACCGCGGTCGGACGCGGCGCGACGCTCGCGCTGCAATGCACGATATGCCACGGTGCGCGCGGCCTGAGCCAGACCGATGCGCCGAACCTCGCCGGCCAGTACCCGGAAGTCATCATCAAGCAGCTCGCCGACTACCGTGCTGGCGACCGGATCAGCGCGATCATGCAGGCCTTCGCCTTGCGGCTGTCCGCAAACGATGTGCGCGAACTGGCCGCTTACTACGCCTACCTGCCGCGGATGAAGGGCGCGGCCGTCGATCCCGAGCCCGAGGCGCCCGCGCTGGTTCGGGTCGGCGATCCGATGCGGAATATCGCGCCCTGCGGCGCATGCCATGGCGGCATCGATCACAAGCTCGGCGCGCCCTGGCTCGACGGAATGTCGAAGACTTATCTGGTCGCGCAGCTCACGGCGTTCGCGTCCGGCGAACGGAAGAACGACAGCCTCGGCCAGATGCGCAACATGGCCCGCCGGCTGTCGCCAGGCGAGATCGAGGCGCTCGCCGGCTACTACGCACGACCCTGATCGCGCGCCGCGTCGGCCTGTTTGGTCGACAGCCTGGTCTCAAGCGAACATCTCGTGGACATTGAACCGCTGGTCATGCCCGGCGCCAACGTCCCTTCGCCGAGACGACACTGACCTACGTGCCATTGCGCACGTCCGTGAGGAACCCCTACCGCGACGCACCCATTCGCACGTGCTTCTCATCGCGCTGTGCCGTGGGTCTCGATCGGGTCCTGTAGCCGACGCTCCATCAAAAACGCCCGCCGTCCGGTGCCGGATGGCGGGCGCTATGACGGGCGCGGCTCGGTCAGACCGGCGTCGCGGCGACCAGGTGTTCCGACAGAAACCAGACCTGCAGCTCGTTCACGCGCAGCACATTGCTGACGAGCAGGTCGTTCGTGCCGGAGTCCTTGTCGTCGTCCGCCTTCTCGGCCAACTCGCGCGACTCCTTGATGATCAGCGTGTGCGCGTCGATGAGCCGCGACAACTGGGCAGCCGCGGGCTCACGGCCACGTGGCGGACGCGGAATGCGCGTCTCTTCGGCGATGTCGGCGGCCATCGCCAGCGAAATGCCGCCCAGCAACTGGATGCGTTCGGCGATCGTGTCGACGACCTCCACCTGCGCGAGGAAATGCTGGTCGTACATCAGATGCAACTGGTTGAACGTCGGGCCCACGACCTGCCAATGATGCTTCTTGTACATGTCGCGCAGCGTGATCGAATCGGCGAGCACCTTGTTGAGAGAATCGACGCTGTTTTTCGCGGCAGCGGCGGGCAGGCCGTGCGGCATCGGGACGACGTCGCCGTACTTCTGGGTTTCGTGCGAACCGCCCGCGCTCTGCTGATGCAGGGTCGGCACCACGGCCGAGTGAGCCGCGTCGTTCTTGTCGGTCGATGTTTCCATATTGGCTGGTGTCTTTGCCATGAGTCGTCCTCTGTTGGAGTAGGTGCGTTTCCGGGCGAAATGCCGAGTCGCATGCAGCCGCTGTTATAGCGCCGGTGGCGCCGAAGTGGCGTCGGACACGGCGCCAATGGCGGCTCATCCTTCGGCTCACCCGACCACGTCGCAGCGAATGATTCGGGCTTCGCTTCGGTGGATGCGGCGACCGCCAAGATAACATCCACGGCTTCCGGTGCGACGCACGGATCGGTACCGCGACTCCCTTTTTTTCCCACTTCCTCCATGACGCAGACGGCACCACCCACCGACGATCGCGGAAGCCCGGTCCGGCAACTCGGCAAGACGGCCACCGGCATTCCAGGGCTGGACGCGCTTACCTGCGGCGGTCTGCCGACAGGACGACCGACGCTGCTCTGCGGCGCCGCCGGCTGCGGCAAGACGCTGTTCGCGATGACCTTCCTGGTCAATGGCGTGGCGCTCGGCGAGCCTGGCGTCTTCATGAGCTTCGAGGAACGCGAAGCCGACCTCGGCACGAACGTAGCGTCGCTCGGCTACGACGTCGACGGTCTGGTCGCCGCGGGCAAGCTGGTCATCGATCACGTGCGGATCGAGCGCGCAGAGATCGAGGAAAGCGGCGAATACGATCTCGAAGGAATCTTCGTACGGCTCGGTCACGCGATCGACACCAGCGGCGCGAAGCGCGTCGTGCTCGACACGATCGAGGCACTGTTCGCCGGGCTCGACGATACGGCCGTGCTGCGCGCCGAATTGCGAAGGCTGTTCGCCTGGCTGAAGGATCGCGGCGTGACGGCCATCATCACCGCCGAGCGCGGCGACGGGCAACTGACGCGCTACGGCATCGAGGAATACGTATCGGACTGCGTGATCCTGCTCGACAATCGTGTCCAGGACCAGATCGCGACACGGCGGCTGCGCGTCGTCAAGTACCGCGGCTCGGCGCACGGCACCAACGAGTACCCGTTCCTGATCGACGAGCAGGGCATCAGCGTCCTGCCGATCACGTCGGCGAAACTGGGCCATGCGATCTCGGAAGAGCCGGTGTCGACCGGCGTCGCGGGCCTCGACGGCATGCTCGGCATCGGCGGCTATTTCCGCGGTTCGAGCGTGCTGATCTCGGGTCTCGCAGGCACTGGCAAGTCGACCTTCGGCGCCGCCTTCGTCGACGCGGCCTGCGGGCGCGACGAACGCTGCCTGTACTTCACGTTCGAGGAGTCTCCCGACCAGGTCGTCCGCAACATGCGCTCGTCCGGCTTCGACCTGCGTCGGCACATGAAGGCCGGCTTGCTGCAGTTCGAAGCGGCACGCCCGAGCCTGTATGGCTTCGAGATGCATCTCGCCCGCATGAACCGCGACATCGAACGATTCGGTCCGGCGATCATCGTGGTCGATCCGATCTCCGCCTTCCGTGGGCCACCGCT
>JBDTIS010000111.1:0-10288 GCA_039936235.1 Burkholderiaceae bacterium | reverse complement strand
CCATCGCGACCCGCAGCGACACATCCACCACATCGTCACCCGGTCGCCGGCCATTGGGGAAGCCCGCCGCATCGCCACCCAACACGCCGAGCGTGTTTTGGCTGGCCCTGGGCGTGACCGGGGTCGTGACGTTCAGGCGCAGCATTTCGGCCAGCTTGCCGGTACCAGGATTGTTCACGCCGTCAAGCCCGGTGAGGAAAGCGGCGATCAGATCGGTGCGCGGAAAGTTGGTAGGTGCCGGCGCGCTGGGGAACAGCGTCTGGATCAGTGCTGGCAGTGTCGGGTTGGTCACGTAGTCGGCAAACTGGCCGTCGTCCTTCGGCTTGGAGCTGTTGAACTTGTCCTTGTCCTTGAGGCCGATGACGACTTCGTTGACCAGCGGCATGCCCAGACGCGAGACCTGGACCCAGGCGCCACCGTTCTTCGGCACGTTCGAATAGCCCGACGCCGGATTGCCCGACAACAGTCGACCCTGACGCATACTGGCCGTGGTCCAGCCACCGATGATCGGGCTGGTGCCGACGAGGCACGAAGTCGGCAGTTCCATGATCAGCGACGTCACGTTCTTCTGTGCGAGGTAGTCACGGTTGCCCGAGGTCGGCCCGAGCGGGTTCAGGTTGATGAGGTCGAACACCTGACCGAGCGCGAGTGCGAAGGGATCCTTGCGCTGACCGACGAACACGCGGCCTGCGGTCGCGCAGCCGGGCATGTTGACCGTGTACATGTGGGCGGCTGCATAAGCGGCATAGCCCGTCGTGCTGCCGAAGGTCTTGTCGCCGATGTTGTCGGCCGGCTTCTCGAACGTCGTCGTGCCGTCGGCCGCATTGGTGACCGTACTGCGCGTGCCGGTGCGGCGATCGCCGCGGACCAGCGTGATGCCGTAGGTCTCGCGGACATTGAGGTTCGCCGGATTCTGACCGGAGATTGCACCTGCCTGGACCAGCGGGATCGAGACCTGCTTGGTGCCGATCGTGAGCTTGATGTCCTTCAGGGTGTTCGCGAAGCGGAACTGGAAGGTCAGGTCCTCGTTGGCGTGGCCGTCCTGTGCGACGTGGATCTCGTAGAGCGCGTCCTGATCCATCGTGTAGTAGTTCGGACCGTCACCCGGGTTCTGCAGAGGCTGGTAGTCCGCGATCAGCGTCGTGAACGCCGAGCGGCCCGGCTCGTAGCTCTGGAACATGTAGAAGTCCGTGCCGTCGACCTTCGGCGACGTCGTGATGAAAGGCGCCTCGCGGTGACTCGATGCCTGGGCGACGGGGATGGCGAACATCGATGCGACTAGCGCGCCTGCCATGACGGCGAGGGGGCGCTTCGAAGATCGAATCAGATCGGGTGTACGCACGGTGATCTCCTGATGGTGGTTGACCGGACTTTTCAAACGGACCTCTAAAGAGTGGGCTGGATCTGGGCCACGAGCGCGGTGGTTGCGACTGTTACGGACCGTTGCAGGTACCGGATTCAGAATCCTTGAAAAAAGAAAAAAGAGCGCAGACGCGATCGGCGACTGGTGTCTGTTGACGACCGGGACTCCGACTGTTATCGTTTGGTGAACGTTCGTTCACCAAGGGCGTTTGCCCCTCCGTCCACCTTTTTTCTGAAGCCTTCCACCATGCCTCGACCGCGGTCAGATCTTTCCGGCCATCTGGGTGCCCTGCAAGACTACTTCGTCCTGAACGGGGTCATTCCTTCGCTGACGGAGCTCGGCAAGCTGTGGGGCATCGCCGGTCGCGCGTGGACCCACCGCATCGTCCTGCGGCTGAAGGAAGACGGCTTCCTCGAAGAGGCGGCCGGCAAGCGGCTCAAGCCCGGTAGCCGCTTCTTCGAACGCACGGTGGCCGACACCGTGCGGGCGGGCATGCCGCAGCCGGCCAACGACAGCGGCCGCGACGTGATGGGCATCGACCACTACCTCGTCGACAAGCCGTCCGAGACCGAGCTGTTCCATGTGCGCGGCGACTCGATGATCGATGCCGGCATCCACGAGAACGACTTCGTGGTGGTCGAGAAGACCCGCTCGGCGATGCCCGGCGACGTGGTGCTGGCCTTCGTCGATGGCGAGTTCACGCTCAAGATGCTGGCCCGCGACAAGAAGGGCTTCTATCTCGAGGCCGCCAACGCGGCCTACCCGCCGATCCGTCCAGAACAGGGGCTGGAGATCCACGGCGTGATGGTCGGCTTGTTCCGCAAGACCGTGGCGCCCCGCATCGGCAACACGCGTCCGCGGCGCTGATGTCCCGCATCCCCGCCCACACCCTCCGAGCCCATGGCTTCCCTGCCTCTCTTTCCTTCGTCGTTCATGCCGCTGGGCACCGCGTCGTTCGTGCCGTCCCGGCCCGCGACCGTCCTGCCTGCCATCCGTCCGGTCGCTGCACCGCCGGTCTTGAAAACGCCTGCCGTCATTCCGCTCGCCGTCATTCCGTCACCGGTCGAGCGCACCGAAGCCACGTTGCGCCAGGCCGGGCTCGGCGGTCGGCTGTGGCGCGGCGATTCGCTGTCGGTCTCGCCGCTGCCTTCCACGCCGAGCGGCTTCCGCAGTCTCGATGAACAGTTGCCCGGCGGCGGCTGGCCGTCGCGCTGCCTGACCGAACTGCTGATCGCGCATCCGGGTGTCGGCGAGATCCGTTTCCTCGCCGCGACGCTGTCGTCGCTGACGCAGTCAGGCCGCGAGATCGTGCTGCTCGCCCCGCCGCACATCCCCGATCCCACCGGCTGGGAACAACTCGGCATCGACATGCGCCGCGTGATGATCGTCCATACGCCGCGGCCGGCCGATCGGTTGTGGGCCATCCAGGAGAGCCTCAAGAGTTCGGCCTTCGGCGCGCTGGTTGCGTGGCTGCCCGAGGACAAGGCGCTGGCGCGTCACGACGCGTTGCGTCGCCTGCAGTCCGCAGCGGCTTCTGCCGACGGCCTGAGCTTCCTGATCCGCCCGTCGGCCGCCCAATATCACGCGTCGCCTGCGCCACTGCGACTGACGCTCGCCGTCGGCGAACCCGACGCGCATCGACGCACGCTGTCGGTCCGCCTGCTGAAGCGCCGCGGGCCTGTCCTCGCAAGACCGTTGACGCTGCTGCTGCCGGAAATTCATCGCGGCATGAAGGTCTTCAGCCTGCTGTCAGCCTCCACATCCTCTGCTTCGTCGAACCCGCTTCCCGCATCGACAGGCGCTCAGCACATCGCAGCGCGCCCTGCCCCGCACGACGCCCACACGAAACCCTCGCATGCTCTGGCTGGCCCTCTACTGTCCGACGCTGCCGCTTGACTGCATCCTGCGACGCTGGCCCGAAGGACTCGAGCCCGCGCTGGCGGTCACCGATCTCGACGGCACCCGACGCCTGATCGCGGTCGCCACCCGCAAGGCGCAGGCCTGTGGGGTGTTCGCGGGCCAGAGCATCGCCACCGCGCTGTCGCTGCTACCCGACCTCGTGCTGATCGCGCGCAAGCTCGAAGACGAACGCAGTGCGCTGATGGAAGCGGCGCTGGCCGCGCTGCGCTTCACGCCGACCGTGTCGTTGCGCGCGTCCGGGCTCGTGATGGAGATCTCGGCCAGCCTGAAGCTGTTCGGGGGTCGTCGGATGCTGAAAAAGGAGATCGCATCGGCGATGCGCGTGCAGGGGCTGGCCATCGCCGGCGCCGAGGCGCCCACGCCGCACGGCGCATGGCTGCTCGCGCAGGAGAAGGCGCGGCGACGGATGCGAGCGCCGAGTCAGAAGTCTGGTGGCAAGGCCACCATCGAGGTCTGGCCCAGCGACGACTTCGTCACCATGCTCGACGCATTGCCGATCGTGCATCTCGAGACGGCCCGAGCCTCTCTGAATCGCCTCGACGGCATCGGCGTCCGCACGGTCGCCGACCTGCGGCGGCTGCCGGTCAACGGGCTGGCACGTCGCTTCGGACCCGCGCTGGTCGACGAGATGGCGCGAGCCGCCGGCGAGCGACCCGATCCGCAGGTCGTGTTCGAGGCGCCATCGCGCTTCGAGACGCGAATCGAGCTGATGGCGCGTGTCGAGACCGCCGAGGCGCTGGTCTTCGCGAGCCAGCGGCTGCTCGCGCAGATGACCGGCTGGCTCGTGGCGCGACGCGGCGCCGTGCGCAGCTTCACGCTGATGCTGCATCACGATCGATGGACGCGCGACGCGATCGAGCCCACCGCCGTGACCATCGCGCTGGCCACGCCGAGCAACGACGGCGCGCGGCTGGGCACGTTGCTGCGCGAGCGGCTGTCGCGGCTCGAACTCAAGGCGCCGGTGCTGGAGCTGGCGCTCGAGGCGCCCGTCATCGTCGAGGAGCGCGAGGCGCACGGCATGTTGTTTCCCGAACGCCAGCAGGCCGCCGAGACGCTCGCGCGGCTGCTCGAGAAGCTGACCGCGCGGCTCGGCATCGAAGCGGCGGCGCGCCTCGAACGCGTGGCCGACCATCGCCCCGAACGGGCGTGGCGAGAGATCGGCGGAGACCTGCTCGAACAGCGTGTCGCCGTGATCTCGTCGATCAACGGTGCCACTGCGAAACGACGGAAGAAGGCGAATGGCATCGGCAACGTCGATGGCGTTTCGCGATTCGGCACCCTCATCGCAGGCTGTTCCTGCGGACCTCGTCCGGCCTGGCTGCTATCCGAGCCGCAGCAGCTCGAGGTCCGCGCACATCGTCCGGTGTTCGAGTCGCTGCCGCTCGAACTCGTCGCCGGACCCGAGCGCATCGAGACCGGCTGGTGGGACGACGCGCCGGCCACGCGCGACTACTTCATCGGCGAAAATGCCGCCGGGCGCCTCGTGTGGGTGTATCGCGAACGCTTGCCGGTGGCCGGCAAGGCGCTCTGGTATCTGCAAGGGCTGTTCGGCTAGCGCCGGACAGCGCGATGTCAGCATCCGTTCGGCCTGTCCGCGCAGCCACCCAGCAATCTTCCCGCATCCCCACCTCTTTCCTTCATGCGTCTGGCCTTCGTCGATCTCGAAACCACCGGGGGTTCACCGGTCGAGGACCGTATCACCGAGGTCGGCATCATCGAGGTCGATCTCGACGATCCGGCGTTGCCGGTGCGCGAGTGGTCGGCGCTCGTCAATCCCGATGCGCCGATCCCGCCATTCATCCAGACGCTGACCGGCATCACCGACGCGATGGTCGCCGACGCGCCGCGCTTCGAGGAGGTGGCCGCCGACATCCTGACACGCCTCGACGGCCGACTCTTCATCGCGCACAACGCGCGCTTCGACCATGGCTTCCTCAAGAACGCGTTTCGCCGCATGGGCCATCCCTTCCGGCCGCCGGTGCTGTGCACGATGCGGCTGTCACGCAAGCTCTATCCCGGCTATTCGCGGCACAACCTCGACACGCTGATCGAGCGCCACCGGTTGGTGGTCGACATGCGCCATCGCGCACTCGGCGACGCGCGACTGCTGTGGCAGTTGTGGCAGAAACTCCACGATGCGCTGCCGGCCGACCAGATCGGCGCCGCGATCGACCAGCTCACCGCACGACCGAGCCTGCCGCGCCATCTCGATCCCGACGTGCTCGACACGCTGCCGAAGACGGCCGGCGTCTACCTGTTTCACGGCGAGCCCACCGAAGAGGAACGTGCCGATATGGAGAGCGGCCGCGTCGAGGAGCCGCGCCCGCTGTACATCGGCAAGGCCAAGAACCTGCGGCAACGCGTGATGGCGCACTTCACAGGAGACCATCTGTCTGCGCGCGAGATGGAGATCTCGCAGCAGATGACGCGCATCGAATGGATCGAGACCGGCGGCGGCACCCAGCACGATCTCGGCGCGCTGCTGACCGAGGCCACGTTCGTCAAGCAGCGGATGCCGGCCTACAACCGCCAGCTGCGCAGGAGCGACGACGTCTGCGCTTGGCGCCTCGTCGTCGATCGATCACGCGGTCGCTGGAAGCTCGCGATCGCGCGGCCCGACGACCTGTTCTTCGCGCAGGACCGCGACCTGTACGGACCGTTCGCGTCGCCGCGCCAGGCGGGCGTGACGCTGCGCGCCATCGCGGACGCGTACGGCCTCTGCCCGGCGCTGCTGAAGCTCGACAAGGCACATGCCGGCAAGCCGTGCTTCGCGTATCAGGTCAAGCGTTGTCGCGGCGCCTGCATCGGCCTCGAGACGGTGGCCGAGCACACCGAACGCCTGCAGCAGGCGCTGGCGTCGATGGCCGTCGTGCCGTGGCCGTTCGACGGCGCGATCGCGTTTCGCGAGGGACGTTCCTTCCATGCGTTGAACGGCTGGGCCTATCTCGGGATGACCACCCATCTGGACGCCGCGCGACAGCTCGCCGTCACGACCCGGCTTTTCGATCACGACGTGTATCGGCTGCTGGTGGGCCGGATCGGTGCGATGGAGGTCGTGCGGCTGGATGACCTTTGAATCAAAGACACGCTCGAAAAGGACCGTTATGCAAAGGGATTGATCACCTTGAGTTTCCTGTCGATCAGCTGGCCATGTTGAAAGTCTTCGGAGTAGAGCGTCGCACAGCCGGCAAGTAGGGCGCTGGACATGATCATGGCGTCGTACCAAGGCATGCCGTAGCGCTCAGAGAGCCGTAGCGCGCCACCGTAGGTATCGAGAGTGAGTGACTCGACGCTGCAGACCTCGCGAATCGTTTCTGTAATTTCTTCGATTTCGTTCCATGCCAGAGCGAGCTTTCGACGCGCAACGGACGTGAACTCCGAAAGGACCTGAATGGAAATGATGGGTTTCGTTGCGAGCAGTGCCTCTGCAAGATCAGCTTTGCTGGTGTCTTGATCGAGCAGATATAACAGGACATTCGTGTCCAGGAAGCCGAGCTTGTGCGTGCTCATTCAGCCGCTTCGAGACGATCCCATTTGAAGTCGGCAGGTAATCGCCCTCGATATTTTCGCAGACGTGCAATCAACTCCTTGTGGCCAGGTTTCTTCTCAATCTGTAAGGATCGCGATCCGACCAGCTGAATTTCGATGTCCTCACCCTCCTTCAGATCAAGCGCCTCGACAACCGAAGCAGGAAGCCGTACCGCAAGACTGTTCCCCCATTTCGATACTTGCATGACTCGCCTTCAAAGATATACGTAATTTGTAATGTATATCCTCTTGGTGCTTGGCGTCAACCGTCAAAGTGATGACAACCCTCCCCCGCTACGCAGAACTGCACTGCCTGTCCAACTTCAGCTTCCTGAAGGGCGCGTCGCATCCGGAAGAGCTGGTGGTGCGCGCCGTCGAGCTCGGCTATGCGGCGCTCGCGATCACCGACGAATGCTCGCTGGCCGGCGTGGTGCGCGCGCATGGCGAAGCGAAGGACAGCGGGCTGAAGCTGCTGATCGGCAGCAGCTTCGTTCTCGAAGACGGACTGCGGCTCGTGCTGATCGCGACGAACCTGAACGGCTACGGCAACCTGTCCGAGCTGATCACGCTCGGCCGCATGCGCTGCGAGAAGGGCACCTATCGGCTGACGCGTGCCGACTTCGACGGCAGCCCGCAATCGCCCGATCAGATCCCCGAGGCCGCCGGACCCATCGACCATCTGGCAGGCGTGCCCGACTGCATCGCGCTGTGGATCCCGTCGCGCGACGCGAGCGATGCGCAGCTGGATGCCGACGCATGCTGGTTCGCGTCGACCTTCGGGCCGCGCGCGAGACCTGTCGATGCGCCGCCGGGCTTCGTGCCGCATCGCGTTTGGATCGCGGTTCAGCGCACGCATCGGATGGACGACAAGCTGGTCCTGAAGCGGTTGACCGCGCTCGGACAGCGAATCGGGCTGCCATGCGTCGCGACCGGCAACGTGCACATGCACGTGCGGTCGCGCAAGCCGATGCAGGACACGCTGACCGCCATCCGCATCGGCAAGGCCGTGGCCGAGTGCGGCGACGCATTGGAGCCCAACGCCGAGCGTCACCTGCGTTCGCGGCTGCGACTGCCCGACCTGTTCGCGCCGCGGCTACTCGAAGAAAGCATCGTCGTCGCCGAACAATGCGACTTCTCGCTGAAGGAACTCGGGTACCGGTATCCGAAGGAGATCGTGCCCGACGGCCAGACGCAGACCAGTTGGCTGCGCACGCTGACCGAGGAAGGACTCGTCACGCGCTTTCCCGACGGGGTGACCGACGCGGTCCGACAGCAGATCGAGCACGAACTCGCGCTGATCGCCGACCTGAAGTACGAAGCTTTTTTCCTGACGGTCCACGACATCGTCCGCTACGCGCGCAGCGTCGGCATCCTGTGCCAGGGTCGCGGGTCCGCGGCCAACTCGGCCGTCTGCTACAGCCTCGGCATCACCGAGGTCAACCCGGCGCTGCAGAAGATGCTGTTCGAACGCTTCCTGACGAAGGAGCGCGACGAGCCGCCCGACATCGACGTCGACTTCGAGCATCAGCGCCGCGAAGAAGTGATCCAGTACATCTACGACAAGTACGGCCGGCATCGCACCGCGCTGGCCGCGACCGTGATCGCGTATCGCACCCGATCGGCGATCCGCGACGTCGGCAAGGCGCTGGGCCTCGACGGAGAGCGCGTCAACCGGCTGTCGTCGTCCCATGCATGGTGGGACGGCAGCGCCGACCACCGCGCGCGCCTCGAGGAGAACGGCTTCGACCCGGACAGCCCGGTCGTGCAGAAGATGATCGCGCTGACCGCGACGCTGCGCAGCTTTCCGCGGCACCTGTCTCAGCACGTCGGCGGTTTCGTCATCAGCGCCGACAAGCTGTCGCGGATGGTGCCGATCGAGAACGCCGCGATGCAGAAGCCATCGGACTGGGACGATGACGCGGGGCGGAGGAAGATCTATGCGCCGGATGGAAGTACGGATCCGGCTTTCGAATCGGCGGAGAACGCTGGCTCGGTTTTCTGTTCGGACGTTGACGTCGGCGTGGCCTCCGATGCGGATGCGAATGCGGATGCGGATGCGGATGCGCACAACCACGACGGCGAGTGCGAGGCGCAGATTCGCGAAAGCATCGAGACCGTCGAGCCGCAGGGTCGAGGCCGGACCGGCAAGTCGCCGCTGTTCGCCACCTTCCGTTCGGTAATCCAGTGGGACAAGGACGACCTCGAGGAACTCGGGTTGCTGAAGGTCGACGTGCTGGCGCTCGGCATGTTGTCGGCGGTGCGCCGCGCACTGGACCTGATCGGCCAGCGCCGCGGCCGCGGCCCCGACAATCCGTTCCGGATGATCGACGTCCCGAAGGAAGATCCTGAGACGTACGAGATGATCTGCAGGGCCGACACCGTCGGCGTGTTCCAGATCGAGAGCCGTGCGCAGATGAGCATGCTGCCGCGGCTGTTGCCGAGAACCTATTACGACCTGGTGGTCGAGGTGGCGATCGTTCGGCCCGGCCCGATCCAGGGCGGCATGGTGCATCCGTACCTGAAGGCGCGCGAGGCGGTCCGAAACGGACTGGAGATCACCTATCCGAAGCCGGCCGTGAAGGAAGCGCTCGAACGGACGCTCGGCGTGCCGATATTCCAGGAGCAGGTGATGCAGTTGATGATGCTGGCCGCCGATTTCAGCGCCGGCGAGGCCGACAAGCTGCGCCGCGCGATGGCAGCGTGGAAGCGCAAAGGCGGCCTCGGTCCGTTTCAGGACCGCATCATCGGCGGGATGATCAGGAACGGCTACGAGCGCGAATACGCCGAGCGGATCTTCAAGCAGGTCGAAGGCTTCGGCGAATACGGCTTCCCCGAAAGCCATGCGGCCAGCTTCGCGTTCCTGGTCTATATCTCGTCCTGGATCAAGTGCCACGAACCGGCCGCGTTTCTGGCCGCGATGCTGAACAGCCAGCCGCTGGGCTTCTATTCGTCATCGCAGCTGATCCAGGACGCGCAGCGCAACGGGGGCGTCGAGGTCAGGCCGATCGACGTGACGATCAGCGAATGGGATGCGGTGCTGGAGGAAAAAAATGACTCAGAAACCTGCAATGCGCGCTCTCGGAAGGAGGGAAACGAAGCGAAGCGAAGCGAATCGACAGTCAGGCTCGGCTTGAACAGCATCAAATCCTTCAACCTGAAGGCGGCGATCCGCCTGGTTGCCGCACGAGATCAGAGGCCGTTCACCAGCGTCGACGACTTGGGCCGCCGCGCGAAGCTGAACACCATCGAGCTAGACGCGCTAGCCGCAGCCGACGCGCTCTCGCCTTTGGTTGGACACCGTCGCCAGGCTCGCTGGGAGGCCGCATCGCATCGTCTGGATACGGATCTGATGCGGGCAGCATCGATCGCCGAATCGACACCGGAACTGCGTTTCGCAACAGAGGGCCGCGAAATAGTCGACGACTACGCGAGTACCGGATTCACGCTGCGCAGACACCCGCTGGCGCTGCTGCGGCC
>JBDTIS010000110.1:0-3443 GCA_039936235.1 Burkholderiaceae bacterium | reverse complement strand
CGCCGTCGGCGTTCTGCATGCTGGCGTATGCCATGTTCGACTGCTTCGCGTAGGCATATTCGACGTAACCGATCGAACCCGGCAGGCGCTTGACGAATGCGGACACGCCTTCGTTGCCCTTGCCGCCCGTACCCAGCGGCCAGTTCGGTGCGCTGCCTTCACCGACCTTGGTCTTCCATTCCGGGTTGACCTTCGACAGATAGTTCGTGAAGTTGAACGACGTGCCCGAGCCGTCGGCGCGATGGACCACGGCGATCGCGAGGTCCGGCAGGTTGAGCGACGGGTTCATCACCTTGATCGCGGGATCGTTCCACTTGGTGATCTTGCCGAGAAAGATGTCGCCCAGGACCATGCCGTTCAGTCGCAGCTTGCCGGCATCGACGCCGGGCACGTTGAACACCGGGACGATGCCACCGACGATGACCGGGAACTGCACGAGTCCCTTCGCGTCGAGTTCCTCCGGCTTGAACGGTGCATCGGAGGCGCCGAAGTCGACGGTCTTGGCTTCGATTTGCTTCATGCCGCCCGACGATCCGATCGATTGGTAATTGATCTTGTTGCCGGTGGCCTTGTTGTAGGCGTCGGCCCACTTGGACATGACGGGAGCTACGAAACTGGAGCCTGCGCCGGTGATGTCGGCCGCCTGTGCGCTGCTGATGACGAATAGCGCTGCGATGGCAGCCTTCGAGACAAGATTCATGGGGATCCTTGAGGAATGCGGGGAAGCGAACCGGCAGAACATTAAGTACTGTCAATGACAGGGTCATGACACCGCGCCGGGCAGGGTTGCACCGTGACAAGCGGCGCTCGCTCCCTCCCCAGCCCCCGAAGTGAAGATCCGTTTAAACGGCTCCTTCGAGGCTCGCTGCCAGCAATCGCGCCGAAGACGACGCCATCGATTCCGACTCGGCCTCGACCATCAATCGCAGCAGCGGCTCGGTGCCGGACGGACGGATCAGGATGCGGCCGGTCTGGCCGAGCGCTTCGGTGACCGACCGGCGGGCCACCTTGAGCGGCTCGTAGCCTTCCCAGTCGAAATCGCGGCCGATCTTTACGTTGATCATCGTCTGCGGGTAGAGCCGCACGGCCGACGTCAGCGCCGCGAGCGTTTGTTCGCTGCGACGGAGGGCCGACAGAACCTGCAAGGCGCTGACGATGCCGTCGCCGGTCGTGTGCTTGTCGAGACAGAGCAGATGGCCCGAGCTCTCGCCGCCCCACAGCCAGCCCTTGTCGACCATCATCTCGAGGACGTAACGGTCGCCGACCTTAGCGCGCGCGAACGGGACGCCGAGCTCGCGCAGCGCGTTCTCGACGGCCAGGTTGGTCATCAGCGTGCCGACGACGCCGGACTTCTTGCCCTGCTCGACACCGTCTTTGACGACGACGTACAGAAGCTCGTCACCGTTGTAGAGCCGGCCGTCCGCGTCGATCATCAGCAGCCTGTCGGCATCGCCGTCGAGCGCGATGCCGAGGTCCGCGCGGTGCGCCTTGACCGCGGCCTGCAGCGTCTGCGGATGCGTCGCACCGACCTTCTCGTTGATGTTGAAGCCGTCCGGCGAAGCGCCGATCGCGACGACTTCGGCGCCGAGTTCGTGGAAGACGTGCGGCGCGATCTCGTAGGCGGCGCCGTTCGCGCAGTCGACGACGATCCGCATGCCCTTCAGGTTCAATGCGTTCGGGAAGGTGCTCTTGCAGAACTCGATATAGCGACCTGCCGCATCGTCGATGCGTCGAGCGCGGCCGATGGTCTCGGACGGCGCGCAGGTCAGCGGCCGCTCGAGCAGTGCCTCGATCTCGTGTTCGACCGAGTCCGGCAGCTTGGCGCCTTCGGCAGAGAAGAATTTGATGCCGTTGTCGTAGTAGGGATTGTGCGACGCGCTGATCACGACGCCGGCCGACAACCGCAGCGCACGCGTGAGATAGGCGACGGCGGCCGTAGGAATCGGACCGGTCAACTGCACGTTGACACCGGCCGACGTGAAGCCGGCCTCGAGCGCCGCCTCGATCATGTAGCCGGACACACGCGTGTCCTTGCCGATCAGCACGGTCGGCTTCGAGCCGATGTCGTGGCGTTTGAAGACCTCGCCTGCCGCACGTCCGAGACGCAACATGAACTCGGCCGTGATCGGTGCATCGCCGACGCGCCCGCGGACGCCGTCCGTGCCGAAGTACTTTCTGCTCATCGCCAGGGCTCCGCCCGATTTCAGAGGGCGGATGCTACACCGGGTGCCGCTCGGCGACGGGCCGGGCATGCGGCGCCACCTGCCGTCGACCGCGCGTCAGAGCCGCGATCGGTGCGTCGCCATCCAAACCCGAATGGCATCGACCGTGGCGGCCACGTCGTGGACGCGCACGATCGTGGCGCCGCGTTCGATCGCCACCAGCGCCGCGGCGACGCTGCCTGCGACACGGTCGCCGACCGGCCTGCCGGTGATCGTCCCGATCATTCCCTTGCGCGACAGACCCGCGAGGACCGGCCATCCGAGGTCGACGAACGCGTCGAAGCCACGCAGCATCGTCAGGTTGTGTTCGAAGGTCTTGCCGAAGCCGAAGCCCGGATCGACGACGATGCGGTCGCGCGCCGCACCCGCTTCAGTCAGCGCAGCGACGCGCTCGGCCAGGAAGGTCGCGACCTCGACCAGGACGTCTTCGTAGATCGGGTCGCGCTGCATCGTCTGCGGATCGCCCTGCATGTGCATCACGCAGAGCGCGCAGTCGGCGCAGACGACCGCGTCGCGTGCTGCGGCGCTCGCGAAGCCGGCGATGTCGTTGATCATCGCGGCACCGGCATCGATCGCTGCGCGCATCACGGCGGGCTTGCGCGTGTCCACGGAAATCGGCACCGGCGCGTCGCGCATCGCGTGCAGGAACGGCGAGAGACGCTCCACCTCCTCGTCGATGGAAACCGTCACCGCGCCGGGTCGCGTGGATTCGGCGCCGACATCGATCAGGTCGGCGCCCTCGTCGATCAGCCGCTGCGCATGCCGGATCGCATCGTCGATGCGATCGAAGCGTCCGCCATCGGAAAACGAATCGGGGGTCAGGTTGACGATGCCCATCACGCGCGGCGTCGACAGGTCGAGCGAGTATCGGCCACAGCGAAGCAGCGGCACGGTGTCGATGCGTATTTCGTTCACGGACGGGTCGCGGTCGGGGTTCGCCAAAAGCAAATCGCCCGGACGAGCCGGGCGATCTGTCAGGTCACAGCGCTTGCGATCAGGCCGGGGCCGTCGCGCCAGGCTGGGCGCCGCTGCCGGACGTGGTACTCAGCGTCGGCGTGTTCGACGAACTGCTCGGCGGCTTCGGCGGACGGGGCGGCTTCCCTTCGACGATGTCGTTGATCTGATCGGCGTCGATGGTTTCCAACTCGAGCAGCGCCTTCGTCATCGCTTCGACCTTCTCACGGTTGTCGATGATCAGTTTCTTGGCGAGCTGGTACTGCT
>JBDTIS010000109.1:0-45141 GCA_039936235.1 Burkholderiaceae bacterium | reverse complement strand
GGATCGCGTGCCGTAGCGACGGCGCATCCCAGCGCCACACCGAGAGGAACGGCCTCCACGACCAGCTTGTCTGGCTGACGAACATCTGCCAGGTCGCACGGACCACCGCGAGGTCCGGCGGAGCGTCGCCGCGCGCGAGTGCGATCAGCCGCAGCGCTTCGTCGTCGATGTGGCCGATACGATCGGCGAGCCCGCGTGCGAGGATCGCCGGCGTCGGCTGACCGGACTGCGGCTCGGGCGCTGCGTCGAGTTGCCACTCGAGCTTCGCGAGCCGCGGCCGATGGCTCGCGAAGCCTTCCGGCTGACGACCGGCGAAAAAGCTGTCGGCGAGTCGCTCGATCTCGGTCGCCAGTGCGAACAGCGTCTCGCGCAGCGTGGAGAGCACATCGGCCGGACCCGGGTTCGCCACCAGCTTGTCGAGGTCGAGATCGGACGCCAGCAGATGGTCACGCATCTCCAGCATGCCGATCAGCATGCCGGCCAGTTGCTGGCGCCGCTTCGTCCGCGGCGATTCCAGCAGGATGTTGCGCGCGCCCTGGATCTGGTCGGCGAGCCCGGCCTGGTCGCGGATCAGGCGTCCGATCGGCTCGCTCGGCTCGCGGACGTCGTCGCGTGCGACGAACTGCTGCGCCTGGGTCCGCATCAACGCGCCCAGCGACAACAGGGTGTCGGCCAGTATCTGGACCCGGTAGCGGGCGTTGAGCACGGCATTGGCGAGCGTCGCGTAGATCACGTAGGACGTCATGCCGAGTGCGAAGTACAGCGTCGTGGTGAAGTTCGAACCGCCAGCGGGGTGCGACGGCACGGCGATGGAGAAGATGATCGCGAACATCGCCGAAATCGACACCGGGATGCCGCGCTTGCCCCAGGCCGCGCCGAGGAACGCCAGGAACGAGGCCGGCACGATCAACAGGCCCAGGTCGACCGGATCGTCGCGCAGCATCTGCACCCCGAAGAACAACGGCAGCCCGATGATGACCGACGGCAGAAACTGCTGCAGCTTGCCGCGGCGTGGCGCCGGCTGATCCGGCGGAATCGCGACAATGACGCCGATGACCGCGATCGCGGACGCGAATGCGCCGAGCGTCAGGCGCACACCTCCCGAGATCAGGAACAGGCCGACTGCAGCCGACAGGCCGCTCAGGACGTAGTGGCTCAGTGCCGCGCGCGTGAAGCCGCGGGTGCGCCGCTGGAAGTTTCGTTTCGTGAACATGAATGAGGACGGACGGACGCGGCCGCGCAGACGCGAAGGCTAACCCACGGGTCGACCCGGTGACCGTTCTCGGCGACGCGGATACTCCTGCGCGCTCGCCGACTCGTCGGCCGCGTCGCGGCGGCACGCATCCTGCAAAGCTTTCCACCCGCCATCGCCGAGCGCCTGAAGCGTCGAGATGTTGGCCGAAAAGATTGCCGCCGGATCCGGGAACGCGTCGACCGCACGGTCGATGCTCGCCTCGCGCAGCAGATGCAGCGTCGGATACGGCGATCGGTTGGTCGCGTTGCCGAGGTCGTCGACGGCGGTCCCGGCGAACTGGTATTGCGGATGGAAGCTGGCGATCTGCAGGATGCCTTCGAGCCCGGCGTCCGAGAGCACCTCTTCGGCGTCGCCGATAAAGTCGTTGAACGCGGTGAAGTCGGTGAATACGAGCGGGTGGACCAGCAATGTGGTCTCGACCTCGGACGCCTGCGTCGAAACGAGGAAGGCGAGTTCATCGGCCAGCACGGCGAGCAGCGCGTCGGGCGACCGTACAACGCTCACGACGTAGCGGATCAGGCCTTTCGTCAATGGCGCCTTCGCGAACGGGCAGAGGTTCAGCCCGACCACGGCGCGACGCACCCAGGCGCGCGTTTCGAAGAGACAGAGATCGGGGTTCATCGATGACGAAGACGGGTGACGGGAGGGAACGCGGCCGGGCCGGAGCCTGATAGTCTAGAGCTCCGCAAAAATCCAGTGCACGCGTGATCTCGCGCTATCGATCGATACGACGAACCGGCAGCCCGTCAACCAGAATGTACGAGCCGGAGCATGTTAACTTTGATTGACAGATGCTTCAGATCATCACCACCCCACTCTTCGACGCCTGGCTCGACGAAGCGACCGACAGGACGGCAAAGCTCTTGATCGCGGCACGGATGACGCGCCTGCAGGCAGGAGACACCGGCGACGCACGATCGGTCGGCCACGCGATCCTCGAACTGTCGATCGACCATGGCAGCGGTTACCGTCTGTACCTGATGCCGAACAAACCCGAGGTCGGTCGCGGCTACGTGGTGCTTTCCGGCAATGACGGTCTGTTGTCGCGAGCCGTCGACATCGCGACGGCGAGAAGCCTGGCTGCGCAATTCGAGGATTAATTGATGCCCAAGAAACTGATCCCCTGGGATTCATCGAAGTATCTAGGAACCGAGGAAGACATCGCGGCCTATCTCAAGAACTGTGCGGCCGCGGACGATCCGCTGACGATGGTCATCGCGCTGGGCAACGTCGCGAGGGCCCGCAACATGAGTGCGCTCGCCCGCGAGATCGGCATGACGCGCGAGGGCCTTTACAAGGCGTTGTCACCGACTGGCAATCCTTCGTTCAGCACGATCAGCAAGGTCGCCAACGCACTCGGTTATCCATTGGCTTTCCATGTCGAAGACGCGGCGCGCGCGCACACGGCCACTTCGAGCGATGTGCGTACCCTCGTACGTTCGCATCGTCAGGCCGAAGTTCAGCGCAAGGCGTTGGCATTGATCGACGCGACGGTCGCCACGGCGGCACAGTTGCGGGAGAGCGTGCTCGCGCTGGCCGGCGACACGATCGAGCAGCCCGGTTCCGCCCGGACCGCCGCGAACGGTCCGTCGCGCGACCCTCGCGGCGCCGTTGCGCGGCGCGTGGCGGACGACGACTGAGCAGCCGTCACGGACCAGGCCGCGAAGCCATCCATTCGCCGGTGAGCAGCACGATCACCCCGCGCGGTCCGACACCGATCACGTCGAAGTGCGCTTCGCTGCCCGTCCCTTCGAGGTGAAGCCTGAAATCCAGAGTCGAACCGGCAGTGGTCCGTCCCGCATCCGACCCCGCCGCCACGACCTCGATCAATGCGGAGAGCCTGTCGCGAACCTGAACGAACTCCCCTTCGATCAGAACGCGGGTATCCCCGCCGCTCGCTCGGCCCGCAGTCAGGACCAGCGAGCCTCTGCTCATGTGGCCATACGCATCGAAACGAAAGCTGTAGATGCCGTCTCTCAAGCCACCTCCAGTGGTGGGGGTGCGCGGCTGTCCCCGACCAGAAAAATAGCGGTACCGCGAGGTCGTGAGAACCGACGGTTCTACCTAGGCAAATGCCCTGTGAACCAGAGCACACAGGGCCGGCAGGGGTCCGCTACGACAGCTTGTCGATCGTGACCGGCAGGTCACGCACGCGCCTGCCGGTCGTGTGGAAGATCCGTCAGGGTTTTCTCGTGCAGGGCTTTCTCGAGGCCCATCACCACGCCACCGAGAATCTGGCTGCGCACGCTCCGGCGGCCGACGCCACGATCGAATCGGCGCGCACTCGGAACGCGGTCCGGACTCGCCCCGAACGAAGGGTCCGGCAACCACTGGGAAGCGGCCGGAAGCCGAAGCGGTCGGGATTACGCGGTGGCGAAGCCGCGATCACGCTCCCCAGAACGCATACGCGCCACGATCTGCTGCCACAACGACGTGCGCTTAGGGCTTTCAGAAGCGGTCGCAGTCAGCACCGCCATCTGCAGAGCGTAGACGAGGACGGTGCCTGGCCGGTCCGAAACGAACTGCTCGCCTGCGTTCAGCACGACATCGCGAACATCGTTGTCCTGGGTGATCCAGACCGTTCCGGATTCGCAACCGATCTCGACCGGCCCACCCTGACTCAGGGTGAGAAGGTTGCCCTTGGGGACAGGGATGAGTTCACGGCGGGACTTGATTTGCATGAAAGGCTCCTTGCAGAAGGCGAGAATATGCGATCGTTGTTGCGTCGCAGCAAGAGAGGCTTTATCATCATCGGGTGAGAAAATCTCAATAAGATGCGACTCCTGCAGAGCCTTCCATCGTTGAACGCGCTGCGCGCGTTCGAGGCGGTCGCACGCCTCCTCAGCTTCGCGAAGGCGGCCGAAGAGTTGCACGTCACGCCGGGCGCCGTGAGCCATCAGATCGCGGCGCTCGAGGCGCTGCTCGGACAGCAACTGTTCAAGCGGGACGCGCGCGGCGTGTCGCTCACGGCGGCGGCTGCCGCGAGCCTGCCGAAGCTCACGCAGGGATTCGATACGCTCCGGGAAGCGATCCGGCTGCTGCAGATCCGTGACGTCGGTGGCGCGCTCGAAGTCGCAGTCGCGCCGGCGTTCGCGACGCGCTGGCTGCTGCCGAGGCTGCCGCGCTTCACGGCCGCGCATCCGGAGATCGAACTGCGGGTGTCGACCGGTCTCGGACTCATCGACGCGCTGCGTCCGACGAGCACCAGTAACCGCGACGAGTCTTCCTCACACGATCCGTCCGCCGACCTCGCGATCCGCTTCGGCAGAGGCGTCTACCCGGGCCAGCGCGTCGAGAAGCTGTTCACGACCATCGTCACGCCGGTCTGCAGCCCGCGACTGATGCGTGGTCCGCGCCCGCTGCGCGAGCCGGCGGATCTGCGTCACCATCTACTGTTGCACGACGACACGATCTACTTCGATGAAGATCGCCCCGACTGGAACGTCTGGCTCGAAGCGGCCCATGCGACCGCAGTCGACGGCACGCGCGGGCCGCACTTCAGCCACACGGGACTGGCGCTCGACGCGGCGGTCGACGGACTCGGCGTCGCGCTCGCCGTCGGCCTGCTCACCGCCGACGATCTCGCATCGGGCCGACTGGTCGCGCCGTTCCCGATCGCGTTGCCGTCGCATCACTCCTATCACCTCGTGTGTCCGGAGACAAACGCCGAGCGGCCGGAACTCACGGCCTTCGCGCAATGGCTGCGCGAAGAAGCGGTGCCGCCGCTGTCAGCGGTTGTCGACAAATAAGAGGCCGTTGCGATGCGCTATCTCTGCGTTGTCATCCCGCCGAAGGCCGGGACCGAAGCCCCGGAGACTGCTAACGCTTGAGGGCGCTGCGCCGGCGCTCGTCCAGCAGCCCGACGAGTGCCGCGAGATCCGGATCGTGATCCGATTCGGGGATCCGCAGCGTACGCGTCCTGCCGCCGTCGTCGATCGCGACCACATACGTCTGCGTATCGGCTCCGCCACCGGCCACAGCCGGTTCCGCGCGGCCGAAGAAGTCGGCCTTCGCAACCGCCGCCCGCAACGTGGCTGCCTCGGCCGCAGGAAGGCTGTCGACGTCGATCGTGACCGGCCGCGCCAGACCGGGAAACACCGCGAAGCCGCCATCGATGCTGAACTGGATTTGCATGCGACGTCTCAGCTGCCGGCGTTCACGCCGACATCGCTCCAGGCTTTCAGGATCGCCGCCTTCTCGGTCTGGCCGAACAGGTGGGCCGCGTTGATGACGGTCCGTTGTGCGAAGTGCCTGAAGTCGGCCGTTTTCTTCAACTGCTTGTCGCGCACGGTCTCGTACCAGATCCGTCCGGTCTTCGCCCACGCGTTGCCGCCGATCGCGGTGGCCGCGAGAAAGAACGCGTGATTGGGAATGCCCGAGTTGGTGTGCACGCCGCCGCTGTCGGCAGACGTGTGGACGTAGTCGCGCATGTGGCCGGGCTGGTCGTCCTTGCCGAGCACCGGATCGTCGTACGCGGTCCCCGGCGCCTTCATCGACCGCAGCGCAATGCCCTTGACGCCTTTCGCGAGCAGGCCGGCGCCGATCAGCCAGTCGGCCTTGTCGGCGGTCTGCCCGAGCTGGAACTGCTTCACCAGCGAACCGAACACATCGGACACCGATTCGTTGAGAGCACCCGACTCGCCCAGGTAGACCAGGTTCACCTCGTCGCCGGTCACGCCGTGCGTCAACTCGTGGCCGATGACATCGACCGCGATCGTGAAGCGATTGAAAAGGCTGCCGTCGCCGTCGCCGAACACCATCTGCTGTCCGTTCCAGAACGCGTTGTCGTAGGAGGTCTTGTAGTGCACCGTCGCGTCGAGATGCAGTCCTTCGTCGTCGATCGAATTGCGCGAGTACGCCTTCTGATAGAAGTCGAAAGTCGCACCGAGCCCGTCGTAGGCTTCATTGACGGCCACGTCGCTCGATGCCTTGCCGCCTTCGGTGCGGACCGCCTTGCCGGGCAGGCTCTCGCCGTTCTTCGCGTCGTAGATGGTGCGCTGCTTGACCGGTGGCGAAGCGGTCAGCAAGGCCTTGTGCGCGCCGGTCTCCATCAGCTGGTAGGTCGCCCGCATCAGACGCATCCCGTGATCGCTCTCCAGCGTGTGAAGCGCCCAGTCGCGCTGCTGCGCCGTGCCCTTGCTCGCAACGTTGTGCAGCATGCCCGGCGACAGGATGCAGAAGATCGAATGATGGTGATTCGCGGAACAGTGCATCGTGGCCTCCCGGCTCGAGTTCGGTCTATTGATCGGTCAAAACGACGCGCTGCACTGCGTGCCGATCTCCGTCTTGCTGCGATCCTGCGGGTGGATACCGGTGGCGATCAGCGGCTTCACGAAGCGATCGCGGAAAGCGGCTAGCGCCTGGGAATCGTCGCGCCCCTTCGCGGAGACCTCGAGCAATACGTCGCCGTTGCTCATCCGCCATTCCTCGATCGTGACGTCGCCGTCTTTCGACTCACGGCGTCGCATCGCACTCGAACAGCCCTTGCGACTGGCCGTCAGGCCGGCCGGCAAGGCCTTCTTCAGCTCGACGCCGGCGGTGCAGCTCCGTGAAAAGGAGCGCTTCACCGACGCGTCGGACAGCAGAGACACGTCGACTTCGTCCTTTCTCTTCGACTCCTTGTTCAGTGGGCACGTCCACGCGTCGGACGCACCGGGCGGGAAGGTGGCGGCCCCACGGTACTTCCACGTCGTGTCCGCCTTGTCGCCCTTGAGCCGCTCACGCAGGATCGGCGCGAAGCCGGCCGGGCCGCCGGCAAATCCGGTGATCTCGTAGTAGCCGATCGTGTAGTTCGACGCCTTGCCATCGACTCTCAGCAGCCCCGAGGCACTGTCGAGATCGGCAGGACCGCCCTCTTTCGGCGACCAGCGGATCGCGTACTCGGCATCGGGCTGCGCCAGTGCCGGACCCGTCGCGGCCATCAGGATGGCGATCAGCAGGATTCTCGACATCGTGGCTCCGGGTTGCGCGTCCGCTATCTTCCGCAGGCGCGCCCCGACGCGCAAGCACTTCCGCGAGATCAGTCGTCGCGGATGAAGCCCATCAGCCCGCTCGAGCGACGCGTGGTCTGTGCGATCGCGTCGAATAGCGACCGCCGTCGCGACGCCACCAGCGTGAACGCGGAGCGCGCGCGTGTGATGCCGGTGTAGACCAGCTCGCGGGTCGTGACCGCGTTGCCGTCGGGCGGCAGCACCAGCACCGTGTGATCGAATTCCGACCCCTGCGACTTGTGGACCGTCATCGCGAAGGCCGTCTCGACATGCCCGAGGCGGCCGACGCCGATCGAACGCATCGTCGGGCCGTCGGCGAAATGCACGCGCAGGTTCGCGTCGCCGGCCGAGGTGCGCAACGCGATGCCGATGTCGCCGTTGAACACGCCGATATCGGGATCGTTGCGCGTCACGATCACCGGCCTGCCCTCGTACCACTCGTGGCCCGACGACAGCAGTCCGTCTGCAGCGAGACGTTCGGCGACGCTGCGATTGATGCACTGGACGCCCCAGTCGCCGGCGCGCAGCGCGCAGAGGATGCGAAACGTCCCGAAGGCCTCGATTACCGCCCGCGCCCAAGCCGCGTGGCCATCGATGGCCGCAGACCGTCGCGCAAGCAGTTCCAGATAGGTCCGATATCCGCCGGTCGCGCCGGGACGTCCAAGCGATGCGAGATCGACGACCGCATCGGGCGATACCGCGGCAGGCCACGCGACGACGCCGTCCGGAGCGGCGAGCAGCAGCGACGCTGCGGCGTCGACGTCCCCTCCGTTGACGGCACGCGCGAGCGTGTCGATGTCGCCGCCGAAGCGCTGGCTCCGGCGCAGCATCACGGTCTGCTGCGCGAGCGCAGGGCCTGCGGCATCGATCAGCGCGGCCGGAACGTCGGCCCCCGTCGTCGCTTCGACATACCGCACGGTGGAACGCGTGTAGCGACCGGCGTCGGCATCGCGGCACAGTTCGCCGAGCACCGCGCCGGCCTCGACCGACGCGAGCTGATCCTTGTCGCCGAGCAGCAGCACGCGCGACGTCGCAGGCAACGCATCGAGCAATGCATCCATCATTTCGATGTGCACCATCGATGCCTCGTCGACGATCACGACGTCGACGTCGAGCGGATTCGACGCGTCGTGGCGGAAGCGACGCGTGGCGGGTCGCGTACCGAGCAACGCATGCAGCGTCTTCGCCGGCCCGATCCGCGCAGCGAGATCCGTCAGCGGTAGCGTCTCACCGAGCCGCTCCTGCAACTGCGCGAGCGCGCCGTCGATCGACTGCCGCAGCCGCGCGGCGGCCTTGCCGGTCGGCGCGGCCAGTACGATGCGCAGACGTTCGGCATCGGGCGCCGTCGCGTACAGCAGCGCGATGAAGCGCGCGGCCGAGAAGGTCTTGCCGGTCCCCGGACCGCCGGTGATGATCGACAGACGACCGCGCAGCGCGATCGCACAGGCGACCTTCTGCCAGTCGATGTCGTCGTCGGCCCTGGCGGGGAAGAGCCGATCGAGCCATCGACGCACCATCGCGTCTTCGACCGCATCGACAGTCGTCGTCCGCGCCTTCACGTGCGCGGCCACGCGTCGCTCGTGGCGCCAGTAGCGTCGCAGATAGAGTCGGTCGCCGCTGAGCACCAGAGGTTCGCCGCCGTCGTTCGAGCGACCGTCATCGACGTGGACGGCGTCGCAGCCTGCCAGCACCCGCGTCCAGTCGGCCCTCGATCGCGACATCGCGGCCAGCAGACGGTCCAGCGCATCGCTCGCATCGTCGGACCAGCGCATCGCGCGACCCGGCGCGTGCAGCAGTTCGTCGAGCACGAGACAGGTGTGCCCCTGGCCTTCGAGGTTGGCGACCAGCCCGGCAGCCAGCAGGACCGGCCCGTCCGCCGATGGCGAGACCTCCGCGACAAACCGCGCCAGCGCCGCATCGAGCGGACGCAGCCAGCCACGTGCGGTCCACTCGACGATCGTCTGCAGCGTCGCCGCCCGCTCGTCACTCATGCTGCCATCTCCACGTCGCCAGCGAGCGCATCGTCCAACGCGTCCAGCCATGTCGCGTCCGCGACGATCACGTAGCAGCCCGCGGCCGGTCCGCGGATGCCGCGCAGGAACAGGTACAGAGCGCCGCCGAGGTGACGCGCCGGGTCGTATTCGTCGCCCAGACGCTCCCGCAACAGCCGATGCAGCGCGAGCAGGTAGACCGCGGCCTGCACGTCGTAACGATGCTCCGCCATCGATCGCTCGAGCGCGTCGTGCGTGTAGTCGCCGTCGTCGGCGCCGAGCCCGTTGGACTTGTAGTCGAGCACCCAGTAGCGCCCGTCGATCTCGAACACGAGGTCGGCGAAGCCCATCAGCATCCCGCGCAGCCTGCGGTCCGGCAGCGGCGGCCGTTCGCGGCCGCCGAGCAGATGGCGCCGGCACAGCAGGTCGATCTGGCGCGCGCTGGCACCGTCGTTCGGGAACCAGAACTCCATCTCCGGCAGGATCCGTTCGAGCGCATCGAGCGCTACGCCGACGGCCGGCAGCGGCGTCGCAACGACCTCGCCGAGCCACGTCACGACGTCGCTCGCACGATGACCCCAGCCCTGACGATCGCAGCGACGCGCGAGCTGGTCGCGCAACCCTGCGTCGCGTGCGAGCGCGAAGCGCTGCGCGGCCAGCCATTCGAGCTGGTCGTGCAGGAAGTTGCCGGGCAGCGCGCCGCGCGGGAAGCGATGGCGCGGCGTGTTCGACGACACGACGACGTCGCCGTCTTCCGGCGTAGTCAGCAGCTCTTCCTCCACGTCCGGGGCCACGATCGCACTCGCCACCGGCAGTCGTTCGAGATCGCGGACCAGCGCGGAGAAGCTGCCGATCGCCCAGTCCCGTTCGAAGGAGGTCGCGTAGTCGGGCGCAGTCACCAGCGGCGGCGGTGGTGCCGACGGGATCAGGCGCGTGTGCAGTGCCGGCGTGTCGACCGGCACGATGCGGACCGAAGACCAGCCATCGAACACCGCATGGAGGCGCGCAGCGATCTCGTGCTCGGCGACGGCCTCGTCACCGGCGAGCAGGTAGCCGAACGCGCTGCGGTGAAAAGCGCACTTGGACGATCGGCCCAGCTTCAACGGCGCGACGCCGAGCCACAACGCATGCCGCGCGCGCGTCACGGCGACATACAGCAGTCGCAGATCCTCCTGCTGGTTCTCGAGCTCGGCCTGTGCCTTCACCGCGTCGTCGACGACGAAGGTCAGCACGCGCTCGCCGTCGGCGTCGGACGGTGCGGCGACGGCGCCGGCTTTCCAGCGCGGTTCCCGATGACTGCAGACGAACGGGATGTAGACGAGCGGATACTCGAGGCCCTTCGCCTTGTGGATCGTCACGACCTTGACGAGGTCCGCGTCGCTTTCGAGACGGACGATCTGCTCGTCGGCGCGCCGTCCCGCATGATCGAGCTGGCCGGTCAGCCAGCGAATGACGGCCTGTTCCCCGTCGAGCTTCGCACTCGCGGCCTGCAGCAACTCGGCCAGATGCAGCACGTTGGTCAACCTGCGCTCGCCATCCGGCTGCGCCAGCCAGCGCGCCGGAAGGTCGAGCAGGTGCAGCGTCCTGCGCAGCATCGGCAACAGGCCTTGACGGCGCCACTCGCCATTGAGCGTCTTCAGTGCCTCCAGGCGGCGCTCGAACGCGACGTCGTCATCGCTGAGCTGCGCGATCTCGTCGAACGACAGGCCGACCAGCGCCGTGGCATACGCGACGCGCGCACGGCGGCTGTCGAGCGGATCGGCCACTGCGCGCAGCCAGTGCAGCAGATCGCTGGCCTCAGGGCTCATGAACACCGAGTCCTGGTCCGACAGGTAGACCGACGGGATGCGGCGGGTCCGGAGTGCGCGCCGGATCGCCGCGGCTTCGTGTCGGTCGCGTACCAGCACCGTCAGATCCGCTGGTCTGAGTCGCATGAAGGTCCCGTCGGCGTCGACGAAGCCGGCTTGCGGATCGTTGAGCGTCGTAGCGATCTGTTCGGCGCAATGCTCCGCGAAGCGTCGCTGGGCGTCACGCCTCGAACTCAGCTCCGCGTCATGACACAGCGTGAGCGCGGCGACCGGACCCGCCGTGGTCATCAGCGTCTCGCTGCGGCCACGCGCGTCGACCGGCAGGAAGGGAACCGGACTCTGGCCGACCGCGCCGAAGCGGAACGCGCCGGCATCGCGTCCCTCGGCCGTTTCGAACAGCCGGTTGACCGCCGCAACCAGCGGCGCGGTCGAGCGATAGTTCGTCGTCAGGAAGTACTGGCGATCGGCCATCGCGCGACGCGCACGCAGATAGCTCTGGATGTCGGCGCCCCGAAAGCCGTAGATCGACTGCTTCGGATCACCGATCAGCAACAGAGCCGTCGCGCGATCGTTGTCGGCCGTTCGATACAGCGTGTCGAAGATGCGGTACTGCAGCGGCGACGTGTCCTGGAACTCGTCGATCAGAGCGACCGGATACTGCGCGACGATTCGCTCTCGCAGCCGGCCGCCGCCAGCGCCTGCCAGCGCGTCGTCGAGCCGCGCGAGCATATCGTCGAAGCCGTAGATGCCGACCCGCTGCTTGGTCGCACGCAAGCCGGCCGCGATGTGCGATGCGGCGTGACGACGCAGCGCGTGCGCGGGATCGGCGAGCGCATCGAGCGCGTTCAGAAGCGCGTGCAGTTCGGCGAACAGCGGCGGGATCTCCAGCGTCCGGCCGGCGTTGAGCGCCTGCTGCATTCCTTCGGGCGAGAGCCGCCGACGCGCCGCATCGGTCAGCGACGGCGCGGCCTGTTCCGGCGTCCGCGCCCAGTCATCGATGATGTCCAGCCATCCGTCGGTCCGGCCGGCTTGTAACCTGCTGCCGTGGAACGGCTTGTCCTTCGCTGCGAGTTGTTCGCGAACCCAGTCGCGCATTCGCTGCACGCGCTCTTCCCAGCCATCCTTCAAACGTTGCAGCGTCGCCCGGTGCGCGGTGCTCTCTCGCTGCCAGACCGCGCCGAGCGCGTCGTGCTGTTCGGTGATCTGCGCAGCGTACGGCAGCAAGCGGCGCATGTCTGTCAGAAGACTCTCGACGCCGGCCCATACCGCGACGATCCCGTCCACCGCGTCCGCAGACAGCGGATAGACCTCGCGACGCCAGTAGTCGTGGACGGCCTCGACCAGCATCGCCTCCTCGTCGGCCTGCACCTCCTCGTCGAACAGGCAGCCGCTGTCGAAGGCGTGTTCGCGCAGCATCCGCTGGACCCATGCATCGATGGTGAAGACGGCCGCATCGTCCATGCCTTCAGCGGCCATCGCGAGCCGGAAGCCGGCCTCGTCGCGGGCGCCACCAGCGGGATACGCGGCCAGAAGCCCGTGCATCAGTGCATCATCCGGACGCACCGGATCTCCACGGAAACAGCGCGCCGCCTCGACGAGTCGGCTGCGGATGCGATCCGACAATTCGCGCGTCGCTGCGCGCGTGAAGGTCATCACGAGGATGCGGTCGGGAGCCAGAGGCCCGGCTACGTCGCCGTGGCCGAGCACCAGCCGCAGGTACAGCGCTGCGATGGTCCAGGTCTTTCCGGTGCCGGCACTCGCCTCTATCAGGCGGCTGCCCCACAGCGGCAACGTCAGTGCGTCGAGCCTCTCGTTCAAGCGAGTCCTTCCGTCACGATGCCTGCTGCCGCATGCGGCACGATCACCACCCGCGAACGAGCCCACGCATGCATCGGCGCGAACAGATGTGCGGCGTAGTGTTCGAAGCCGCCGTCCGCGATCAGCGCTTCGTAATCGGGGTAGGTCCGCTGCAGGCAGAACTCCCGCCCTTCGCCGTCCGGTATCGCCAGGTCTCCGTCATAAATGGCATGCGATCTGCCGGACTCACCGGCGAAGGCCAGCGACGTCCGCAATGCGAACGGCAGCGGCGTCCCCATTCCGTCACGCCACGCCTGGATTAGTTCGTCGAATGCCGTACGCGCGGTCTCGGGATCGTCGGGGTCCAGTTCGAGTGTCGCATCGGGACCGATCAGCACGGCGTTCGTGCGCTGACCACAGACGTTCTCGACGAGCATCCGTACCCACGCCCCGACCAGCCTCTCGGTGCGGACCGTCTTGCCATCGGCATCCAGAAGCCGCGACGCCGTCATGTCCAGTCGGATACAGCGCTCGCCGTCGGAACGCAGACCGTCCAGCCAGTCGTCGATCGCCAGGCCGTCGAACGCGACGCGTAGCACCGTGCGCTCGGCGGCGAGCGGATAGCGAGCGTCGAACACCTGCCATTGCGCGAGCATCGGTCGGATCGTCGCGGCCAGCTCGTCGACGACGCGCGATCCGAGCGCGAACATCGGCAGGCGACCCGAGCCGCGCAGACGCGCGAGCCGGTTTTCGATGCCCGCGTCGATGCCGTCGCGGATCAGGCTTGCCGGATCCGCCAGCAGCTCGGTGCACAGTCCGTAGAGCGTCAATCCGTTGATGCCGAAGGCCTCGTCTTCGTCGAACGCCTCGTCGTCTTCCGGCACGCGGATGTCGAGGCGTGCGCGGAAGAATTCGCGCACCGGGTTTCTCAGGAAGCGGACGAGCTGCGCCATCGTCAACGGGACGTCCCCGGGTTCGAAGCGGCCGCGTGCCGGCGCCACGACGACCGCATCGGCCGTGCCCGCGTGCGCCGCCCGCCATTCGCGCGCGTAGGTGCGTAATGCGCCGCCTTCGAAGTAGCGGCGGCTGAACGGCTGCAAGGGATGGACCGTCGTGCGGTCGGCCAGGACGTCGCGTCCATCGGGTCCGTGCCAGCCCACGGCCAGGTAGTCACGCAGCTGCGAGACCAGCACCGACGGTGGCTGTTCGCTGTTGTCGCGTGCGCTGCGGCCACACCAGCTGACATACAACGCCCGGCGCGCCGACAGCAGCGCCTCGAGCATCAGATAGCGGTCGTCTTCGCGACGCGAGCGGTCGCCGGGCCGCTGCTGGCCGGGCAGCGCCATCAGGTCGAAGTCGTCGCGCCGGCCCTGGCGCGGAAAGTCGCCGTCGTTCATCCCGAGCAGGCAGACCACTTCGAACGGCACCGACCGTAACGGCATCAACGTGCAGAAAGTGACGCCGCCGGTCAGGAAGCGGCGGCTCGCGTCGAGATCGTCGACGCCGGACAGCCACGCCTCGCGCATCACCGACAGCGGCAGCTTCTCGGCGAAGCGCGCGGTTTCGCAGGCCTCGAGCCATGCCGACAGCGAGGCCTGCAGCGCGGCGACAGTCAGCCGCTCGCGTTCGTCGGTCGGCGCGACGAAGGTCGCGAGCAGATCGCGTCCGCGGGTCGCCCATTGCGCCGGCGTCGCGTCGCTGCGCGCGATCGTCCACCACGCGTCGAGCGCGTCGGCGAATGCGGCGAGCGAGCCCACCGCCGATGCGTCGAGCCCGCCGATCTCGTCGTAGGGCTCGATGTCCGCGAACGCCGGCGCGACGCCGGTCGCATAGCCCAGCAGCATCCGGCGCAGGCCGAATGCCCAGCTGTTCTGGTCGCCGGTAGCCGCGAGCCCGAGGTCGGCGCGATGCGCCTCGTTCAATCCCCAGCGCACGCCGGCCCCCGACAGCCACGAGAACAGTCCGGGCAGCGCATCGCAGTCGATGTCCAGGCGTCGCGCGATCGCCGGGACGTCGAGCAGGTCGCGCACTTCCTGCAGACGGACGCGCTTCTCGGGGATGCGCAACAGCCATTCGAGCGCGACCACCAGCGGATCGCTGCCACGGCTCTCGAGATCGGCGATGTCGAAGGGGATGAAGCGCGCATCGTCGCGGCGGTACTGGCCGAACACCGCGCGGATGGCCGGCGCGAAGGTTTCGATGTCCGGCACCATCGCGACGACGTCGCGCGGACGCAGCGCGTCGCCATCGGTGGCGGCGAACATTTCCAGCAGGCGATCGTGGAGGATCTCGACTTCACGCTGGGCGCCATGCGCGATCTGGAACACGATCGAACGATCGTCCGCATCGATCACGATCCCGGGATGCTCCGGCAGCGGGACCAGGTCGCGGATGTTCGCCTGCACCTGTTCGAGCAGCGAGGTGCCGGGTCGGTCGTCGAACACGTCGATGCGCGGCAGGTCGAAGCGGCGGCGCGCGTCGGCGGCATCGTCGAACACATCGAGCGCACGCATGAAGTCGCGACCCTGGCGGCCCCATGCCGCGAGCAGCGGATGCGCATGCAGATGCATCGCTTCGAGCGGCATCGCCGACAGGTCGCGCGTGCCTTGAGCCGGATGCCGATGCCGCAGCGCATGCCAGGCGTCCCGACCTTCGATGATGTCGGCCCAGTAGTAGCGGCACGGGTTCGGGACCGCGAGGATCACCTGAATCCGCGACGACAGCGCAGCCAGCGCCTGCAGCCCCTGCGTCGAGATGTGCGACGCACCGAACAGCACGACGCGGCGCGGCAGCGATTCGACAGGATCCGCCCCGGATCGCAGCGCATCGATGAAGGCATCGTGGACGGCCGGCCGCGTCGACGCGCGCTCGTCGCCTGACAGCTCGCCGAGGATCGAACGCCACAGCGTCACCTGCCAGCGCTGGTCGACCGGCACGGCCGCGCTCGCACCGCTCCGGCCCGGCAACAGCGGACGGCCGACCGCCCACTCGGCAAGCCAGTCGGTGCGGTAGACCTGGTACTGGTCGTAGAGGTCGGCGAGCCGCCGCGCGAGTTGCAGCCTGCGGTCGGGATCGCTGCCCGACAGGAAGGCCGCGACCGGCGCGAACACCGGCAGTTCGACCAGTTCCGGCAGCAGCCGCATCAGGCGCCACGCGAGTGCCTCGCGTTCCAGCGCCGACTGCGCCGGTACCTTGAGTCGTCCGAGGACCTGCCGGTACGCGCGCCACAGGAAGCGTCCCGGCAACTCGACCCGCGTTGCCGCGCAGATGCCGCGATCGCGCGCGATCGACATCTTCAGCCACTCGGCCGCCCCGTTGCTCTGGACCAGGAAGATCTCTTCCTCGAGCGGCTCCAGCGGGCTGCGCGCCAGCCACTCGAACACGGCGTCGCGCAGGTACTCAAGGCGATTGCCGTGCAGTACGAGCAGGCCGGGCTGGATGGTGCTGCGGGGCATCGGGATCGATGAGGGTGGCGTCGGCGCGGATGTGCGACGCCCGCATCTTACGAGCCCTGCACGGCAGGACCAATTCGGTACCGAAGGCGCCGCACTGTGATGAAGGGACGGAAACGCCGACGGTCCTTGAAGTCGGGGCTCGCGTACCGATACGGTCCTGCGCGCGACTGCGGGGCCCGGCAGCCAACGGCCGTGGACATGGTGCAGCACCGGGATCACCAGGAGCCAGGCGTCCGCGGCGGTGCCCGGCCTGGCTGCTTCAATTCGTGTGGCAGGCAACGCTCGACTGAACGGCGGACGTGCCGAACCGTCCCAGCCCCATCTCCACCAACGCTTCAGCACGCCGCAGCAGAAACAACGCGTCCAAACCCATGCGCTGCGCCAGGGCCAGGCCATCGCCGGGGCCGGCCACCAGTAGCGCGGTGGCCCACGCGTCGGCATGCATGCAGCGGCTTGCCAGCACGGTGACCGATGCCACCGTGTTGTTCACGGGCCCGGCGCGGCGCGCGTCCATGGTGTGCGCGACGCGCGCATCTCCAACCTGCAGATAGCGTCGGTAATCGCCCGATGTGGCCACGGCCAGGTCCTGCATGTCGATGACCCCGTGCGCTGCGCGGCGCCCGGCCTCGGGGCGCTCCAGCGCCACGGACCAGGGCGCGCCGCTGGCCTGGCTGCCCACGGCGCGCAACTCACCATCGAGCGTCGCCAGCGCATAACGTACCCCGTGCTGCAGCAGCACGGCGGCCATGCGGTCCACCGCGTAGCCTTTGGCAATGCCGCACAGGTCGAGTTGCACGGGCGCGCTTTTGCGGGCACGACCTGCGGGCTGGTCCAACGCCAGGGCCTTTGGCGTCGGGCAACGCGTCGCCTGGCGCGCGATGTGGATCGCGGCGGCGTCGGGCGTATCGCGTACCGCGCCAAAGCCCCAGGCATCCACCAACGCGCCCACGCCCGGATCGAACGCGCCCGCGCTCAGGCGGTGGATGTCCAGCGCGCAGGACAGTACCTCCAGCAGTTCGGCGGGCAGGTCCACCCAGGTGTCCACCGGCGCACGGTTCAGGCGCATCAGGTCGCTGTCGGGTTTCCAGGGCGACATCTGCTGGTCCACCTGTTGCACTGCGGCGGCGAGGTCTTGGTGCAGGGCCGCCAGGTCGGCGCTGGATTCGGCACAAGCTTCAGTGTCCAGGGTGACGGACCATCGCGTGCCCATGGTCGGGCCGTGCAAGGTGATGCGCGTGCAGGACGCAGCCAATTCAGAAGATGTCTTCGGCATAGCGCTCACTCGCTTTGAGCTGCAGCACGTTCAGGTGCAGCGGCGCGAGCACGGCGTCGAGCGCTTCGGTCACGCCGTGCGCCATGGCGCGGCCGCCGCACACCCGCACGATCGCGCCCTGCGCCACCAGGCTGCGCAGGTGCTCGGCGTCGCGGCGCACGGCGTCCTGCACGTAGCCGCCGCCCTCGGGCACGCGCGAGAACGCCGTGTGCACCGTTCCCAGACGCGCTTCGCCGAGCCAGCCCTGGATCTCCGTGCCGAAGTAGAAATCCCGCGCAGGGTCGCGCCCACCGAAGTACAGGTGCATGGGGCTGTGCCGGTCGTTGCGGCGGATGAAGCCGGCCAGCGGCGCCACGCCCGTGCCCGCTCCGACCAGGACCACCGGCCGCCGCGTATGCGGCAACACAAAACCGGGATTGGCGCGGATGAAGGCGGCGATGCGGTCCCCCGGCTTCAGGCCAAGCAGGTGCGTGGAGCACAGGCCGCCGGGCATCTGGCGTGCACAGATTTCGACGAACCCGTCTTCGTGGCCCGACGCCAGCGAGTAGTAGCGCGGCACGGCCGAGCCGGGCGCCAAGATGCCTACCAGGTCGCCCGCCGCAAAACGCGCCAGACCGAGTCCGCGCAGGCGCGCGCCCAGTCCCTGCGCGGGCCACGAAAAGCGCAGAATCGCCGCCGACTGCGCGGCAGCCCCGACAGGCCCCGCGAAGTCCTGGCGTGACACGAGGGTGAGTTCGGTGGTGGGCGGCACACGCGGCACATGGTCAAGCACCAGAGGCTCGCCCAGCGCCTGCGCCAGGGCCTCGCCCCAACGCGCGAACTGCTGGCTCGATTGCTGGTGGATGCGCTCCAGCGGCAGAAGCGTGGGCCAGCTCTTGGTACGAAAGGTCTGCTCCAGCGCCTCCGCAAAGGCACAGAAGGCGCCGAACTGCCGGTCCCCGAAACCCAGCACCGTCACCGGCACGGCGCCGGGGCTGAGCGTGGCGATGTGCGCCAGGGCGTGGCTGGCATGGGCCGGTGCCTGGCCATCGCCATAGGTTGCCGCCAGCACGAACACCTGCCGCGTGGCGGCCGTGGTTTCGAAATTCTCCAGAGCGGCGGTGTGCACGCGGTGGCCGTTCTTGCGCAGCGCGTCCTGCAGCGTCTGGGCAAAGCCCCAGGTGCTGCCGCCTTCACTGGCGACGAAGATGACCGCGTCGGCCTGTGCAAGCGGGCTGTTGCCGGTGATATGCGGCGCCAGTCGGCGTGCCTGCCACCACATGACGACGCCCGACATCCAGAACAGCAGCACGCAGGCACCCACCAGCCCGAGCACCACCGCCCAGGGCCACGCACCTTCGCCGGAGTGCAGCACCAGGGCCCAGTCGTAGATCCGCTGCGCCAGGGTGTTGCCTTGCGAGGCGAGCGTCTGCCCCGAGTAGCGGTCGATCCAAACTTTGCCGTGGCCGGTGGTCACCTTCCAGGTGTCCTCGGGGTCAGCGGGGGCAGGGAAGTTCAGCCTGCGCAGATCCGCCACGGGCAGGCTTTGCAGCATGGCCAACTGCGCCATGGGCAGAACGACCTGGCCGGTGGCCACGGACAGCGCTTCGGGCTCGGCCCCGGCGTCCAGCGCCACCAGCCCGAGAGTGGACGCGCTCATCGTCAGCGCCGTGAGCGAAGTCAGGGTCAGTACCGCCAGCACCACCCGGCCCACGAGCACGTGGATGCGCTGCGCCAGCGAGCCACGCACCCGCGCCGCCAGCCGCCGCCAGCCGCCCATGCGGCGCAGCAGCAGCACCAGGCCCGAGACGCTCAGCAAGCCCATGCCTAGTGCAATGCCTGCCGCACCCCAACGCCCTGCGTCGCCCAGCAGCAGCGAGCGGTGCAGGTTCTTCACCCAGCGCGGCAGCGCCGAGGGTTGCCAGGGGCCCAGTATGCGGCCATCGGCCGGATCCACGTAGGTCGCCTGGGCCTGGTCGCCAACGAAGCTGAACACGACGATGGCCCCCGAGGGCAGCCGGCGGATTTCCTGCGCGGCGGGAACGGTGCGCGTCACGCGCACCGCCAGCGTGGCCACCGTCAGGTCGCCGGGCGCCGCAGGCGCCCGCCAGGCCTGCTGCACCGGATCGAAAGCCAGAAAGGCGCCGCTGAGGCCCAGCAACACAGCCAAGGTGCCTACCGTCAGTCCCAGCCAGCGGTGGACCTCCTTCCAACCCGTGCGTGCGGTCACTACGGGAGTTGGAAGGTCAGCGACTGGATGTACTGCTTGCCGGCCTGCGGCTTGCCGGCGTTGGCGGCAGACAGCGGCACGCGAATTTCCGACGGACTGTCGCGCATGTCTTCCGCAGCGGCATCGATGCGGATCTCGTAGCCCGCACCGATCAGTGCGTCGGCGAGGTCCGCCGTGACCTTGAGCGCGCGCCCGGCGCCCACGCTGGCGCCTGTCACGCCAGCGAGACGTTTGGTGTCACCGCTCGAGAGACGGTTCCAGTCGGACAGGTGCGTGTGGTACTTGGCTTTGCCGCCGGCCACCCACAGTGTGCGGACATAGGCGCCCTTGGCATCGGTCAGATAGGCGGCCAGGTAGGCGCCGTCTCCGCCGTAGTTCTTGAGCTGGGCGGTCAGTGTCACCGGTCGGCTGTGCGCCTGGATGGGCAGGGTGGACAGGGCCAGTGCGCTGGCGGTGACCAAGGTGGTCGACAGGGTTTTGGACATGGGAATGCTCCAGTGTGGAGATGATGCGTTTCGGTCGCCTGGTAAGCGGCGATCGGATATGCGACGCGGCCCGCGCAGGATTGCGGTCAGTGTTCTGACTTGCCTTTGTGGCCCTTCTGTTTCATTTTCAATACCTTCAGGGTTTCCGGGTCGATCTTGGCCTCGAAGCCTCGGCCTTGGGCGTCCGTGCCACGTAGCTCATAGCAGCCGTCGTCGATCTTCAGCCGCTGGATCTGCCAGCCCTGACGATCGGCCATCTGCCGCACGGCTTCTCGTGACTGCCAGCGCTCGACCGGCGCATCACAATCGTCATCGGCCCATGCCGGCAGCGTGGCCAGACCCAGAGACAGGGCGAGCAATGCGCATCGCAGCGAGAGAGCGTGTTTCATGGTGGGTCTCCTTTGGAACAGGTCCGCGCATGGCTGACGATCGGATGGTTCAGAAAAGCGATGGCGTCGGGGATCATCCAGGTCGGTACGTCACCATGCGAACGAAGGCCGCCGCTGCGCGACCTCACCGTCGATCACGACAGCGGGCGTCGCGTGAATGCCGAACGGATGGATTGCTTCAGGCTTCTCGACGATCACGAACTCGACGCCCAAGTCCCGCGCCGTCCGCTCGATGATGCCGATGGCGCTGCGAAATTTCTGCAGGGAGGTATACGCCGGCAATGAGGCTGCGTCGGTGCGCTGTCGCACATGTCCTGATCTGAATCGGGTCTTAGAGTCTGGCGGGGGGGGCTGACGGTGCACGGCGAGGTACAGACGTTCGCAGCGCTACCGATCACGACCACCAACTGCACGTACAGCCGCGCCCGCGAGTCGCGGATCAACGGGCCTTGCGGGTATACCGGCGTGCCGATCGATATCGGCGGACGATTCGTGTTCGGTGGACGAGGGCGCCGCTTCCACTGACCGAACGGGCGGCCGCCGGGAACCCGGCCGCACGGTAGACTCGGCACTATGGTCATCCGTCCGTCCACCCTGCTGAAGCTGTTTTTCGCGCTGCTGCTCGTCTTCGCGCAGCAGCAGGCGGTGGTTCATGTTCTCGGCCACGACTTCGAGCGGATCGCGCATCGTCACGACTCGACCGGCCACAGCGATTCGGTCTGCGCGACCTGTCTGGCCGTCGCGCAGCTCGATCATGCGGACGCCGTCGCGCCGATGCGCTTCGAACCGGTCGTGTTCCAGGCGCCTCGCTTCGAAACTACCCGTCACGAAGACGCCCCGCGGGTCTTCTCAGGCCCGTACCACAGCAGGGCCCCGCCACTTTTCTCCTAGTCCATCCGCCGGCTTCCGCAATCGCGGGAGTCCAGTCATGTTCAGGAGAAGAAACGATGAAAAAGCCCCAGCGGCGCGCCCTGGCTATCGCCATGGCGACGATCTACAGCAGTATTGCAGTCGCAGCCGACGACCCGACCGCATCCGACGCCCCTGCACCCCTCCCTGTCGACACGACCCGCGCGGCCCAGGCGCGCGGCGGCCTGCCCGATCCGGCACCTTCCGCGCCGGTCCAGAAGCTCGATGTGATCGAAGTCACCGGCAAGAAGCTCGACGCCGCACGCAACGGTCTGTCGCCGGAAACCGGCAGCACCATCTATCGCTTCGACCAGAAGGACATCCAGGCGCTGCCGTTCGGCGAAGCGACCCCGCTGAACCAGCTGGTGCTCCAGTCGCCCGGCGTCGTGCAGGACAGCTATGGCCAGTTGCATGTCCGCGGCGACCACTCGAACCTGCAGTACCGGATCAACGGCGTCGTCATTCCCGAGGCGCTCTCCGGCTTCGGCCAGTCGCTCGACACCCGCTTCGCGGACCAGATCAACATCCTGACCGGTGCGCTGCCGGCCCAGTACGGCTATCGCACGGCCGGCATCGTCGACATCCGAACGCGCGGCGCCGGCTTCATGAACGGCGGCAGCGTCAGCGTGCTGGGTGGCTCCCGCGGCCACGGCGAAGGCACGATCGAATACGCCGGAGCCGCCGACGGCTGGACCTGGTTCGGCACCGGCAGCTTCCTGCGCGGCAACGACGGCATCGAGAACCCGACGTCGTCGCGCGAACCGCTGCACGACACCAGCAAGCAGCAGAAGGCGTTCGGCTACCTTTCGCGGATCATCGACGCGGACAGCCGCATCAGCTTCATCGTCGGCAACTCCGACAACAAGTTCCAGATTCCGAACGTGCCGGGTAAAACGCCGTCGTATGCGATCGACGGCGACCCGACGGTCGACTCCGCGCGCTTCGATGCGAAGCAGAACGAGAAGAACGCGTTCCAGATCGCGACCTTGCAGGCCAGCCCGACCGACAAGGTCGACTATCAGTTGTCCGCCTTCCATCGCTACACCGACGCCGCATACCAGCCCGACGCGCTCGGCGACCTGCTGTACAACGGCGTCGCTTCGCAGGTACTCCGCAGGAACTCGGCGGTCGGCCTGCAGGGCGACCTGAGCTTCCGGCTGAACGATCGGCACACGCTGCGCACCGGCGTCTATGCGCAGCACGAACGATTCAACGTCGACAGCGCCTCGACGGTGTTCGCAGCCGACGACAGCGGCCAGACCAGCACGACACCGTTCACGATCGTCGATAATTCGAAGATCGCCGGCGTGACCTACGGCGTCTACCTGCAGGACGAGTGGCAGCCTCTCACCGCACTGACGGTGAACTACGGTGCGCGCTTCGACCACGTGTCGACGGTCGTCAACGAGAAGCAGTTCAGTCCGCGCTTCGGACTGACCTACGATCTGGCGCGCGACACGCGGTTGCACTTCGGTTACTCACGCTACTTCACGCCGCCGCCGACCGAGAAGATCGATACGACGTCGGTCGCGAAATTCCTCGGCACGACCAACGCGTTGCCGTCGGACGCCGACACGTCGGTCAAGAGCGAGCGCTCCAATTACTTCGACATCGGTCTTTCGCACCAGCTCACGCCGGAGATCACCGTCGGCATCGACGGCTACTATCGGAAGGTGAAGAACCTGCAGGACGAAGGGCAGTTCGGCAACGCGCTGATCTATTCGGCGTTCAACTACGCCCAGGGTCGCATCCGCGGCATCGAACTGTCCGCGTCGTACAAAAAGGACAATCTGAACCTGTACGCCAACGCGGCCGTGTCGAAGGCAGAAGGCAAGGCCGTCGTGAGCGGCCAATTCAACTTCGACCCCGACGAGCTGGCGTATATCGCGAGCCACTGGGTCCACCTGGACCACGACCAGAAACTGACCGGCTCGGCCGGCGCCTCCTACCAGTTCGGCAACACGCGACTGGCCGCAGACGCGCTGTACGGCAGCGGACTGCGCAACGGCTTCGCGAACACCGGCCACCTGCCGTCCTACGTGCAGATCAACCTCAGTGCGACCGAGACGCTGCAGAGCGAATGGCTCGGCAAACTCGAGGGCCGCGTCGCGGTGATCAACCTGTTCGACCGTTCGTTCGAACTGCGCGACGGCAGCGGCATCGGGGTCGGCGCACCGCAGTACGGACCGCGCCGCGGCCTCTACATGGGCGCGACGAAGTTCTTCTGAACGATCAGCGGCGGACCGCGTTCTCGCCGAGCGCGGCGGTGACGCGATCGAGCAGCGTGCCGAGCGTCCTGCGCTCGGCCGCGTTCAGCGCGCCGAAGATCGCGTCGTTGCGCGCCGCGATCATCTTCATCACCTTGCGATAGGTCCGCTTCCCCGCAGGCGTGAGCGTCAGCACGACGCCACGGCCGTCGACGTCGCTCGCCGCCTTGCCGACGAGGCCGAGCGCGACCAACGACTTGACCGACCTGCTGGTCTGGGCCTTGTCCTGATTCGCCCGCCGCGCGAGATCGCGCACCGACAGCGGCGCGAACGATCCGATCGCAGCCAGGCAGCGCCCGTCGCTGAGCGAGATCCCGCATTCGTCGACGTAAGCCGCACTGCTCTCGCGATCGCTGGTCCGCGACACGAGATGCAGCCGGTAGGTCAGGAACCGCTCAAGGGATGGAGAGTGGCTCATGGAATTCCTCGACGGTACGGTCCGGAGAGTCGAAGTCAGGTTGGTTGACTTTGCAACGACATCAACGGTATAGTTGATTAGTCAACTATATATCCAAAACGATGGACTCGTCACGAACGGCAGCAACGACGCCACAGGTGCTGATTGCCGGCGGAGGACCGGTGGGTCTCGCGACCGCGGCGCTGCTGCAGCGTCGTGGAATCCGCACGCTGGTTCTCGAAGCCGACGCGGGCTATTGCACCGGCAGCCGCGCGATCTGCCTGTCGCGACGTTCGCTGGAGATCCTCGGCTGGATCGGGGCGGACCGCTTCGTCACCGACATCGGACTGCCGTGGGTCGGCGGTCGCAGCTACTTTCGCGACCGCGAGGTGCTGCACTTCACGATGCCCAGCGACCCGACCGAACGGTTCGCGCCGATGGTCAACGTGCAGCAGTACTACGTCGAGGAGGCCGCCCATCGCGCACTGCAGGCCTGCGGTGGCGAAGTCCTCTGGTCGACCCGGCTCACCGACCTGCGCCAGGACGCCGATGGCGTCGAGGTCGACGTCGTCGACGTGGACGGCAAGGTATCGTCGATCCGCGCCGACTGGCTGATCGCCTGCGACGGCGGCCGCAGTACCGTCCGCGAACGGCTCGGCCTTCAGCTCGAGGGCGTCCAGTATGAGGGGCGTTACGTGATCGTCGATATCGAGCAGGAGACGCGCCGCGCCGTCGAGCGCCTCGCGTGGTTCGACCCGCCGTCCAACCCCGGCTCGACGATCCTGATGCATCGGCAGCCCGGCAACGTCTGGCGGATCGACTACCAGATCCGCGACGACGAGGATCCGGCGCAGGCTGTCGATCCCGCCAACGTGCTGCCGCGCGTGCGCAGCCATCTCGAGATGATCGGCGAATCGGCCCCGTGGACGCCGCTGTGGATCTCGATCTACAACGCGAAGTGCCTGACGCTCGGCGACTACCGCGCGGGGCGCGTGCTGTTCGCCGGCGACGCCGCGCATCTGGTGCCGATCTTCGGCGTGCGCGGGCTGAACTCGGGACTCGACGACGCCGGCAATCTCGGCTGGAAACTCGCGGCCGTGATCGACGGCAGTGCGCCCGTCACGTTGCTGACGAGCTACACGAGCGAGCGTCTGCACGCGGCCCGCGAGAACATCGCCTACGGCGCGAAGAGCACCGAGTTCATGGCGCCACCGCACTTCGGCTTCCGCCTGATGCGCGAGGCCGCATTGCGGGTCGCGCTCGAGAACGCTGCGGTCGGTTCGCTGATCAACCCGCGCCAGTCGACGCCGGTCGCATACGAGGCGTCGCCGCTGAATCAGGTGGGCGATCGCATGACCGGCGTCGGCGAACCCGCGCCCGAGGCATCGATCGGCCATGCGGAAATCACACATCTGTCGCAGCTGTTCGGCCGCGTTTTCGTGGCGCTGGTGTTCAGTGACGAGCCGTCGCCACCGAAGCACGGCGCGTCGATGAACCGCCTGGCAGTTATCCGCGTGGCGCGCAGCGGCGAGTCGACGGCGGACGTCGTCGTCGATTTCCACGGCCAGGCATGGGATCGCTACGGCGTGCGTCCCGGCGAGGTCGTGCTGGTCAGGCCGGACGGCTACGTGATGGGGCGACGCGATGCGTTCGACCATCGCGAACTCGTCCGCTCGATAGACGCGAGTCTCGCCAACGAAGGAGCGCCGTCGTGAACCCTGCCGAACTGGACCGCATCTACACGACTCTGAGCGAGGCGCTCGGACGCGTCGGCGAGGACGGCGCCTCGTTGTTCCTCGCGACGCTCGTCCTCGATGTCATCGCGACGCACGTTCAGGCCGCCGATGCGTTGGCAGCGCTCGCACGCGCGGAGCGGCTTTCCAGCGTCTGATCGCACGCGCTGCTCAGACGGTGCGCGGATTGCATCCAGGAAAATGGATCGATCGATCGCCGCGCTGCCGGACCGCGCATGGTCGGTAGAATCGCGCTCCCCCATTCAACTCGATCTTCGGCAATGCGCGCTTTCAGGGAATTCCAGGCGGAACTGGAGAGGCTTCACCAGCAATCGGAAAGAATGCGGCGCGTCGACAAGGCCGTCGCCATCGAGCGCATTCGTTCCCTGATGGCAGAGTACGGGATGCTTCCTGAAGAACTCGCGCCGGCGTGGCAAGGCATGGCCGAGCTGCCGACCACCACCGCGAAATATCGTGACCCCGAGACCGGCGCGACGTGGACCGGCCGGGGCCGCGCCCCGAAATGGATGATCGGCGAGGACCGTAGCCGGTTCGAGGTCGAGTAGCCTCCTGTTGCAGCGACTCGCTTCGGATTCGCTTCGATCGTGGCAAGCAAGGTCGCGGCGCACGATACGCAAGGGAGACACGATGAACGAACTCGGCGGCTACGACATCGAGGATCTCGCAGTCGGGATGACGTCGACTTTCGCGAAGACCATCAGCGAGGAGGACATCGTCCTCTTCGCAAAGGTGTCCGGCGACAGGAACGCGGTACACCTCGACGACGACTTCGCGCGCGGCACGGTGTTCAAGGGCCGTATCGCGCACGGAATGCTGACAGCGAGCGTGATCTCGGCCGCCATCGCGAACGGCCTGCCCGGGCCCGGCACGATCTATCTCACGCAGAACCTGCGCTTCAGGGCGGCGGTCCGTCCCGGCGAGATCGTCCAGGCGACGGTGACGGTGAAGGAGCTGTTCCCCGAGAAGGGGCGCGTCGCGCTGACGACCGTCTGTACGGTCGGCGACCATGTCGTGATCGACGGCGACGCGCTGGTCGTGCCGATGTCGCGACGATCGCGAGCCGTGGAACCCGCGGCTCGTTAGTTTCGTGCGCTGCGAGATCGTCGAATCGGTGGTCCTACCGGCGAAGGCGGGGCCCGATATTCGCGCATCTGGATCTCGACGCAGTTTGCCCCGAGCTTGCATGTCGTTTCGAACACATGTGAGGACTCTCTACAGCCGATGCGAAGCCCTCGTATGTCTTTCCGAACATATCTGAGGAACCTCCTCCGCTACGCATGGGACTGCACGTCATGCCTGGCGGACAAGGTCCCACCTCCGTCGGGACGACAGTCGCTCCGGCGTCGCACGACAGTTGCTTCGTCGGCCGACATCCTTGCCCGAATCCGCGACCTGCGACGCAGCCCGGAAGCCGCTCAGTAGCCGCTCAGTAGCCGCTCGGTCCTGCCGGTTTCGCGCCGGTCTTGTAACGCGACAGCAGTTCTTGCGCCGCGCCGGCCAGCAGCATGGTGTCCACCCCGACCGCGACGAAAGTAGCGCCTGCCGCCAGCCACTTGCGTGCCTGTTCGTCGGTCGTCGACAGGATGCCGGCAGCCTTGCCGGCCTTGCGGATGCGTTCGATGCCACTCCCGATCGCCGCCTGCACGTCCGGATGACCCGGATTGCCGATGTGCCCCATCGACGCCGACAGGTCGGCCGGTCCGATGAAGACGCCGTCGACGCCCGGCGTCGCGGCAATCGCGTCGAGGTTCTTCATCGCCTCGACGGTCTCGGCCTGCACCAGCAGGCAGATCTGTGCGTTCGCTTCGTGCAGATACTTCGGATAGGCCTGCCAGCGCGACGCACGGGCGAGCGCGCTGCCCATCCCGCGAAAGCCGTCGGGCGGATAGCGCGTCGCGCGCACCAGGTGTGCCGCCTGCACCGCGCTGTCGACCATCGGCACCAGCAGCGTCTGAGCGCCGATGTCGAGATACTGCTTGATCAGCGTCGAGTCGCCGATCGGCACGCGCACGACCGGCTCAGACCGATGCGGGAGCGCGGACCAGGCGCTCGCGATCCCCTGCAGCTGCCCGAGGACCGAGCGGACATCGTTGGGCGCGTGCTCCCCGTCGATCAGCAGCCAGTCGTAGCCGACGCCTGCGAGGACCTCCGCGACATATCCGTCGGCGAATCCGACCCACAGGCCGATCTGCGTCCGGCCCTCCGCGAGCGCCTGCTTGAATGCGTTGATCGGTGTGTTCATCATGCGAAGCGGAAGGCGATCGAGCCGAGTGGGCCGTAGTCGGCGTGGAAGGTGTCGCCGAGCACGGCAGACGTCGGCCGGGTGAACGAACCGGCGAGGACCACTTCGCCGACCTCGAGGAATTCGCCCCACGGCGCGAGCTTGTTCGCCAGCCACGCGACGCCGGTCGCAGGATGATTCAGCACGGCCGCCGCGACGCCGGACTCCTCAATCACCGCGTTCCGGTAGAGCAGCGCACTCACCCAGCGCAGATCGATCGCGTCGGGCTTCACCGGACGGCCACCCGTGACGATGCCGGCATTCGCCGCGTTGTCGGAGATCGTGTCGAACACCTTGCGCATCGCGCCGCTATGCCGGTCGAACTGCTCGATCCGCGCATCGATGATCTCGACCGCGGGCACCACGTAGTCGGTCGCCTTCAGCACGTCGGCGATCGTGACGCCCGGCCCTTCCAGCCGCCTGCCCAACACGAACGCGAGCTCGACCTCGACGCGGGGCTTGATGAAGCGGTCGAACGGAATGTCGCCCTGCTCGAAGAACATGTCGTCGAGCAGTGTCCCGTAGTCGGGCTCGGTGATCCGACTGGCCTGCTGCATCGCGCGCGACGTCAAGCCGATCTTGTGGCCACGGACGATGCGACCCGCGGCGATCTTCGTGTTGACCCACTGTTTCGAGATCGCGTAACCGTCCTCGATCGTCATCTCGGGAAAGCGCCTCGAAAAGTGTTCGAGCTCCACCCGCGAGGTCTCGGAATGCTGCAACTCGGCCGCGAGCGATGCGATGCGTTGTGCGCTGAACATGGGGTCTATTTCCGGAAGAGATCGCGAAGGTTGCCGGCCTTGCCGTCGTAGACCTGGCCCGGACTCTCGTCGATCTGCAACGTAAGGCCGACGTGACGGGTCGCGAATGCGGGCTCGAAGTGCTCCTTCGCGACCGCGAGCAGCGCATCGCCGGTCGCGTGCTTCACGGCATCGGACCGGCCCGTGCCCATCCGCAGGTTGATGTAGACGAATCCGTAGTCGCCGTTGCCGTCGGACACGGCGTGATGCGCGGCCGGATAGGCGAACACGCGCGTGCCGCCGGTCGGGAAGACGGCGTCGCCTACCTCGTCGCGCTGCGCGAGCAGCGTGTCGGCGAGCTTGCGGCACAGCGCCGCGACGTGGCCGTCGGCCTCCAGGTTCGCGGTGTACAGCATCACGATATGTGGCATCGATTTCCTATTGGACCGACATGACCGCCGCGGTACAGGTGACCGCGAAGATCGGGATCGCCTTCATGTGGAAGATCGTGCCGCGACCTCGGGCCGCTGCCGCCACCGTGATGAAAGTACGAATCTCGAAGCCGCCCTGCCCCGCCTCGCGATAGGTATCGGCATCGGTGTACGACAGCATGCCGTCGCGGTCGTTGGAACACCAGCGGTCCATGAACGCGCGGTCCCAGGCCTCGTTGACCTTGCCCGAGTCCGGACTCGCAGGCCAGTGCGAGATGCCGCCGGTGCCGACCAGCGCGATGCGCTCCGGCACGCGATCGCAGGCACGGCGCAACGCCTCGCCGAAGGCCCATGCGCGATGCAGCGGCGTCAGCGGCGGTCCCTGGCAGTTGATGTTGACGGGGATGATCGCCGTGTCGTACTTCGGCGTCAGGAAATGGAGCGGCACGATGATCCCGTGGTCGAACTTCCACTCCTCCGCATACGCGACGTCGACGGTCTGCAGGACCTCGCCGATCAGGCGCTGCGACAGTTCGGCATTGCCGGGCACCTTCGTCTTCGGGATGCCGATCCACGCCGGATCCTCGATCGGCCCCTCATAGCTGTCGGCCATCCCCATCGCGTAGGCCGGCATGTTGTTCATGAAGAAATTCGCGAAGTGCTCGGCCGCGACGACGATGATCGCGTCGGGCCGGCACGCGCGCAGCGCCTCGCCGAGCCGATGGAACTGCGCATGGAACTCGTCTTTCACCGCCGGATCGGCCATGTGGGCGCGGCCGGTGATGCCCGGCGCGTGACTGCAGACGGCGGCGAAGACGAGCGACATGGTTTCTCCGTCGTTGAACGGCGATCAGACGCCGGCGACGCGATCGCCGTCGGCGGTCGTCATCGCATAGACACCGGCGCGCACCGGCCCGTACTTCCGCACACCTTCGCGCATCGCCGCGATGTACTCGGCCCACGGCATCCCCAGCAGCGGCGCGAAGTGCATCAGTAACTGGCCGTTGCAGCCGAGCACGTAGATCTTGCCGATGTCACCCTGCTCGACGGCCTCGCGCTCCTCGACAGCGAGGTCGTAGCCATCGAGCAGAACGCTGCGTGCCGCGCCGCCGTCGAGATACCGCTTCTGAACGTCGGGATTGCGATTGATCTCGAACATGAACTTCTGCAGCGCGTACAGGCTCATCGCGTCCTCCGTCGGACTTCGTTCACCGCACGCCCCAGTGCGGGATGTGATGACCGCCCAGCGACACCGCGACGTTCTTCGGTTCGCAGAAGACTTCGTAGCTCCAGGTACCACCCTCGCGTCCCGTGCCCGATGCCTTCGTGCCACCGAAAGGCTGCCGCAGGTCGCGGACGTTCTGACTGTTGACGAAGCACATGCCGGCCTCGATGGCCGCGGCCACCCGATGCGCGCGTCCGATGTTCTCGGTCCAGACATAGCTGCTCAGTCCGTAGGGGATGTCGTTGGCGAGGCGGATCGCCTCGGCCTCGTCGTCGAAGGGGATCAGGCAGGCGACCGGACCGAAGATCTCCTCCTGTGCGATCCGCATCCGGTTGTCCACGTCGGCGAAGACCGTCGGCACGACGTAGTTGCCGCTCTTCACGCGGTCGGGCAGGCGCGGTAATTCGAGGCCGCCGCAGACCAGCGTCGCGCCTTCGCTCGGACCGAGCTCGATATAGCTGCGGACCTTGGCCAGATGACCCGGCGAGATCATCGGCCCGACGATCGTATCCGCGTCCAGCGGATCGCCGACCTTGAGCGCCTGCGCGCGCGCGGCGAAGCGAGCGACGAAGTCGGCATAGATGGACTTCTGCACCAGGATCCGCGATCCGGCCGTACAGCGTTCGCCGTTGTTGCTGAAGATCATGAACAGGGCGGCGTCGAGCGCGCGATCCGGGTCGGCGTCGTCGAAGATCACGAACGGGCTCTTGCCGCCGAGTTCCATGCTGAACTTCTTCAGGCCGGCGCTCTTGACGATGCGGTTGCCGGTCGCGGTCGATCCGGTGAACGAGATCGCGCGCACGTCCGGATGCATGACCAGCGGCTCGCCGGCTTCGCGGCCGTAGCCGTGGACGATGTTCAGCACGCCGGCCGGGATGCCGGCCTCGAGCGCGAGTTCGCCGAGGCGCGCGGCCGACATCGGCGACAGTTCGCTCATCTTCAGCACTGCGGTGTTGCCGAATGCGAGGCACGGCGCGACCTTCCACGTCGCCGTCATGAACGGCACGTTCCACGGCGAGATCAGCGCGCAGACGCCCACCGGATGGAACAGCGTGTAGTTCAGGTGGGTCTCGGTCGGATAGGTGTGTCCGTCGACGCGGACGCACATCTCGGCGAAGTACGTGAAGTTGTCCGCCGCGCGCGGGACGAGCTGCTTGCCGGTCTGGCTGATGGTCTGGCCGCAGTCGTCGGTCTCGGTCCTGGCGATCTCCGGCACATTGGCCGCGATCAGTTCGCCGAGCTTCCTGATGCGCGCGGCGCGCTGCGGCGCCGGCATGCCGGCCCACTTCGGAAAGGCGGCCTTCGCGGCGCCGACCGCGGCATGGACTTCGCGCTCGCCGCCGGACGCGACCTCGGCGAGCACCTCCTGCGTGGCCGGATTGACGGTCTCGAAATAGTCGTCGCTCGCGACGCTCCTGCCGTCGATCAGGTGGTCGATGCGCATGTCGGATGCTCGCGGCTCAGGCCGCGCCTATCGTATTGACGAGACGGCAGATGCCGTCGATCTCGGTGACGACCTCGTCGCCGGGCTTGCAGTCGGCCACGCCTTCGGGGGTGCCGGTCAGGATCACATCGCCTGGACTCAGCGTCATGAAGCCCGACAGGTGTGCGATCAGGGCCGGGATGTCGTTGACCATGTCGCGCGTGTTGCCGTCCTGCGTGACGACCCCGTTGATCGATGTGCGCAGCCGCAGGTTCATCGGGTCGGGCACATCTGCCGCGTCGACGATCCACGGGCCGATCGGCGTGCAGGTGTCGCGATTCTTCACGCGCAGGTTGGGCCGATAGAAATTCTCGAGATAGTCGCGGATCGCATAGTCGTTCGCCACCGTGTAACCGGCGACGACTTCGTAAGCGCGCTCCCGACTGACGTGCTTGCAGCGGGTGCCGACCACGACGGCCAGCTCGCATTCGTAATGCATGTAAGCGACGTCCGGCGGACGGATCGTGACCGCGCGATGGCCCAGCAGCGTGTTCGGTCCCTTCAGGAAGACCAGCGGCTCTTCGGGCGCGCTACCGAACGCGAGCTCCCTGGCGTGGTCGGCGTAATTGAGCCCGAGCGCGAAGATCGTTCCGAAGCGCATCGGCGGCAACCATCGGACGTCCGCTTCGTCGACCAGAGAACCGTCGGGCAACTGCACGCGGCCGTCGACAGAAACCACACCGATCGCTTCGCCGTGAAGCAGAATGCGGCCACGCCTCACGACAGCGCCTCTTCCACAACGTCGTGCGCGACGTGACCCAGGCCCGGCACGTCGATGCGGATGCGGTCGCCCGGCTTCGCGAGCGGCGCGCCGTCGGGCAGTCCGAGCAGCAGCACGTCGCCCGCCTCGAGCGTCATGAATTCGGTGATGTCCGCGATCAGCGCCGGCAGACCGCGAACCAATTTCGACAGGCTGCGGCGATGGACCAGCACGCCGTCGATCGAGATCATCACTTCGGCCGCCGCGACGTCGAAGCCGTCCGGCATGTTCGCGGCGCTCATCGGACAGAACCCGTCGCGACAGCGCTGGCGCACGGCCGGCCGATAGTATGAATCGTGCGGCAGCGTGACGTCGCTGACGACGACGTAGCCGCTGACGTGCGCGAGCGCGTCCGCCGCGTCGACACGCGTCGCCCTGCGGCCGATGACGGCGCCGACGCTGCCATCGATACGGACCGCGCCGGACGAGGCCGGCACGGCGACACTGCAGCCGTCTGCCGCGAACGTATTGCGCGATTTGATATACAGGACGGGCGCGCGCGGCGCGGCCTTGTACGGCGGCGCGTCGAACTCGGGGCCGAGCCTTGCGATGGTTTCCGGGTCGTTCAGAAGGACACCGTAGACGGTGCCGATCGAACCTGTCTCTGCGGACATTTGCACGAAGTCTCCTAACTAGTTAACCTGTTAACTATATCGGTGCATGTTCGTGCCGTCAACCTTTCCGTCGTATGAAACCCGCGACCCACAAACCACCGCCGGACACGCTACGCGCATTCTCACGATCGCTCCCGATGGCGCTGCTACGCGCGCGCGAGGCCGTGATGGCGAAGTTCAGGCCGATGCTGCGGGAGCACGACCTGACTGAACAGCAATGGCGCGTGCTACGCGCGCTCGAGGCTTCCGGGAAACCGCTGCGCGTCATCGAGATCGGACAGCAGACCTGCCTGAGCATGCCGAGCCTGTCGCGCCTGCTGAAGACGCTGGAAACCCGTCGGCTGATCCGCAGGGCGGTCCACGCAGACGACCTGCGCGCGGCCCAGGTCACGCTTTCGCCGAAGGGCAAGGCGTTGATCGAGAAGATCGCGCCGATCTCCGAAGGGCACTACGACGCGATCACGGACGCGATCGGCGATACCGATGTCGAACAGCTCTACGCGTTACTCGACCGAGTTCATGAAAAGCTGGGATCTGCCGACGATTTGGCAACCGGCGCGGACAGGGGGCTCACCGACCGAAGCGCCTGACCGGAGCGTTCAGTCGACCAGCAGTAGATCACCGTCGTCGGCCGCACGCTTGATCTCGGCGATCGGCACCTCTGCCGAATGCTCGCCGCGTTCGCCCCAGATGATGTCGACGCGTCGATCATCGACGCGCTCCATCAGACAAGGGCCGAGCGGCAGATCCTGTGTCCGGCCTCCGGCTGCGTATTGCACCGGGCCGGCGATGCGCGCGTGTTGCATTTCGTGGGTCAAGGCAATGCTCCTTCACGTGGTCGGGACACGTTGATCGGCGAACGATGGCCGTTCCCCGACCGGCATCGTGTCCATACGCGAGGAAGTGGTCTGTACGTTGCCGCACGAAGGTCGACGTGGTTCGGCGCCAGTGGGCAGCGACCCTGTCCGGATCGAGGGCGCTGTGCGACACCCCGCACGAGCACCGGAATGAACGTGATTGCCGCTCGGCACGACTGTACGGTCAGATGGAGAGGTGAGCCGGTTCCCGGCCAAGGCGAGGACGATCCACAGCCAGCCGTGGATCGCGGGCCTGTCCATCGTGATTGTCGATCGGGTCATCGCACCCTTGTAACGGCCGGCTCTCGCCCGGCCTGTTCCATGCACGTCGGCCGACCCCAGCCGCGCGTTGCTTGCGTGTGCTGCCGAACAGTGCCGGACTTGGAAAGCCGGTAACGTCTTCGCACCCGTAAACAACGATGGAGTCTTCCGATGAAACAACCCACGAAAGAATTGCCGGTAGCACCGGAGCCGCATGCATCGGGACCTGCGCACCCGCCCCGTGCCGAGCCGGCCCCCAAAGAACCGGCTGAAGTTCTCGGGCGACACAAGAACACCGGTCAGAAGGATCACAAGGGCGCGCGCTGAACCGCAGCGTGCTGGCCTCTGTACGACAACGAACAGACGGAGCGCGAAAGCGCTTCGATACTGCGCGCTGAACGTCGACCCACTGCCAGGAAATAACCCATGAGTCTCGAAGGCGCACGCGCCCGACCGCAGGATGATGAAACCGGACGCGTCTTCGCGATCTCGAAGGTGCGCCTGAACGACGCGGGCATGATCACCGACGTGCTGTGGACGGAGATCAACGCGAAGTCGAATCTCGACGTAGGCGCTTCGGTGATCGTGCCGGTGGCCGACGTGGTGGACGCCATCCACGATGGCGCCAGCGTGTCGGCGGTCTTCCCGTCGCGGTTCGGCGCGGTGCCGGACCATGCGTTCGAAGTGATCGAATTCACGAACGGCGGGGAGACGATCGATCTGGTCGCTTCGCTCGACGGCGGTGCACGACGACGCGCCGCACTGACCGATCTCGACCGGCTCGACGAGAGCTCCGTGGGCAAGCGTCGATGACGACGCCATGACGAGCGCGGCGGGCGCGGGCGCGATTGTCAGGACGCTCGAGGCCGAAGATCGTGCGGCTCTGGTCCGGGCCGACCTCGTGGCCTTCACGATGGAAGTCGAAACCGGCGGGGTGAGCGAGCCACCACTCGGCGACGCCATCCGGGGCGCTGGCATTTCTCCGATGCAGATCCGATAATCGGCGTCGGTGCGGGCCGCGGACCCGATCGCATCGGTCCGCCCTCGGCCCGACGGTCCTGCGAGCGCCCCTGTGCGATATGGAACAGACCGCCACCGAAGAGCCTGCGCTGCTTCGCCCCCTGCATGCCGCCATCGAACCCCGCTACCATCCTGCAGCCCAACCCGGGAACGTGGACCCTCTCCGGCCACTGGACTTCGGGCGGGATGGGCGCGATTCCGAAGACGCTCGCGACGCTCGCATGTCCGCCCGGTCCGGTTGAACTCGACGGCTCCGGTCTCGATGCGATCGACAGTGCGGGTGTTTGGGTCCTGAGCCGATGGCTGGCCGATCACGGCGCCCAGGCTACCCTGCGCGGCTGGCAGCCACGTTTCAAGGCGCTGATGGAACTCGTCGGTCGACGCGAGTCCATCGTCCCCGTCGAGACTCATCGTCATTCCTTCATCGAATCGGTCGGCCGGTCGACGGCAGACGCAGTCCGGCAGGCGCTCGGCCTGATGACGTTCATCGGCCAGGTCGCCACCACCGGCGCGGCCCTGGCGCTGCGACCGCGACGCATCCGGTGGCGTACGGTCCTTCGCAACATCCAGGTGAGCGGCTTCGAAGCGCTCCCCATCATCGGTCTGACGTCGTTCCTGCTCGGGATCGTGGTGGCCTACCAAGGCGCGGACCAGTTGCGTCACTACGGCGCCAACATCTTCGTCGTCGATCTGGTCGGATACGCGATGCTGCGCGAATTCGCTCCGTTGATCAGCGCCATCATCATCGCCGGGCGTTCGGGCTCCGCGTATGCCGCGCAGATCGGCACCATGGTGGTCACCGAAGAAGTCGACGCGATGCGCACGATCGACATCGACCCGGTGGAACTGCTGGTGCTGCCAAAAATCGTGGCGCTCGCCATCGCGCTGCCGTTACTGACCGTCTTCGCGGACGCCACCGGCGTGTTCGGCGGGATGATGATGGCGAAGTCGCAACTCGACATCGGATTCCCTGAGTTCATCGACCGGTTCGGCACCGAGATGCAGGGCGCGACGCTGATGGTCGGCATCGGCAAGTCGTTCGTCTTCTCGTTCGTGATCGCGATCATCGGCTGCTTCCAGGGCTTTCGCACGCGGGACAGCGCCGACAGCGTCGGCCGACAGACCACGCTCGCGGTCGTGCAGTCGATCTTTCTCGTGATCGTCGCGGACGCCCTGTTCTCGGTCGCCTTCAGCCTCGCGGGTATCTGATGACGCAAGCCGAAGTCGCGCCGGTCATCACCATGCGCAAGGTCTGCACGCGCTTCGGCAGTCATGTGGTCCATGACGATCTGAACCTCGAGGTGAGGCCCGGCGAAATCTTCGCGATCGCAGGCGGCAGCGGCTCCGGCAAGTCGGTGCTGTTGCGCGAGCTGATCCTTCTTCAACGGCCGACGTCAGGGACGATCACCCTGTTCGGTGCGGATACCGCGACCCTGACGCACGACGAGGCGCACGCGTTGCGCCGCCGCTGGGGCGTGATGTTCCAGACCGGTGGGCTCTTCAGTTCGCTGACCGTGCGCGAGAACGTCGGATTGCCGCTCCGGGAACACAGCACGCTCGACGACGCGCTGATCGACGAGATCGCCGACTGGAAGTTGTCTCTCACGGGTCTGCCGGTCGACGCGGGTGCCAAGGCGCCCAGCGAACTGAGCGGCGGCATGCTCAAGCGAGCGTCGCTGGCGCGTGCCATTGCGCTCGATCCCGAATTGCTGTTCCTCGACGAGCCGACCTCCGGCCTGGATCCGGCCAGTTCGGTCGGTGTCGATCAACTGATCCTGCGCACCCATGCGTTGTACGGTCCGACCATCGTCATGGTCACGCACGACCTGGATCTGCTCTGGCAGGTGAGCGATCGGGTCGCGGTCCTCGGCGAAGGGCACGTCATCGCGGTCGGCTCGATGGACGAGCTCAGTCACGACACGCATCCGATCGTGCAGGCCTACTTTGCCGACCCCCGCCCGTCACCGACAACGAAGGAGGCGCCGTGGACGACAAAGTGAACTACACGCTGGTCGGCGCGTTCGTGCTCGTGCTCGGCGCCGCGCTGGTCGCCGCGGTGCTGTGGCTCGCCGCCGGGTTGAGCACGAAGAAGAAGTACGAGCCCTATCAGGTCGTGGTCGAGGAATCGGTCGCCGGGTTGACCGTTGCCGCGCCGGTGAAGTATCTCGGCGTCGACGTCGGCAAGGTCAGCACGATCGCGATCGATCCGGAGAATTCGCGTCGGGTCCGTGTCGGCTTCCTGATCGAGCGCGGCACCCCGATCAAGCAGGACACCGAGGCCGTCCTCAAGAGTCAGGGGCTGACCGGCATCGCTTATTTCGAACTGAGCGGCGGTAGTCCCGGATCGCCCGCGCTGACGGCGATCGACGGCGCCGTACCGACGATCCTCTCGAAGCGGTCGCTGAGTGCACGGCTCGAGGATGTCCTGACCACCGGGATGGCGAATCTCACCACGACTGCCGCCAACCTGAACGCCGTTCTCGATGTCGACAATCGCGCCGCGTTCAAGCAGACGCTGCTGGACACCGCCACGTTGATGCACGCCCTGTCGGCACAGCAGCGCACGATGACCGCCGCCATCGCGGATGCGGCCAAGACCGCACGCAACGCAGCGCAAGCGAGCGACCGGCTCGGCCCGGCGATCCAACGGATCGCTGCGAGCGCGGACGCCGTCGCACGAATGGCCGACGCGGTGAGCCGGACGAGCGCGGATGCGCACCGGCCGATCGTTGCCGCTACAGGAGTGCTGGAGCAGCTGAAGGGAGGCACCCTGCCCGAGGTGGAGCGACTGACGGTCGAACTGAACGCGCTGGCGCGCTCGTTGAGAGCCCTCAGCGAACAGACCGAACGCAATCCGACCAGCCTGCTGATCGGCGCTCCGAAACGACCGCTGGGACCCGGCGAAGAGGCGAAGCCATGAACGCGTTCCCATCGAGGGCGGCATTCCGCGCAGGCCTCTTCGCGCTCGGCGTCTTCATCGTCACGGGCTGCGCATCGTCACTGCTTCCCAAGCCGGCGCACGAGCCCACGCTGTTCGTACTGGACGATACGACGCCCTCGGCGGCCGACACGACCTCGGCGGCCCCGCCGAAGCCGGGAGCGCGCACGCTGATCGTCGATACGCCCCGGGCCGCGGCCGGATTCGACAGCGTGCACATGGTCTACCAGAGACGGCCGAACGAACGCGAATACTTCGCGCTCAATCAATGGGTCGACTCCCCTGCCCGGATGCTCGCGCCGTTGATGGTGCGCGCCATCCAGAGGACCGGCGCCTTTCGCGCCGTACTGGACGGATCGACCTCCGCTTCTGCCGACTTGCGCGTCAGCAGCGAGATCGTCCGCCTGCAGCAGGACTTCTCGGTCGCGCCGAGCCGCGTGCGGCTGACGTTGCGCGTGGTCGTCGTCGACAGTGCGACGCGGCAGGTGGTGGCCACCCGCGAATTCGACGCAACGCTGCCGGCGGCGAGCGACGATCCGCGTGGCGGTGTCGACGCAGCCAACCGATTGGTGGCCGCCGTACTGGCGCAGGTCGCCTCGTTCTGCATCGACGCCGGCTCACCGCCGCGTTAGCCGACCGGTCTCGGGGTGTCGATCCACGCGAGCGCCGCGCCGCTGCCGTTCATCGACCGCGCGTGCGTCCGTGCGCCGATCGACGCACCCGCTCCGAACGACCCGATGCGCTCCGCTATGCGCGCTACTGCACAGACCCGGTTCGGAATCGGTTCCATCCTCCACTTCATCAATCGTACGGAGTCATCGGACATAGGACCGGGACGGAACGATGACGGAGCAGAAAAGGATCCCGATGAACGACAACGACGCACCTGTCTACATCTTCAAGACGCACAAGGAAGCCGAGGCAGCCGTTCGACTGCTGATGCGTTCCGGCTTCGATCCTGCGCGGCTGTCGCTGGTCGGTAAGGGCTATCACAGCGAGGAGCATCCCGTCGGCTTCTACACCGCAGGCGACCGGATCAGATCATGGGGCGGCGCCGGCGCGTTCTGGGGCGGCTTCTGGGGTCTGCTGTTCGCGCCGGCCGTCTTCTTCCTGCCCGGCCTGGGGCTGGTCGCGATGGCGGGACCCTTCGTATCGACGCTGGTCGGTGTGCTCGAAGGAGCCGTGCTGATCGGTGGCGTGTCGGCTCTCGGCGCGGCGCTCATCGAGATAGGCGTGCCGAAGGACCAGGTCGTCAAATACGAGAACGCATTGACGGTCGACAGCTACGTCCTGATGGTCCACGGCACACCGGCCGAAGCGCACAAGGCGAGGATGCTGTTGCTGGAAAGCGGCCCCGCCGAAGCCGCCTGACCGCTTCCCGATCGGCGCGGGCGGCGATCTCGCCGCGCCCGACGCAGTCGGTGAATGCCACCGTTCGGATCGACGGCTTCAGATGGTCGACGCGTCGCGCTGCCGCGCGGGTGTCGATTTGCGGATAATGCGCGTTCCGACATCGCATCAAGACCTGGAACATGAACACGACCGCACTGTTTCATCTCGCCTTCCCTGTCCACGACCTCGCGCAGGCTCGGCGGTTCTACGGCGAATTGCTCGGTTGCAGCGAAGGCCGAAGCGCACCCGAGTGGGTCGACTTCGACTTCTTCGGTCATCAGATCGTGGCCCACCTGTCGGCCGACGAATGCGGTCACAAGGCCACGAGCGAGGTCGACGGCGAAGATGTGCCTGTGCGCCATTTCGGCGCGATCCTTCCGATGGAGGCGTGGGACGCTCTAGCCGATCGCCTGAAGTCCGCAGGCACGCGATTCGTCATCGAACCGCAGGTGCGCTTCAAGGGGCAGGTCGGTGAGCAGGCGACGATGTTTTTCCTCGACCCGTCGGGCAACGCGCTGGAGTTCAAGGCGTTCGGCGACATCGGCCAGCTTTTCGCGAAATAGCTCGCGATCGCGCAAACGCAGATCGCGCGATCCCCCTCCTTCGCCCCGCCGCCGGATGTCGAAGAGATCCGACACGCCGAGTCCATTCCTGTAAAGGACGTCAGCCCAACAGCTCCGCCCGATATTTCTGAAGTTCGCGTTCGCGCACGGGTCCTGTCGCCGGATAACTCAGCTTCAGCGCCGCGATGGTGTCGACCACGATCTGAGAAACGATCAGCCGGCTGTTGTCCTTGTCGTCGGCAGGGATGATGTACCACGGCGAGTCGGTCGTGCTCGTCGCGCTCAGACAGGTCGCGTAAGCAGCCATGTAGGCGTCCCAGAACTTGCGCTCGTGAATGTCCGAGTCGCTGAATTTCCAGTTTTTCTCCGGATCGTCGATGCGCGCGATGAAACGCCTGCGCTGCTCGTCGCGTGAGAGATGAAGGAAGCACTTGATGATGCGCGTGCCATTGGCATGCAGGTGCCGCTCCGCGTCGACGATCGAACGATAGCGTCCTCGCCAGAGGTCCGCGTCCAGGCGCGGTACATCCGCCAGGCCCTCGCTCTGCAGGATGTCGCGATGGACCTTCACGACCAGCACTTCCTCGTAGTACGAGCGATTGAAGATGCCGATCCGGCCACGCTCGGGCAGGTCGCGCGTCGTGCGCCATAGAAAGTCGTGTTCCAGTTCCGCATCGCTGGGATGCTTGTAGCTGAACACCTGGCACCCCTGCGGATTGACGCCCGACATCACGTGCTTGATGGCGCCATCCTTGCCGGCCGCATCCATCGCCTGGAATATCAGCAGGACCGCGTAGCGATTCGACGCATACAGAAGCTCCTGCAAACCGCTCAGTCGCTGGACGTGATCCTCGAGAAGAGCCGCGGACTGCTTGTCGGATTTGCAGAGCGGCGGCACGTCGGTCGACCAGCGGGTCAGGTCGACCGCTTCTCCCGGCTTGACGCGGAAGCCGTCGATATCGATCGTGATCCGACTCTTCTTGGTCATTCGGTGTGCGACTCGGTCGGATCGCTTTCATGCCAGTAGCCGGTCTGTCGATGGTGCTCATGGAGAAGCGCTTCATGCTGACGCGTCAACGCCACGCCGGCGTCGTAGGAAGGCGCATCCGCGATCGACTTTCGGGTCAGGCGCACCGTGACGGTTTCCTGCGTCCAGTCGATCCCGGTCGACCATTCGGGTGCGACCAGAACCTTGTGGCCGATCCACCAGTTGCTGGTGTCGATGACGAGATAGCGGATGGCCCAGGTTTCTTCATCGACGAGGAGGCCTTCGACGTGACCGATGTCGCCGTCGGTCGCATGAATGTGACAGCCGACGACGGCCTTGCAGCTTCGCAGATGCGGATCGTCGTCGCGATGGATCGCTCGCTCGACGGCCTCGTGACGCCGATCCCGCACCGACTGCTGATCAGGATCGGGACCGATGCCGCCGTAACCGGGCGCCATCGCATACGGGAACAGTCCTGCGCCCCACAGACCGCCGCCAGTCCAGTAATACGGGTATCCGTAATAGCCGAGGTATTGCATCTCGTGCTGACGGGAAACGGGCAGATGGGTCTCGATGTCCGGACTGCTTTCGACCTGTGCCCGAGTGATGGAGACCGGCAGCACGCGCGCAGCCCAATCGGGGTCATGGATCGAGATCGGAGAGATCAGCACCCGACGACTCGACAACCAGTTGCCGGTCTCGACGACGAGATAGCGAATCACCCATGCATGGTCGTCGAAGTAGAAGTCCTCTACGTGGCCGACATCGCCGTCGAGTGCGCCGATCCGGTAGTGCTCGAGATCCTTCATGCTGCGCAACATGCGGTGTCCTCGATTCTTGGGGAGGCCGCGGCCGAAAACAGGTCGGAAGGCCGATGCGCAGCACTGCGCCAAGCGATCGGAAGTCGGAGCGATCGGTCACCGCAGACCGCCGCCGCCACCGTGGCCGCCGATGCGTCGGGGCGCGGAGGGAATCGAAGGCATCCCGTGGGACGAAGGGGTCGGTCTGTATCCGTGCCCGGCGCCGTTGCGATCATGGAAAACCCGCGCCCCACGGCGCGATGATCCGCTGCAGTAGCTCGGTCCTCAGCCGCCGTAGTCGAAACCGAACGGCTCGCAGTAGCGATCCCTACCCCGATGTCCGGACCGTCGTAGCCGTATCCATAACCAGGCTCGACCGTGCAGGCCGACAGAAGCGCGAGCGGCGGCAGGACCAGCGCCAGGCCGGCAAGTCGTCCCCAGGCGATGACGATCATTGAAGCACCTGCGTGTTTCGATCGTCCCGACATTCAAGCAGGCCGAACGGCGCAACCGGGGCATTCGCGACGATGGCAATCCTGCAGCCGTGACGATCGTCGCGCGGCGTGAGCAGCACCTGGCCGCCGAGCGCGACGTCGCGCACGTAGTTGAGCCAGTGCGCATGCACGTCGTCTGCCGGCAGCGGGTCCGCGGCGGTCCGCGCATAGCCCCCGGCAGCGAGGATGAGATGCGGATCGCTGCCGGGATCGGGAAGGTCGAAGACCTCGTAGTCGAAGAGGGTCTGGCAAAACGCGGCCGCGGCGTCTGGATCGCGCGTGAACTGGGATGCCAAGATCCATTCGCCCGAGGCCGCCAGTTCGTCGGGTGGATCGCCGCTCGCGGAAGCCAGCACGCTGAAGACCGCGCCTTGTGGATCGGCGAAGACCGCGATGCGTCCGAGGCCTGCGACATCGTGCGGATCCGAAAGCGTCCGTCCCCGGTTCCGCACAGCGGTCGTGCGGGTCGCGTCGACATCGGCGACGGCCACGAAATTTAGCCACGGGCGCTGGCGCCGCTCTCCGGAGCGGATCGGTCGGGGGACGGTGCCGGCGATCGGGCGACCGTCGAGGGACGCTTCGGCATGTTGATGGACGCCGACCTGCAAGTCGCGAAAGGTCCAGCCGAACAGAGCGCCGTGAAAAGTCTTCGCAGAGGCGGGGTCGGGCGTGATCGGTTCCACGAAGTCGAACTTGCCGGCATGGTGTTCGGAGCCCGATGGCGTGACGAGCGGTGACCGTCGCGGCGGCTCGGCGGCGGAGCTGCCGAACGCAGCGAAACACAGCAGGAGGTCGGTCGCCCATCCCGGCAACCGGCTGGCGCTACCATCACGCCGGGTTCGCACAGCACATCCGCTCATCTCGGTTCTCGGCCAGACATCGGTCCTCGAGCTTCGACGAAGAGAGGTCATCCGTCTGTGCGTTGTCGAACACACGCATGGACCTGCAGCAAGCCCTGGGTTATCAATAGTTCAACGAATTCCCCCCGCCCCGCGAAGCTAGGAATTCGCAACTACCGTGGACTTGCGAAGCCGCGCGGTGGCCGCTGCCACTTTCTTCTCTGACTCATTCCAGTGACGCGTTTCGCGCGGCTTCATATCGCCGAGTGCATCGTCGGTCGCGATGATCGTTGATACCTCGTTTGCGTGCTCGACCGCGATTTAGCGAACGGAAACCGCACGTCCTCGCATCATGCCGGCCTCCCTTCTATCGGGATGCCGATCGGTGGTCTGTGCGCCAACCTACCAGTTTGCTCGACCGCGCACGCAGCAGCGACGCAACTCCATGCGCGACGCCTCACCTCCGTTCTTCGGCCGTTGCCAGGTTCGTGAAGCTCGACGACGTTTGATGTACACGGATGCTCCGCAGACTTCGGAGCGCGCGACTCGGCGTGTCGCGGCCAGGGTCCCGGTTTCAGCCTGGCGCCATGCTGTCGACGATCCGCACCAGCTTCTTGTTGACGAACTGCTGGATGCCCATATCGCCGAGCTCGCGACCGTAGCCCGAATTCTTGATACCGCCGAACGGCAGCGCCGCGTCGGACCAATCGATATTGTTGATGAACATCATTCCCGTCTCGACGCGACTCGCCACGCGCTTGCCACGTGCGATGTCTTTCGTAAACACCGAGCCGCCGAGGCCGAAGTCGGAATCGTTGGCCAGAGCGATCGCCTCGTCTTCGTCTTCGACCCTGAAGAACAATGCCACCGGTCCGAAGAACTCGTCGCGGAACGCGGGATTGCCGGGCTTCACGTCACCGAGGATGGTCGTCTCCATGAACGCCCCGGTGCCCTGCATACGCGAACCGCCCATCAACACCTTCGCGCCGTGCTCGACGGCTCTGTCGACCTGCTCGATCAGATCCACCAACGCCGACTCGGTCGACAGCGGCCCCTTGGTAGTCGTCTCGTCCATCGGGTTGCCGACCCGGAGCGCCGACAACGCGGCCTTGAACCTGGCGAGGAATTCATCGGCGATCGACTCCAGCACGATGAAGCGCTTCGCGGCACAGCACGTCTGTCCCTGGTTGTACATGCGCCCCCACACGGCCCACGGAATCGCCCGCCCGAGGTCGGCGTCGTCGAGCACGATGAACGCGGCGCTGCCGCCGAGTTCCATCGACGAGATCTTGAGATTCCTGCCGGCCCGGGCTGCGATGTCGCGCCCCGCGGCCACGCTGCCCGTCAGCGCGACACCCTTGATGCGTCGATCGTCGATGACCCGATCGGCCTGCTCGTGCGAGATCAGCAGGTTGGTGTAGGTCCCCTTCGGCGCACCTGCCTCGATCCACAGCTTCTCGAACGCGATCGCACATT
>JBDTIS010000108.1:0-11052 GCA_039936235.1 Burkholderiaceae bacterium | reverse complement strand
GCGAGTTGCATCCCGAGGCAGATGCCGAGGAACGGAACCTGCTGCTCGCGGGCGTACTGGATCGCCTTGATCTTTCCTTCGGTGCCGCGCACGCCGAAGCCGCCGGGGATCAGGATCGCATCGAGATCGTTCAGACCCGCGGTGCCGTCGGCGTCGATCGCCTCGGAGTCGAGGTATTCGATGTTGACTTTCGCGCCCGTGTGGATGCCGCCGTGAACCAGCGCTTCGGTCAGCGACTTGTACGACTCCGTCAGGTCGACGTACTTGCCGACCATGCCGATCGTCACCTCGAATTTCGGATGCTCGAGACTGTCGACCAGCTTGTTCCACACCGACAGGTCTGCCGGCTTCGCGGTGATGCCGAGGCGCTCGCAGACGATGTCGTCTAGACCCTGTGCATGCAGCATCGCGGGGATCTTGTAGATCGAATCGGCGTCCCACACCGAGATCACGCTGTCGAGCTCGATGTTGGAGAACAGCGAGATCTTCTCGCGCTCGTCCTCGGGGATGCGACGATCGGCGCGACACAGCAGCGCGTCCGCCTGGATGCCGATCTCGCGCAGCTTCTGCACACTGTGCTGCGTCGGCTTGGTCTTCAGCTCGCCGGCCGACGCGATGAACGGCACCAGCGTGAGGTGCAGGAAGCAGGCATAGCCGCGACCCCCCTTGAGGCTCATCTGCCGGGCCGCTTCGAGGAAAGGCAGCGACTCGATGTCGCCGACGGTGCCGCCGATCTCGACGATCGCGATGTCCGCGCCGCCGCTCTCCGGGAATGCCGCCGAGGCGCCGCGCCGTATGAAGTCCTGGATCTCGTTCGTGATGTGCGGGATCACCTGCACGGTCTTGCCGAGATACTCGCCGCGCCGCTCCTTGCGGATCACGCTCTCGTAGATCTGGCCGGTCGTGAAATTATTGACCTTGCGCATGCGCGCGCTGACGAAGCGCTCGTAGTGGCCGAGGTCGAGGTCGGTCTCGGCGCCGTCTTCGGTCACGAAGACCTCGCCGTGCTGGAACGGCGACATCGTGCCGGGATCGACGTTGATGTACGGATCGAGCTTCAGCAGCGTGACCTTGAGACCGCGCGATTCGAGAATTGCCGCAAGAGATGCGGCGGCGATGCCCTTGCCTAGCGAGGACACCACGCCACCGGTGACGAATACGTATTTGGTCATGTAGGGATGCGCCTGGACGGGTTGGCCGAGAGGCCATCCGCGCAGCACCACCGGGAAATTTGAATTATAGCGGACGACGACTGCGCGCCATCCGGACATCGACGGGACGGCGCGGCAGCCTTGCATAATCGGCCCGATGAAACCCAGTCCGACGCGGCCCCGCCCCCGGAAGAAATCGGCTATTCCGCTACCAGTCGCTTCGGCGCGTATCGACGCAGTCGACGTGGCGCGCGGCATCGCGATCACGATGATGATCGCGTACCACTTCTGTTTCGACCTGACCTTCTACCACTGGGCCGCCTGGGCGATGCTCGACGATCCGCGCTGGATCGGCTGGCGCTCGGCGATCGTGACGAGCTTCCTCTTCGTCGTCGGCGTCTCGCTCGCGCTGCGCGATGCCCGCGACCATGCGAAGCCCGGCGCATCGGCATGGTTCGACCGCGCGTTCGTGCATCGCTGGGCGCAGATCGCCGCAGCTGCAGCACTCGTCACCGCAGGCAGCGCGCTGCTGTTTCCGCAATCGTTCATCTACTTCGGCGTGCTGCATTTCGTCGCGGTCGCGTTGTGGGTGTGCCGGCGCGCCCCGAGGCTCGGCGGATGGGCAATCGTGCTCGGCTGCGCGATGCTGGTGATCGGCAACTTCGTTTCGAGCCCGATCTTCGATCCCCGCACACTGAACTGGATCGGCTTCGCAACGACGAAGCCGATCACCGAAGACTACGTGCCGCTGTTCCCTTGGCTGGGGGTCGTGCTGGTCGGCTGCGGCGCCGGCGCGTTATGGGCGCATCGCGGTTTTCGATTGTCCCCGCGCACTGCGGCCGCCTGGGAAGGCTGGCCAGTCGCGCTACGGAGAATGCTGGCCACGATGGGACGCCGGAGCTTGACGATCTACCTGGCCCACCAGCCGTTGCTGCTCGGCGCGATGGCGGCGATCAAGGCGATCGTCTGAGGAACTACTGGTATGTGAACACGATCCGCGCCGAGAAGGCCTTCTTCGTCGCAGGGTCCTTCAGGTTCGAGATGCCGGAGTACTCGAGCAGTCGACGCGTGACCGGATCGATCGTCAGCTCCAGCGGAGGCAGAACGAGCCGGAGCAACGAATCGAGCTCGATCCGCACGCGGATGCCCTTGACGCCGCCGACCTCGGCTTCTCCCACTTTCCGAGCACGGAGCGAGAAACTGTCGAGGCGTCCAGCCACCGCCAGCGTGAAGTGGAGCACGGCGCCTGCCTGCAGTGCGTCGACGTGATCGACGACATAGCCTTGTGCGCCACAGTCGGACACCATCTCCTTGACCCGGTCGAGCGACGCGGCCTGGCGATTGCCGTCGCGGACCATGTAGACGTCGACCTTGCCCTTGTCGATTTTCGTGATGCCTTCGCGATATTCGGGGTTGGTCTGCTCGAACGCGAACACCGGCACGTAGCGATCGCTCGAGAAGTCGAACTTCCGCTCGGCGATCTGCGGGCCGGACGGCAGCTGGTAACGCGTCGTGCCGGACGTCCAGCGGCCGTTCTCGATCTGCACGTCGTAGTGCTCGATGAACAGCACGCGACCGTTCTTCAGGTCGTGCGCAGTGCCGGTGAACTGCTGCTGTTCCGCAAGCACTGCGACCGGCGCGAGCAGGCATGCCGCGCACACCATCGCACGCAGCCGCCACTCATGCAAAGCGTATCGCCCTTCCCGTCTTCGCGAAGCGGTAGTGACCTACGCCCCACTGCGCGCCGTTCTCGAAGCCGAACAACTCGGCGACCGCCATGTAGAACATCCGCCAACGCGCGAACCAGATCGGCGCATCGGGCCCGTAGGTGGCCTCGAAGACCTTCATGATCGGCGCCTCGGCGGCGTCCATGCGACGCAGCCAGTCGTTTGCAGTCCGCTCGTAATGCCGCCCTGAAACCCACCAGCGCTTCTCGATCTCGAGGTCGTCGGCGAAGCTCTTGAACAGGTCGAAGCTCGGCATCGTCCCGCCACTGAAGAAGTAGCGCGTCATCCAGTCGTCCGACTCGCGATCCTCGAAGTGATAGGCCAGGTTGCGGTTCGCAAACACATGGACGAACACGCGGCCGTCGTCGGCCAGCCAACCCGCAACCTTCGCGAACAGCAGCCGATAGTTCTTCATGTGCTCGAACATCTCGACCGACACGATGCGGTCGAAGCCACCGCTCAGTTCGGTCGGCGAGAATTCGAAGTCGACGATATTGCCGGTGCGGATCGTGACGTTGGTCAGCCCGAGTTCGGCGGCCCGCGCCATGATGTATTCGCGCTGGCCGTTCGAGTTCGACAGCCCGACGATCGTCGAGTGCTGATAGCGTGCGGCGGCCCACAGCGCGAACGAACCCCAGCCACAGCCGAGATCGAGGATCCGCTGGCCATCCTGCAGTTCGGCGCGGTCGGCATAAGCGGCGAACATCGCCTGCTCGGCGCCGGCCAGGCTTTCGCGGCCGGTCGCATACAGGCACGACGAATACTTCATCCGCCCGCCGAGATGTAGCCTGAAGAACTCGGCAGGCACCTCGTAGTGCTGACGATTGGCCGATTGCGTCTCGATCGCGATCGGACTCGTGGCCAGTTCCGCGACGAACTGACGCTGGCGTTCGGCCACGGCCTCGTCGCCGCCACGCCCCTCGGCACGCAGGCGCTGCGCCATCATCCGGCGCATCCCGAAGCGCACGACGGCGTCGGGCAGGAAGCGCCTCTCGGCGAGTTCGATCGCGTTCATCGGAAAGGGTCCGGATGCCACGCGCGAAGCGTCATCGTCGGGTCGTGCGGGGCGATCGAGGTCGCGTTCATGGGCTCTTCTTGGGGAACCACGGCACGAACGCGCTCGTGGTCCGGATGTATTCGGCGTATTCGGGCCGATCGTGTGCCATGTGGGCTTCGGTGATCGGAATGCCCGACAGTTTCAGCAGCAGGAAAGCCATCACCGCCGGCGAGATCAGGCCGACCCACCACCAGCCGCTACCGACCGCGAGAAACAGGTAGGTGACCCAGTGCAGGCATTCGAAGAAGTAGTTCGGATGGCGCGACACACTCCACAGTCCACTGCAATTGACGCGGCCCTTGTTGGCCGGGTCGCGCTTGAAGCGCGCGAGCTGCGCGTCGGCGAGCGCCTCGCCGGCGACCGACACGATCCACGTGGCGAACGCAGCCACGATCGCCCAGGTCGGCGGCATGTCGTCGCGCCACGCGATGACGAGAAACGGCAGCGACAGCAGCGCCGAGAAGACGGTCTGGAACTGGAAGAACCAGAACAGGTTGCGGTCGGCCTTCGCACCCCATTCCCTGCGAAAGCGCGCGTAGCGGCCGTCTTCGGGCTTGCCGTGGTTGCGGATGAACAGGTGCGTGCCGAGGCGAAAGCCCCACAGTCCCGCGAGAACGGCCAGCATCACCCGCAGCACGAGCGGTCCGGTTCCGAACGCCGCGAACAGCACGCCGAGCCAGCCGAGGCTCCACGACCAGACCGGATCGACCATGTTCGCGTTGTGACTGCGCAGCTGGAACAGCCACACGATGGCGAGCGCGAGCGCGACGCACGCGATGCCGATGGCAAAGATCAGTCCGGGAGGCATCGTGGATCGGGCGGCGAAGAGGTCTTCGATATTCATGTGGGGTGCGTCATCTACGGGTCGAGCGGGCCGACGGATTCACCGCGGCCGCTGGCAGGGCACATCGCGTCAAGTGGCGAGTGCGCGTCTTTGGGCGTCGATCAGCGTCACGATGCCCTGCCCCGCCAGGTCGATCAGGCGGTCGAGCTGGTCGCGCGTGAACGGCTCGCCTTCGGCCGTCCCCTGGACCTCGACCATGCCACCTGCGCCGGTCATCACGACGTTCATGTCGGTGTCGCAGGTCGAGTCCTCGGCGTAGTCGAGGTCGAGCAACGGCATGCCATCCTTGATGCCGACCGAGATCGCTGCGACGAAATCGCGCGCGGGACTGGTCGTGAGCGCTCCGCTGGCGATCAGCGTGGACACGGCATCGTGCGCCGCCACGAACGCGCCGGTGATGCTGGCCGTGCGCGTGCCGCCGTCGGCCTGCAACACGTCGCAGTCGAGCGTCAGAGTCCGCTCGCCGAGGGCGTTCAGGTCGAACACGCTGCGCAGCGAGCGGCCGATCAGCCGCTGGATTTCCTGGGTACGGCCCGACTGCTTGCCGCGCGCAGCCTCGCGGTCGCTGCGCGTGTGCGTCGCACGCGGCAGCATCCCGTATTCGGCGGTCAGCCAACCCTGTCCCTTGCCCTTCAGGAAACCAGGGACTCTGTCCTCGATGCTGGCGGTGCACAGCACGCGCGTGTGCCCGAACGCGATCAGCACCGAGCCTTCGGCGTAGCGCGTGAAGCCGCGCGTGATCGTCACAGGGCGCAGCGCATCGGCCGCGCGTCCATCGAGTCGTCGATAAGTCATCAGATTTTCGGCATCAGTTTGTTGGATTTGCGAATCGACGAGCGGATGTCGTCGATCGCTCGCTCGATCTCGCTGTCGGTCATCGGTGATTGCGACGTGCCGAGCTGGGTCGGGCGCAGGTGATCGATGGTCGTGGTGATCGCGCCGAGCGGCATCGCGATCGTCGACACACCCTGCTCCTCGTCGAGATCCGCGCCTTCCCAGCCCATCGCCAGACCGGTGACGTTGTCGGCCTCGCCGCCAGCCTCGGCCAGCGCAGCCGCGATCAGGTCGGGCGCGGCCCGCATCACCGTATTGTCGGTGAAGGCGGTCGCAATCGCGTCGTCCGAGACGGCGGACCAGAGTCCGTCGGTGCAGAGGAACAACGTATCGCCGGGCTGCAGCGTCATCTTGCGCGAAAGCTCGACCGACGGGACCTCCGGAGAGCCGAGGCAGTTGAACAGCTTGTTGCGATCCGGATGCTTGTCGATCTCGGCCGGCGACGCGAGGCCCTGCAGGATCATGCTCTGGATCTTCGAGTGGTCGCGCGTCTGCGCGATGATCTCGCGGCGGCGGATCCAGTACAGTCGCGAGTCGCCGACGTGGGCCCAGCAGGCCGCACCGTTCTGCACGATGCAGGCGACGATGGTCGTCCGCGGCGACTCCGACAGCTTGTTCGCGGTGCGGTAATGAAGGATCTGCTGGTGGGCGTCGAGGATGCTCGACTCGAGGAAACGTTGCGGGCTCTTGAGCAGTGGCGTGGCCTGCTGCTGGAACAGCGAGCCGACCGTCTGCACCGCGATCTGCGCGGCCATGTCGCCCTGCACGTGACCGCCCATGCCGTCGGCGACGACCATCAGCAGTGCATCGCGACTGAAGCAATACCCCATGCGGTCCTGGTTCGTCTTGCGGCCGCCCTTCCTGCTTTCCTGGTAGATCGAGAAGCGCATGAGGACTACCGACCTTGGCGGGTGTACATGGAGATCGTGGACGAGCGCCCCAGATCGCCGAGGCCCAGACCGCGTGGCTTGAGTCCGCGCAACACCGCGATCGCACGCACGCCGAGCGTCTTCTTGCGCTCCGTCGGCACCCGGTCCAGCAACGCTTTCTGCAGCGAGAACACGCTCTGCGGCCGCTCGAGGACGTCGAGCTTCAGGCACCACTCGACGACGCCGAGCAGTTCCTCCGAATAGCTGTGCGACAGGTCGCGAATCCTGGACGCCATCTTGTCGTTGACCAGCCGCGCATCGGCCGGTTGCGGCGCGTGGCCGGACATCGACGCGAAGATCGACGCACCGATTCCGTAGATATCGGTCCACGGTCCGAGCAGCGCGTGCTTCGCGTACAACTCGGGCGCCGCGAAGCCGGGCGTGTACATCGGGAACAGCTTGCCGGTGTCGGCCGAAAGCGTCTGCCGCGCCGCACCGAAGTCGAGCAGGATCGGCGACGCATCGCGCCGCAGATAGAGGTTCGCCGGCTTCAGGTCCAGATGCAGCAACTTGTTGGTGTGCACCTCGCGCAGCCCGTTCATGACCTGCGTGAAGACGAGCCGGATGAAGCGCTCGCCGAGCAGCTTCTTCTCGCCACGGTCGCGATACTTCAGGATCTGCTCCTGCAGCGTGCGACCCTGTTCGTAAAGCATCACCATGTAGACCGTCTCGTTGGCGCGGAAGAAGTTGACGACCCGCACGACGTTCGGGTGCAGGATCCGTGCGAGCGCCCGGCCCTCTTCGAAAAAACACTTGAGACCGATACGGAAAATCGGGCGGTTCGAGTCGACGATGGTGGGGACCAGTTCTCCGTGACGGCGCAACGCGAGCGAGCTCGGCAGATATTCCTTGATCGCGACCGGACGATCGAACTCGTCGCGAGCGAGATAGACGATCGAGAATCCGCCGCTGGATATCTTCTTTACAATACGGTAGCCCTCGACTTCGTAGCCGTCGGGCAATGGGGCGTTCGATTCGGAAGCCATCGGATCAGCGAACGCGGGGGCGAATCATCAAGCGGGAGACCAGGAGGTGGCAACGCAGCGTCGCCGACGAGAAGAAGAAGCGAAGCGCATCGCGGCGTGATGCACGATGCGGCCGCGGGACTTCGAAGGCCGACGAACAGTTCGAAGCACGCCGGCTCTGGGCTGCGGCATTTTGTTCATTTCGTGACCTCTTGTAAAGAAACCTGCAGCCATGCGCATCGGTTGGTGCAGCCACCGATGCATTCTCGCGCGCCATATACCAGTCGCGAACCGTAGATGAACTCGCCAGGAAGACGATGACCGTTTCAAGCATGACCGGCTTCGCACTGGCCCGACGCGATCACCGCGTCGGGGCGATCGTGCTCGAAATCCGCAGCGTCAACTCCCGCTATCTCGACTTGCAGTTCCGGCTCAGCGACGAACTGCGCGCCGGCGAGGCGATCCTGCGCGAGGCCATCACCGCCAAGGTCTCGCGCGGCAAGCTCGACGTGCGCTTCTACATCCATCGCAACGTCGGCGGTGCCGAGAACGTCGTGGCCTCCGACCGGATGCTCGCGCAACTCGACGGACTTGACCGCAGCGTCAGGGCGCGCTTACCCGAAGCGCGGCCGCTGTCGGTCAGCGAGGTGCTGCACTGGCCCGGCGTGCTCGAAAGCGGCGACATCGAGGTCGACGAGATCCTGTCGCTGACGAAGGGACTCGCGGCGGATGCACTCGAACAGCTCGCGCTCGCGCGGGTCCGCGAAGGCGAACGGCTCGCCACTGCGATCGTCGAACGGGTCGTCACGATGGAGGCGATCGCGCTGCGGCTGCAGCCCGCGGTGCCGCGGCTCGTCGAGGCGCATCAGCAGAAGCTCGAGCAACGGCTCGCGGCGGCGCTCGGCATCGTGTTCGACGGGGCCGACCCCATCGCATCCTCCAGCTCGATCACCCGGGCCGAGGCGCTGGACCGCATTCGCCAGGAGATCACGCTGTACGGCACGCGAATCGACGTTTCCGAGGAATTGTCGCGACTCGGCGGCCACCTCGCCGAGGTCCGCGCAATCCTCGGCCGTGGCGGCGTGGTCGGCAAGCGCCTGGACTTCATGATGCAGGAGCTCAATCGCGAAGCGAACACGCTCGGCTCGAAGGCCGCGGCAGCCGAGCTGGCCGACGCGGCGGTCGAACTGAAGCTGGCGATCGAACAGATCCGTGAACAGGTGCAGAACCTCGAATGACCCCATCCGACCTCGCGACGCCCGGCAGCGTCGATCCGCGGGTAGGCAACGTGCTGATCGTCGCCGCCCCGTCGGGCGCCGGCAAGTCGACTCTGGTGAACGCGCTGCTGGCGGCCGATCCGACCGTCAGGCTGTCGATCTCGTCGACCACGCGCGCGCCGCGCTCCGGCGAACTCGACGGCCGCGAATATTTCTTCACCGACCCGGCTTCGTTCAACCAGCGCCGTCTCGCCGGCGAGTTCATCGAGTCGGCCGAAGTCCACGGTCACTGGTACGGGACGTCGTCGAAGTGGATCGAAGCCCGCATCGCCGAAGGCGCCGACGTCCTGCTCGAAATCGACTGGCAGGGGGCCCAGCAGATCAAGCGGCGCTTCCCACAGGCGATCGGCATCTTCATCCTTCCCCCATCGATCGAGGCCCTCGAGGCACGGCTGCACAAGCGCGGACAGGACGAGAGCGCCGTCATCACGCGTCGCTTATTGGCGGCAGGCGGCGAGATCGCCCATGCGCGGGAGTTCGAATACGCTATCATCAACACCGAGTTCGCAGAAGCCTCCCAACAGTTGAAGAGCATCGTGCAGGCCGCCCGCCTCCGATTCTCGTCACAGGCGTTACGCCACGCCGAACTCTTCGGACAGCTCGGGATCCATGTCGGCTGAGCCTGGGGCTCGGCGAATGCACGAAGCGCCGGGCCTGATCAGCCCTCGAACGGCGAACACGACGCATCCTTTCATCGTCCCCGCATCCGCATCAGCGCGGATACCGGGCGTTGCCAACGAACGACCGATTACCTCTGGAGCATCACATGGCCCGCATCACCGTCGAAGACTGCATCAAGTACATTCCCAACCGCTTCCAGCTCACGCTGGCGGCGACCTACCGCGCGCGCCAGCTCGCGCAGGGGCACACCCCGAAGATCGAGAGCCGCGACAAGCCGACCGTGACGGCGCTGCGCGAGATCGCCGAAGGAAAAATCGGCATCGAGATGCTCAAGAAGGTCCCGACCTGACGGGCCGGTGCCGTTCCCGTTGATCGCCTGAAGAGCCGCACACACATCACGGCACACACCTAGTCAAGCCGCCGTCCCTGGTCCGCCATGAGCCTGTCCACTGCTCTCGACTCGGTTGCGCGGCTGATCAATTTCAAGCGGCGTCGCGAGGCATTCGCCGCCGACGACGTCGGCGGCCACACGCTGACCACGTTCGAAGCGCAGGAATCCGCGCAGCGGATCGCGCATGTCCCGCCACCACCGGCGACGCCCACCAGCGTCGTCAGCCTGGCCCCGTTGAGCGAGATGCTGTCTGCTTATCTCGGTGAGGCGGACATCAAACGGGTCCGCGAGGCGTACCGCTTCTCGGACGACGCGCACCTCGGCCAGTTCAGGTCCAGCGGCGACGCGTACATCTCGCACCCGATCGCGGTCGCCGAGATCTGCGCGGGGATGAAGCTCGATGCGAACGCGATCTGCGCTGCGCTGCTGCACGACGTCATCGAGGACCAGGGCGTCTCCAAACAGGTCCTGCTCGAGAAGTTCGGCCAGCAGGTCGCCGACATGGTAGACGGCCTTTCCAAGCTCGACCGCCTCCAGTTCCGAGACAGCCAGGAGGAGCAGGCAGAGAACTTCCGCAAGATGCTGCTGGCGATGGCGCGCGACGTTCGCGTGATCCTGATCAAGCTCGCGGACCGTCTGCACAACTTGCGCACGCTCGGTGCGCTCGCGCCGGCCAAGCGCCGCCGCATCGCGCGCGAGACGCTCGAGATCTACACGCCGATCGCGCACCGCCTCGGGCTGAACACGATCTATCGCGACCTGCAGGATCTGTCGTTCATGCATCTGTACCCGCTGCGCTTCGCGGTGCTGCGCAAAGCCATCCTGGGCGCGCGAGGCAACCGACGCGAGGTCGTCGGCAAGACGCTGGAGGCCGTCCGCGGCGCGCTGCCGGCCGCCGGCATCCGGGCCGAGGTATACGGCCGCGAGAAGACGATGTACGGCGTCTACCGCAAGATGGTCGAGAAGAAACTGTCGTTCTCCCAGGTGCTCGACGTCTACGGCTTTCGCGTCGTCGTGCCCGATCATCCGTCGTGCTATCTCGCGCTCGGCGCTTTGCACGCGCTGTTCAAGCCGGTCGCGTCCAAGTTCAAGGACTACATCGCGATCCCGAAAATCAACGGCTACCAGTCGCTGCACACGACGGTGCTCGGGCCGTTCGGCACGCCGGTCGAGTTCCAGATCCGCACGCAGGACATGCATCGCGTCGCCGAGTCCGGGGTCGCCGCGCACTGGCTGTACAAGAATCTCGAGGACTC